>JBJMMH010000126.1:0-14527 GCA_045804885.1 Chloroflexota bacterium | reverse complement strand
GTGGGCGATCGCGAGCAGGTGCAGGACGCCGTTCGTCGAGCCCCCAGTCGCGGCGACGGACGCGATCGCGTTCTGGAGCGACGCCTTCGTCACGACTGTCGACGGCCGGGTATCGGCCCGGACGAGGTCCATCACGAGCTCGCCGGAGCGCCGGGCGGCCTCGTCCTTCTTGCCGTCCTCCGCGGGAATTCCGTTGAGACCGCCCGGCGACAGTCCCAGGAACTCGAGGACCATGCTCATCGTGTTGGCGGTGTACTGGCCGCCGCAGGCGCCGGCGCCCGGGCAGGCGACGTTCTCGATCTCGGTCAGCTCGTCGAGGCTGATCTTGCCCGCCCGGTACGCCCCGATAGCCTCGTAGACGCTGACGACGTCCACGTTTCGGCCCTTGTACACGCCGGGATAGATCGTCCCGTTGTAAAGGGCGAGCGCCGGGACGTCGAGACGGGCCATCGCCATCGCGGCGCCCGGCATCGTCTTGTCGCAGCCGACGAGGCAGACGAGCCCGTCGAGCAGGTGGCCGCGAACCACGAGCTCGATGGAGTCCGCGACGACCTCGCGCGAGATCAGCGAGGCCTTCATCCCCTCGGTGCCCATCGTGACGCCGTCGCTGACCGACACCGTGTTGAACTCCATCGGCGTCCCGCCCGCCGCCCGGATGCCCTCCTTCACGGACTCCGCCAGCCTCCGCTGGTTGTAGTTGCATGGCATCGTCTCGATCCACGTCGTGGCGACCCCGACGAGGGGCTTCGCGAGGTCCTCGTCGGTGAAGCCGATCGCCTTGAGCATCGCCCTCGCGCCGGCCCGGTCGGGGCCGTCCGTCAGGGCGGCGGAGTGGCGCTTGGCGGGATCGGAAACGGGCCGCGGCTGGCTGTCGGGCATCGAGCGTCGTCCTCGTCGTCAGGGGCAGGTCGGAACGGGCGGACGCCAAGTGTAGGCGCGGCGCAGGTCGAGATGCCGCGCTCCACGAAGGCGGTATGCTGCGCGGACGCCGGGCCGTCCCATTGACCATCGACGAGGGAGAGATGGCACAGATCGACCAGAAGCTTGAGCTGCTCAAGCAAGTTCCGCTGTTCAAGGAGCTGTCGCGCCACGACATCGAGCAGGTGGGCCAGCTCACCGAGGAGATCGACGTGCCGGTAGGCCAGGTCCTTACCCGCGAGGGCGCCCCAGGTTCCGAGTTCTTCGTCATCCTCGAGGGCAGCGTTCGGATCGACGTCCACGGCCAGGAGGTCAGGACAATGGGGGCCGGCGACTTCCTGGGCGAGATCGCGCTCGTGGACGACGGCCCGCGGACCGCGACGGCGACGACGACGACGCCGGCCAAGCTGCTCGTGCTGGGCCGGCGCGAGTTCCGATCATTGATGGACAGCTACCCGTCCATCGAGCACAGCGTGCTTCACTGCCTCGTCGACCGGCTCCGGAACGTCGACCACTCGTTCGTGCACTGACGCGGCGCCAGGCTCAACGCCTCTCCGCCGCCGAACCCTCGATCCAGCGTTGGACGATCCCGCCGAGCGTCCCGAGGCCGACCGCCCCGTCACCGAGGACGGCGTCATGGAACCCCCGGATCTCGAAGCGGCCGCCGAGCGCGGCCTCGGCGGTGCGCCGGAGCCGGACGATCTCCAGCTGGCCGGCCTTGTAGGCGAGCGCCTGGCCGGGCATCGCGAGGTAGCGGTCGACCTCGTTGACGATGTTGTTCTCGGCGAGCGCCGTGTGGGCGAGCATGTAGTCGATCGCCTGGCCGCGTGTCCATCCGAGCGCGTGCATGCCGGTGTCGACCACGAGCCGTGACGCTCGCCACGCATCGAACGACAGGATCCCGAACCGATCGAGCGGCCCCGAGTAGAGATCCATCTCCTGCGCCAGGCGCTCCGTGTAGAGCGCCCAGCCCTCGATGAATGCCGTCGCGCCACCGAAGCGGCGGAACGCCGGCAGGTCGGTGAGCTCCTGGGCGATCGCGAGCTGGAGGTGGTGGCCCGGAACTGCCTCGTGGAATGCGAGGGCCTCCGCCTCGTAGCGGGGCCGGGTCTCGGGAAGTGTCGTGTTGATGTAGTAGCTGCCGGGCCGGCTGCCGTCCGCCGCGGGCTGGCGGTAATAGGCGATCGTCGAGTGCTTCGCCTCATGGTCACCCATCACGACGACGTGGCACGGCGCCTGGGGCAGCCGGCCGAACCACGCAGGGATCGCCGCGGTCGCGCGCCGGAGCGAGGCCTCGGCGGTCTCGCGGACCTCGTCGCGGGTCGGGAACCGCAGCGCTGGGTCGTGGCGCAGGCGATCGAGCGTTGCCGCGGTCCCGTCGACGCCGAGGAGCCGCCCGCCGAGTTCCGCGAACTCGGCGTCAACACGACCGATCTCCTCGATGCCGATCTCATGGATCGCGGCGGGCGTGAGGTCGAGCGTCGTGTGGCCGGCAGCGAGCAGTCGGTAGGCGGCCTCGCCGCCGGGAACGTGGGCCAGGCCGGCGCGATCGTCGGGCCGGGCGATCGGTCGGAGCTCGTCCGCGAGGAACGCTCGCTGGCGCTCGAAAGCCGGCCGGATGCCGTCGCGGATCGCGTCAGCCAGCTCGTTCGAGAACCGCATCCGCTCGAGCGCGGACCATCGCGGCCGGTCGGCAGTCGGCAGGGCGTAGAGGGGCCACGCCTCGTCGGCGGTCGCGAGCAGGTCGTCGAGCTCGTCGACGACGCTGTCGACGAGCGACCGCGGAGCGACCAGGCCTTCTCGGGCCGTCGAACGGAGACGCTCGACGTGGCGATCGATCCACGGCCCCATCTCTCGCCATCGCGCGACGGCGGCGGCACCATCCTGGGGCGTCGCCAGCGGCTGATACGACGCCACGTTCAGAAGCTCGACCTGCGGACCGTCGAGCGGGTCGACGGCCCACGCCGCGGTCCCGCTCCCGACGAGCGCCAACTCGTAGCGCAGCTCGTCAAGCAATGCCGCGCGCGTGATGCGGTCGGGCGCCGCGAGCGCCTGGTCGGGGATCTCCTCGACCTTGGCGACGAACGTGCGCAGGCGCGACTCGCTCCGGCCCAGCGCCTCGAGGTCGTTCGGGCCAAGCGCTGTCAGGTAGCGCCTGTCGCCGATCGCGGTCGCGTACAGCGGGTGGTCCGCCATCTGCGCCGTCCAGTACGCGTCGGCGACGTGCAGCAGGCGGACCGCCGCCTCCGCGCCGACGCGTCGCGGTTCCGTCATGAGTGGACTGTAGCCGCGGACCGACCCGTCAGTGGATGCAGTGGCCTACCGGGACAAGGCCCGTTCGGCCGAGCGCCGGGCGGATCGAATCGCGCACGGCCGACGCGGCGAGGGCATACCCGACCTCGGCGTCCGTCCGGGCCTCGGCGAAGACGACGCCGCCGACCGTGCCATCGGCGAGGACGAGCGGGCCCCCACTGTCGCCCTGGTCGATCCGGCCACGGAGCTCCAGGATCGACCGCGTGACGCGGGCATCGGCGTAGATGTCCCGGCCCTGGGCCGCGTAGGCACCGGCGACCGCCGCGGGTTCGACGTCGAGCGCGAGTCCGCCCGGGTAGCCGAACGTCGCACCGGTCGCGCCACGTGGCGGGTCGGTCGCCGCGAACTCCAGGCCCGGCGCGCGCAGTTGCGGCGCGTAGAGCAGCGCCACGTCGAGATCGGGGTCGAACAGGACGGGCGCCGCGTCGTAGAGGTCGCCGCCCTGACCGACCCGGACCGTGCTCGCCCCGGCCACGACGTGGGCGTTCGTGACGACGTAACCCGGCTCGACGACGAACCCGGTCCCGGATGAGATCGAGAGGCATGTCGACGCGGTCACCTTGATCGTGCTCGGCAACGCGGTCGCAGCGATCCTCCGAACGAGCGGATCCTCCGGCAGCTTGACGGGCGGAGCCGGGATCGGCTCAAGCCCCACGAAGAGCTCCGGCAGCCCGGTGTCGCCGAGGAGTCGCGAGAGGCCTGCAGCCATCTCGGTCGGCGCCGGCAGGTAGCCGTCCAGTGCCCGGACGAAGAATGAACGCTGGGCCTGCGCCGCGAGTGTCGCGCTCGGCCCCGCGGCGAGGAGCCCGCCCGTCAGCCACACGACGAGGATCGCCTGGGCCCCGCCGACGACGCCGCCGAATACCTGGTCGACCGCCCCGAACACTCCCTCGCCCAGCATGGCCGCGGCCGTCCGCCCGACCGCCGACCCGATCGCCTCCCCGATACCGACGCAGAACAGGATCGCCGCGAGGACGACGAAGGCACGGAGCTGCGGGTCGATCGCTTCGAGCGGCGCCTCGACGTGGGGCAACAGCACGAGCGCAACGCCGCCGCCGAGCAGGGCGCCGCCGAGGCCGATGATCTGGGGGAGCGCTCCGGAGCGGAAGCCGATGACGACCGCGACGAGGACGAGGACGACCACGACGAGGTCGAACGCGTTCACCGGTCGAGTATGGACGAGCCGGCTTCAGCAGTTGAAGCCGGCCTCGCGAGGCGTCGTGCGGGCTGCGGCGTCAGCCGACCGTGAAGGTGGTCGGCGGGATCTGGCTGTCGGTTGCGGAGATGGTGTAGGTGCCGGGCTCGACGTCGCCCAGATCCGCGATCGTCGCTTTGGTCTGGGCGATCTCGATGCACATCTGGTTCGGGTCGCCGCTGCCCTCGACGACGGTGACCGCGAAGTCGTTGGCGTCGCGCGACACGACGACCGAATCGAGGACGTAGCAGGGTTCGACGCCGCTGGTCCACCTCAACTTCGCGGTGACGTGGCGCCCTTCGACGTTGACCGCGATCTGTTCGACGGCCACAGGGCGGGGGTTGACGGTGCCGGGGTGGGGGATCAGGAGAGTGGCGTCCGAGCCACTCGACCCGCCGGTACCGCCGGCGCCGCCGGGGTCGCTGGGTGAGCCGACGCCTGTATCGGGATCTTCGCGAGAGGCACCAGCACCGCCCTGTGCGGTCGTGGGCGACGGTGAGCTCGAGGAGGCCGGGCTCGGCGCTGCACTGCTGGAGCACGCGACAAGTGACAGGCACAGGGCGGTGGCGGCGAGCGCGACGGCGAGACGCGTCACGACGATCGAGTTCATCGCCGCCGAGACGACGCTCCGTCGTGATCGGTTCCAGAACGGCTGATCATCGCCGACGATGGCGCGACGGGAAGGTCGATCAGGTCGCGACGACCGTGTTGACGCGCGCCGGGTGTGACCCCTCCCATGCGTCGATCTCGTCCATCTTGGCGAGGAGGTACCCCAGCTCGTCGGTCCCTGCGAGCAGCATCATCCGGGCGAACGGGTCGACCTCGAACGGGAGGTCCTCGTCGCCCGGCAGGTGGACGGCCTGGGCCTCGAGGTCGACCGTCAGCTCCGTGTCGGGATTCGCGGCCACCAGCTCGAAGAGGTGGCGGTGCTGGTCCTCCTCGACGGCGATGGGCAGCACGCCGTTCTTGAGGGCGTTGTTCCGGAAGATGTCGGCGAACGAGGTCGACAGGATCGCCCGGATGCCCCATGCCGTCAGTGCCCACGGGGCGTGTTCGCGCGACGACCCCGCCCCAAAGTTGTCGCCGACGAGCAGGATCCGGCGGCCGGCCATTTCCGGCTGGTCGAGGACGAAACGTGGCTCCCGCAACGAACCGTCCTCCTCGAAGCGCCAGTCGCGGAAGAGCGCCTCGGCGAGGCCGGCCTTGTCGGTTACCTTCAGATAGCGCGCCGGCACGATCTGGTCTGTGTCCACGTTCTCGGCCGGCAACGGGATGACCCGGCTCGTGAACGTCGTGAATGGCTCGGCCATCGCTGCGTCCTCGCGGCTCAGCGTCCGCCGACCGGGGCGATCGACTCGATGCCGGAGAGCCGCCGCGGATCGGCGACAACGCCCGCGATCGCCGACGCCGCCGCCGTCAGGGGCGACGCGAGGAACGTCCGCCCGCCCTTGCCCTGGCGGCCCTCGAAGTTCCTGTTCGACGTCGAGATGGCGTACTGGCCCGGCGAGAGCTGATCGCCGTTCATCGCGATGCACATGGAGCAGCCGGCCTCGCGCCACTCCGCGCCGGCCGCTCGGAAGACGTCGTGCAGGCCCTCCCGCTCGGCCTCGCGCTTCACCTCGTCGGAGCCCGGGACGATCATGACCCGGACGCCGTCGGCGACACGCCGGTCCTTCAGGACCGACGCCGCCAGCCGGAGGTCGCTGATCCGGCCGTTGGTGCACGATCCGACGAAGACGACGTCGACCTTCTGGCCGAGGATCGACTGGCCCGGCTGGAGATCCATGTATTCAAGCGCCCGCTCGAGCGCCCGGCGGGCGGCGGGATCGGCCTGCTCCTCGGGCGACGGGACGCTCGACGTGATCGGGATGCCCATGCCCGGGTTCGTGCCGTACGTGACCATCGGCTCGAGGGCACCCGCGTCGATGGCGATCGACCGGTCGTAGGTGGCGCCCTCGTCGGTCGGGAGCGACCGCCACCGCTCGACCGCGGCGTCCCACTCCGCCCCCTGCGGCGCGTGCCGCCGGCCATGGACGAACTCGAACGTTGTCTCGTCCGGCGCGATCAGGCCGGCGCGGGCGCCCGCCTCGATCGACATGTTGCAGATCGTCATGCGCTGCTCCATCGTCAACGCGCGGATCGCCTCGCCGGTGTACTCGAAGACGTGGCCCGTGCCGCCGCCGATGCCGATCCGGGCGATCAGCGCGAGGATGATGTCCTTCGCGCTCACGCCCGGGGCGAGCCGTCCGTCGACGCGGACCTCGTAGGTCCGGGGCTTTCGCTGCAGGAGCGTCTGGGTCGCGAGGACCATCTCGACCTCGCTGGTTCCGATCCCGAATGCGAGCGCGCCGAACGCGCCGTGTGTCGCCGTGTGGGAATCGCCGCAGACGATCGTCATGCCCGGCTGGGTCAGCCCGAGCTGGGGTCCAATGACGTGGACGATGCCCTGGCTCGGCGAGCCGAGGCCGTGGAGCGGGACCCCGAACTCGTCGCAGTTCTTCGTCAGCTGGTCGACCTGCGCGGCCGCCATCGGGTCGGCCATCGGCAGCGAGCGCGGATGCGTCGGGGTCGAGTGATCGGCCGTCGCGACCGTCCGCTCCGGATGACGGACCCGGAGACGGCGGGCACGCAGCCCGGAGAAAGCCTGCGGCGAGGTGACCTCGTGGACGAGGTGGAGGTCCACCGCGAGGACGGCCGGCGCACCGGGCTCCTCGTGGACGACGTGGTCGTCCCAGATCTTCTCGACGATCGTTCGCGGGTGGCTCATGACGACTCGAATCCTGGCTGAAATCGGGGCCCGTCAGGCTAGCACAGAGGCCCGGCTGTCCCCGGCCTCGCATCCGCCCCTCGAGTGGCGATCGCGTGTGCGGACTGGTCTGGTCCGATGTGGTCCGGTGACCTTCGTCCTGCCTCGACCGGTACCTTCGTTCACCGGCCAGACGGGCCGAAGCGGCCACACAATGCCGACACGGAGACCAAGCGCTGGAGGTCTGATGTCCCGAACGGGCAGCGCCCAACGGGTCGAGACGGGGGAGTCGGAATCGTCGGCGGTTGTCGCCGGCGGGTCGGTTCGCCTGGCGCTAGCCGCGATCCCGGTGAGCGTCCGGGTCTGGACGTTCAGCGCCGGCATCGCGACATCCGCCGTGCTGCTGTACCTGGCCCAGCTTCGGGGGCTACCGGCCCCGGCCCAGCCGTTCAACGTCCCGTGGCCCGTGCTCGCGATCGGGTTCTTCCTCGCCGAGCTCAAGGTCGTCGACGTTCACTTCCGGCGGGAGAAGCACTCCTTCTCGCTGAGCGAGTTCCCGGCGGTGCTCGGTCTCTTCCTGCTCTCGCCCGACCAGTATCTCCTGGCGATGCTGCTGGGATCGGGGTCGGCCCTTGTGTACTTCCGCCAGCCGCCGTTGAAGTTCGCGTTCAACCTCGCCAATTTCGCGATTTCGGCCGTCGTGTCGCTGACGGTCTTCAACCTCATCGCATCGCCGGCCGGCCTGCCGACCGGCGTCGACTGGATCGCGGCATTCGCCGGGACGCTCGCTGCGACCGCGGTCAGCGCCTTCGCGATCGCGACTGCGATCTCGCTGTCCGGCGGCGCGCCGCAGTACCAAAAGCTGCCGGAGATGATCCAGTTCGGCGCGCTCGTCGCGGTCGCGAATACGAGCCTCGCGCTGCTCGCGGTGTCGATCCTGTGGGTCGAGCCCCGGCTGCTGTGGTTGCTCGTGGTCCCGCTCGCGACGGTGTTCCTGGCGTACCGCGCGTACCTGTCCGAGCGGGAGAAGGGCCAGCGACTGGAGTTCCTCTATCAGTCCGGCCGGATCCTGCAGCATTCGCCGGAGCTCGATTCGGCGATCGTCGCGTTGCTCGAGCACACCCGGACGATGTTCCGTGCCGAACGGGCCGAGGTCGTCCTGTACCCCCGTTTAGCCGACGGCGACGCGATGCTCACCCGCACAGCGGAGGCCGAGCCGCCGACGACGATGGTCCCGCTGACGCTCGCGGCCGACGATCCGATCCGGATGCGCGTCCAGTCCGAGCCGCACGCGTTCTTCCACGTCCCGGCCGCCGGCGACCGTCGGTCGGATGGCGTCCGCCAGGCGATGATCGCGCCACTTCGAGGGGAGGCCGGCACGATCGGCTCGATCCAGATTGCGAACCGCCTGACGGAAGCGACGTCGTTCACCGACGAAGACCTCCGGCTTCTCGAGACCCTCGCGAACCAGGCGGCCACCGCCCTCGAGAACGGCCAGCTGGAACAGTCGCTCGCGGAGCTGTCACGGCTGAAGGAGGAGTTGCGTTACCAGGCCTATCACGACCCGCTGACAGGCCTTGGCAATCGCAACCTCTTCACGGAGCAAGTCAACGCCCGGCTCGTCCTGCCCACGCCCGACCTGCTGCCGGTCGTGCTGTTCGTCGACCTCGACGACTTCAAGGTCGTCAACGACAGCATGGGCCACGTCGCCGGCGACCATCTCCTTGTCGCGGTTGCCGATCGCGTCCGGAACTGCGTCCGGGCGGGTGACGTCGCTGCCCGCCTCGGCGGCGACGAGTTCGCGATCCTGCTCGATGACGTCGCCGACCTGAGCCGGTCCCTCTCGGTGTGCCAGCGTCTCCTTGAGGCACTGAAGGTCCCCGTGCCCGTCGAAGGCCAGGAGGTCTCGATCAGCGCGAGCATCGGACTTGCCGCCGCGCGTGACCCGCGCGAGCGAGCCGACGATCTGCTGCGCAACGCCGACGTCGCGATGTACCGGGCGAAGGCCCTCGGCAAGAGCCAATACGCCGTGTTCGAGCCGACGATGCATGCCGCGATCATCGAGCGGCACGCACTGTCGTCGGAGCTGTCACGCGGCATCGTCCGCGGCGAGCTGGCCGTCTACTACCAGCCGATCATGGGCCTCGCGACGAGTGAGCTGTACGGCGTCGAGGCGCTCGTGCGCTGGCGGCATCCCACCCGCGGCATCGTCGGTCCCGACGAATTCATCCGGCTCGCAGAGGAGAGTGGGGCGATCCTCGGCCTCGGCCGCTGGGTGCTGCTCGAGGCCTGCCGCGAAGTGGCGAGCTGGCAGAAGCAGTGGCCTCGGCGGGAGCCGCTCGTGCTGACGATCAACCTTTCGGCTGCGCAGCTCCAGGACGCCGATTTCGTCGACGACCTGGGCCGGATCCTCGATGAGACGGGCTTCCCCGCGACATCACTCGTCCTCGAGCTGACCGAGACCGCGATGTTCCACGACACGCACACGACGATCGCCCGGCTCCAGGCCCTGCGACAGCTCGGCATCCGGATCGCGATCGACGACTTCGGTACCGGCTACTCCTCGCTGGGATACCTCCGCCGATTCCAGGTCGACATCCTCAAGATCGCTCGCGAGTTCATCGGCTCGGCAGGCGGGGGCAGCGACGACTGGGCCTTCGCCCACGCGATCGTGGCGCTGGGCCGGACGCTCGGATTGCGCATCATCGCCGAGGGCGTCGAGGACGGCGGACAGCTCGATCGCTTGCGCGAGATGGGCTGCGAGTTCGGGCAGGGCTACCTGTTCGCGAGGCCGGTCGATGGTGCAACATTCACGGCGAAGACGTTCGGCCCGCCAGGTCTCCCGACAGCAGTCGCGGATACGCTGGAGCCGGTGCCGCCCGAGCAGGCGCCGCTGGCCCGGCGGCGCGTGAAGCTTCGCAGCGCCTGAACCGACGTCTCGGAGCCATCGATGTTCATCCTCTACGCCGTTGTCGTCGGCCTGATCGTCGGACTGCTGCTCGGCGGCAAGCTGTCCGCTCTCGGGGAGATCAGGTTCCGGTGGTGGCCGCTCGTGTTCGTCGGCTTCCTACTTCAGGTCGTCCTGTTCCAGGATGCGGTCGCGGCCCGTGTCGGCGATCTCGGGCCGCTCCTGTACGTCGCGAGCACGGCCATGGTCGTGCTGGCGGTGCTTCGGAACCTCGACATGCCGGGCATTCCACTCGTCGCCCTCGGGGCAGCCTGCAACCTCGCCGCGATCCTTGCCAACGGCGGCTTCATGCCGGCGTCGCCGGATGCCATGGCCGCCCTCGGCAAGGCACAGCCGGTGATTTACTCCAACAGCGCCGTCGTCGCCCATCCGATGCTCGAGCCGCTGACCGACATCTTCGCGCTGCCGCCGTGGCTTCCGCTGAACAACATCTTCAGCATCGGGGACGCGATTCTGGCGCTTGGGGTGGTGGTCGTGATCGTCACGACGATGCGCCGCGACCCGCGTTCCGTCGTCGTCGACCAGCCGGGTGATGCCTGAACGCACTGCCTCGCAAGTCGGATGGGACTGGTACGGATGGGCCATGGTGGACAGGCACGGGTACTTCCATCGTTCACCCCGAGGACTACCTCCTCCGCCGCGACCTCGTCCAGGGCAAAACCGTCGTGAGACGGCGACGCAAAGCCAGGGATCTTCCCGTCACGGAAGACCGCCCGGCCGCCGAGGGCTCGACGTCTGGCAGACTCGAAGGAGTCATATCGTGAAGAAGTACCTGGCTCGCTTCACGTGGGCGGTGATGCTCCTCGCATCAATGGCCCTCACCATCGGCGCTGGGATGCGCTGGGACTGACGCGATGACCCGCATGTTCAAGGCTCAGGCCTTCCGGGTCCTCCTCGTCGTCTCGGCACTGGCAAGCTCGGCTCTCGTGATCGAGGCCGGTCAGCGCTGGAAGTAATTGGGTCCATCTGGACCCAGGCTCGAATGAGACCGCCGGACACCCGGCGGTCTCGCTCTTTGTCGGGGAGGGTCGGCGACCGAGGACAGGAGGGCGCTCACGGTGGTCTCTGGTGGGGTCCGGCAGGTTGCGCGATCCTGTACCGCCTCGTAGACTGCCGAACACGCGACCGGTATCCGGTCCGTCGACACGTTGTGGGAGACCAGTTGGGCATGTTCAACGGCCGGGATCGCCGCCATGTCGCCGTCGTCGTGACGAGTGACGGCCGTCGCGTCTCCGTGCCGATGAACTCGGGCCTTGACGACGTATCGCTCGTCGGGATTCTTCGCTCGCTCCTTCTCGGGCTGGACAGCCTTCTCGGGCTTATTACCGGCTCCCGGCGGGAGAACGGAGGAACTCGGAGGGACGGACGCTAGGCGCCACCATCCGAAGACCGAAGGGACCCTCGCCGGGAAGCGAGGGTTTTTTGTTGCGTTTCGCAGTGTCGAGAGCACGAAGAGGGAGCGGGAGACGACCGATGACGATGACGAAGGGAACCCCGGCGAAACCGCCGAGTCCGGCGTCCGGCCAGGACGCCCGCCGGAGTCACGTGCCGGGCGACGGGACCTCCGGCGCCGCGGCCGTGGAGGCGGCCCGCAAGTCGATGCTCGACGATGCACGGCCGCGGAACCGGACTCGGATCGGAGCGGACGTCGTCTGCGAGGCGCTCCTCCACCAGGGCGTCGACGTCTTCTTCAGCTACCCGGGCGGCGTCATCCTGCCGCTCTACGACGTCCTCGGCGATTATCCGGAGCTTCGCCACGTCCTCGTCCGCCACGAGCAGGGCGGCGCCCACGCCGCCGACGGCTACGCCCGCGTCACCGGCCGTGTCGGCGTCTGCATGGGGACATCCGGGCCCGGCGCGACGAACCTCGTCACCGGCATCGGCACCGCGCTCCTCGACTCCGTCCCGATCGTTGCGATCACCGGCAACGTCCCGGCCGCGCTCATCGGCAAGGACGCATTCCAGGAGATCGACATCAACGGCATCACCCTGCCGATGACCAAGCACAACTACCTTGTCCGGGACGCGAATGAGCTCCCGCGCGTCATCGCCGAGGCGTTCCACATCGCCCGCACCGGCCGGCCGGGCCCGGTCCATATCGACATCACGAAGGACGCCCTCCAGCAGGAGACAGCCGCGACTCACCCGACGGAGGATGAGGTCATCGCAGGCCTGCCGGGCTTCCGGCCGAATGTCGAGCCCAACGGCCGCCAGCTCAAGCTCGCGGCGCAGGAGATCGCGAAGGCAAAGCGGCCGATGATCCTCGCCGGCCACGGCGTCCTCCATGCCGAGGCCTGGGACGACCTCGTCGCGTTCGCGGAGAAGGTGCAAGCCCCGGTCGCCCACACGCTCCTGGGCGTCGGCGCCATCGATGAGACGCACCCGCTGAGCTACGGCTACATGGGCATGCACGGCTGGAAGCACGTCAACCGCGCCATCCAGTCGGCCGATCTCCTCGTGGCGATCGGGATGCGCTTCGACGACCGCGTCACCGGAAACGTCCGGACCTACGCCCCGTACGCGAGGATCGTCCACGTCGACATCGACCCGGCCGAGATCGGCAAGAACGTCGCGGTGGAGGTCCCGATCGTCGGCGATGCCGGGCGGGTCCTGAGAGCCCTCACGCCGATCGTCGCGGCCGTCGACCCGGTGGCGCGCACCGAGTACTTCGCGGAGCTCGCGGAGTGGCGACGCGAGTCCGAGGGCAGCTCCTGGCACGGCTCGGGCGCCTGGCGCGACGGTCTGCTGTCCGCCGATTACGTCGTGAGCCGGATCGGCGAGCTGACCGGTCATGCGGCGACCTACGTCGCCGACGTCGGCCAGAACCAGATGTGGCTCGCCCGATACACGGGCTTCCGACAGCCGAATTCGCACGTCAGCTCCGGCGGCCTCGGGACGATGGGCTTCAGCGTCCCGGCCGCGATGGGGGCGGCACTCGGACGACCCGACCGCGAGACGTGGGCGATCACCGGCGACGGCGGCTTCCAGATGACGTTCCAGGAGCTGATGACGCTCGTCCAGGACCGGATCCCGGTGAAGATCGCCCTCTTCGACAACAAGAAGCTCGGGATGATCCGCCAGTGGCAGGAGATCATTTACGCCGGCAACTACCACTCGGCGCACCTCCAGGGTCCCGACTACGCGAAGCTCGCCGATGCGTTCGGCATCCCGGCGTTCCGGGCAACGACGCCCGACGAGGTCGACGACGCGATCCGGAGTGCCCAGGCTGTCGACGGTCCGGCGCTCATCTGGTTCGAGATCGCTGAAGAGCAGAACGTCTTCCCGATGATGCCGGCGGGCAAGGGCCTGTCCGACCTCATCGAGAAATGGGGCGGGGCCGACGAGTGAGCGCCGACCCGAGCACGAATGGCCAGGTGCCGGCCGGCACCGGACCGGGCGCCTCTCCCAGCGTTCCGGCCGGTGCCGCGCCCGGCACCGATCCGCTGGCCGCGACGGCGACCGGCGCGCCGGCCCACGCCACGCCGCCGGCCCGGGCACTGCCCGGTGGCGGCGAGACCCGCCGTCACACCCTGATCGCGATCGTCCTCGACAAACCGGGCGTCCTGAACCGGGTGTCGTCGCTGATGCGGGCGCGCAACTTCAACATCGACTCGCTGGCGGTCAGCCGGACCGACCAGCCCGACGTCAGCCGGATGACGATCACGCTCCACGGTGACGATGTCGCAGTGGAGCAAGCGGCGAAGCAGCTCTATCGGCTGATCGACGTCCTCAAGGTCCAGGACGTGACATCCGAGGCGACGATCGGCCAGGAGCTCGCGCTCGTGAAGATCCGGGCGACCGATGCGACGCGCGGCGAGGTCCTCAAGCTCGTCGAGCTTTCGAAGGGCCGCGTGCTCGACGTCGCCGACGAGGCGATCGTCGCCGAGGTGACGGGACCGGAATCGGATGTCGACAACTTCGTCGCGCTCGTGCGCGGCTACGGGATCAAGGAGCTGGTGCGAACGGGAGCCGTCGTGATGTCGCGCGGCTCGACATCCATCGAGGAGGCAGTCAAACGATGAAATCCTCGGGGCGATGGCGTCGCGGAGCTCCGCCTCGCGCCTCGGAGAGCGAGCGTCAGCCCACCGTTGAGCGTGCCAGTTCAGGAGAGGCAGGAGAACGATGACCGCAAGGATGTATTACGACAACGATGCTGACCTTGCGGCGCTCGCCGGGCAGACGGTCGCGATCATCGGCTACGGCTCGCAGGGCCACGCCCATGCGTTGAACCTGCACGAGTCGGGCGTCGAGGTCGTCGTCGGCCTGGCACCCGGATCGAAGAGCCGGTCGCTCGCCGAGGAGGCCGGGCTGCGCGTCGCCGACGTGGCCGACGCGGTCCGCGAGGCCGACATCGTCATGATCCTCGTCCCCGACACCGCCCAGAAGG
>JBJMMH010000125.1:0-8642 GCA_045804885.1 Chloroflexota bacterium | reverse complement strand
TACGTGCCGTCGACCCGGACGACGGTCGCGCCATAGCTGAGCGCATGGTCGACCTTGGCCGGCTCGAGATCCGAGGGGACGAATACGAAGGCACGGAGCCCGGCCGCGGCCGCGGCGGCCGCCGTAGCGCCGGCGAGATTGCCGGTCGAGGCACACGCAATCGTGTCGAACCCGAAGTCCTGGGCGCGCGCGACGGCCACCGCGACGACGCGGTCCTTGAAGCTGAGCGTTGGGTTGCGGGTGTCGTCCTTGAGGTGCAGCCGGTTGATCCCGAGCTCCGCGCCCAGCCGACCGGCGTCGACGAGCGCGGTCGACCCGACGGCCAGTCCTCGCACCGGCGCCGCGTCGACGGGGAGGAGCTCGAGGTACCGCCAGATACCGGGCGGGCGGGCAGCAATCGCCTCCGGGGTGAGGCGCTCGCGGGCGACCTCGTAGTCGTAGATGACCTCGAGCGGGCCGAAGCAGGCGGTGCAGACGAAGTTCGGGCCGATCTCTTCGGGCCGGCCGCACGCCCGACACCGCAGGCCGGCGACGTGCGAGGCGCCCTGTGGCGTGGACGCCACGGTCGAGCCGGGGCTTGTCGCGCTTGGGTCGAGGGTCACGGTCGACATCGATGGGTCCTCCGAGGGGAGGGAGTCGACCGCCGAAAAACCAGAAGACCCTTCCTGGGAGGAAGGGTCTGATATCCCTTATCTCGCAGGAGGACCTGCCCGGATTTGGCACCTTGCCGGCGTCGCCGCCGGTAGGTTGTCGGGCTTCACAGGGCCGGTCCCTCCACCACTCTTGATAAGAGTCTTCAGTTGTCCGCGCAGCCTAACGGCTCGCGGCGTCGGCCGTCAACGTGACTCCGCCCGAGGCTGTCGGTGCGCGATGATCCTGTAGACTGCCCCCGCCCATCGGGGCGCCCGCGGTGGCCTTAGCTCAATCGGCAGAGCAGCGGAATGTGGATCCGCAGGTTAGGGGTTCGAGACCCCTAGGCCACCCCAACCCCCTCCCTGCCCGATGGCGCGCTCTGCCGTCACGCAACCGTCGTGTCGCGGCACGTCCTCGACCGAATGGCGTCCAGGTCGCGCTCGAGCGCGGATCCCGGCGCCACCTCGTAGGCGCACTGGTTGCAGGACCACGTCGCGCTTGCCAGCGCCGGATCGGGCCGCTGGAATCGACCGCACTCGAGGTCGACGTCACCGTCGAACACGGCGATGACACAGCCGTTTCGGAACCAGTCGATCGACCGGCAGTCGGGGCAGCGAGGCGTGACGGCCTCGCGCATGGTCAGCACGTGGACATTGTGGCGCGATGGCCGACGGCGTGAGCCGCGACAATGGCGATCTGATGCCTTCGAATCCCCGGCGGCCGCGCGTCGCGCCGGCTGCCCGACCCGATGGCCCACGACGCCCCCGCTCCGCGCGGCCAGCCGGCGGCGGCGACACCAGCTGGGACCGTGTCGCGACGTGGTATGACGGCTGGGTCGGCGAGCAGGGCAGTCGGTATCACCAGGCGCTCGCGGTCCCCGCGGCACTGGATCTCCTCGAGCTCCGGCGCGGCGAGAGCGTGCTCGAGATCGGGGCCGGGCAAGGCGTGCTCGCGCCGAAGGTCGCGGCGGCGGGGGCGAGCTACACCGGGGTGGACTCGAGCCCCAAGCTCATCGAGAGCGCTACCAGGCGACACGGCCGCGCGGGGACGTTCCTGGTCGCCGATGCCCGCCGGTTGCCGGCCGCGGAGGGGCTGCGGCCGGCGAGCTTCGATGCCGTCGTCTTCCTCCTCAGCATCCAGGACATGGACCCGCTCGATCGGGTCCTCGCGTCGGCGGCGTGGGCGGTTCGCGAGAACGGCCGGATCGTGATCGTCATGACCCATCCCGCGTTCCGCCAACCGCGTCATGCCGGATGGGGCTTCGATGAGGGCCGGAAGCTCGTCTACCGCCGCGTCGACGCGTATCTGACTCCGATGGCCGTCCCGATGAAGGCGCTCGGCGACCGGGCGCCGACGAGGTCGTTCCATCGGCCGATCTCCGACTACGTGAACGGCCTCGCGGCCGAGGGCTTCGGCGTGGATGCCATGCTGGAGATCCCCGACACGCTCGACGACAGGCGGCCGGCCCAGGGCAGGGCCGGAGACCGCGCGGCTGCCGAGATCCCGCTGTTCCTGGGGCTCCGAGCGCGCCGCTGAGGATCGTCGCCCGCTACCGTAGGCCGATGCCCGACCACGCCGCTCGCTCGCTCCCTCGCCCCGAGGCGATCCTTTTCGATCTCGACGGAACCCTCGTCGACACCGTCGAAACCCGGATCGACGCCTGGACTCAGACGTTGGAGCGTCACGGCTTTCGGATCACCCGGGACCAGCTCGCGCCGATGATCGGCCTCGATGGGCGGCGGCTCGCGCGCGAGGCCGCCGCGCTCAACGGACGTCCGATCGACGACGCCCGCGCCGAGCAGATCGACAAGGACTGCGGCGAGACGTACGAACGCCTGAACCGCGATCCGCGCCCATTGCCCGGCGTTGCCCACGTCGTCGAGGCGATCGGCCGGGCCGGCATCAAGTGGGCGATCGCGACCTCGAGCCGGAAGGACCAGGTGAAGACATCCGTCGACGCCCTCGGCCTCGAGGCCGAGCCGACGATCATCGACGCCAGCCACGTGAAGAACGCCAAGCCGGAGCCCGACCTGCTGCTCTACGCCGCGAAGGAGGAGGACGTCGATCCGGGGCGTTGCTGGTACGTCGGCGACTCGACCTGGGACATGGTCTCGGCCGTCGCGGCAGGGATGATCGCGATCGGCGTCGAGGCCGGTTCGGCGGTGGGTGGCGACGCGCTGCGCGCGGCGGGTGCGGCCGTCGTCGTCGGGACGCTGGAGGAGCTGGCCGAGGCGATCTGAGCGGCGCGTCAGGCGATCCGCATCCGCATGAACTCCGTGACGCGGTTGAAGCGGAGGAAGGCGCGGATCAGCGCGGGCATCTGCCGTTGACGCGGGTCCACGAACAGCTCCGGCTCGACGAGGCGGAGGTCGCGGCCCCGTGTCCGCAGCCCGGCCTCGCCCGCTGCGACGACGTTCTTCACCCAGTCGACGTCCGAGCCGTACGTCAACGCGAAAACAAACGAGTCGCCGCGCCGGAACACGTTGAGCGGCGTCCGATAGGTCCTGCCGCTCTTGCGGCCGGGATAGGTCAGGATCCCGAACCAGGGCAGCCGTCCCGCGAACCGGCGACTGACGCGATTGAAGATGTGCGTCGTGAAGGGCCGGATGAACCGCATCCGCGTCGGCGGGGCCGGAAGCGGGTCCGGCGAGGGGCCGGGCGTCGCCGAGGTGCGCATCGACCAATGATCGTCATCGCAGCGTCATCCCGCCAACGCGGCGACGTCCTACGATGCCGCCCGTGACGCCAGGCAGTTCCACCCCGGCCCGGCCGATCCTGGTCGTCGACGACGACGCGAAGATCGTCCGTCTCGTCCGAACCTATCTCGAGCGGGCCGGCTATCGCGTCATCGAGGCAGGCGACGGCCGGGCCGCGCTCTCGGCGATCGCCCTCGAGATGCCGGCGCTCGTGGTCCTCGACGTGATGCTCCCGGAGGTCGACGGGATCGCGGTGCTGAAGGCCGTTCGCCGGACCGATCGAACGCCGGTGATCATCCTCTCGGCGCGGGGCCTGACCGACGACCGCATCACGGGGCTGGCCGCCGGTGCCGACGACTACCTGCCCAAGCCGTTCTCCCCGGCGGAGCTCGTGCTCCGGGTCCAGCGGATCCTCGAGCGTTCCTCGGGCGCCGACGCAGGCGCCGAAACGGGCGGCTCCCGGGCGGAGCCACTTCGCCGCGGCGATCTCGTCCTCGATCGCGAGCGCCACGAGGCCCGGATCGACGGTCGGCTCGTGGCCCTGACGGCGATCGAGTTCCGCTTGTTGTCGGCGTTGCTCGAGGCAGACGGCCGCGTCCTGACCCGCGACCAGCTGCTCGACGCGGTCTACGGCCAGGACGAAGCTGAGATCCTCGACCGCACTGTCGACGTCCACATCGGGCGGTTGCGCGACAAGCTCGGCGACGACGCCGACACTCCGCGGTACGTCGCGACGGTGCGCGGAGTCGGCTACCGGGCGGCGCCAGAGCCCGACCGGGCGAGCCGCGCCGGGACCCCCCGCCGGTGACCGGCCGGCCCGGCGGGATCGCGCTCCGCGTCGCGCTCGCCGCGCTCGTCGTCAGCGGGACCGCCGTCGGGATCCTGGCGGTCGGGGTGATGCTCGTCGGCGGCCAGTCGTTCGCGGAACTGATGGCCGAGCACGGCACGGATACCGCCTCGAGCCGCGAGATGTTCAACGAGGCCGTCGGCCAGGTCGTCGTCGGGACGGTCCTCGTCGCGGTCGTGGTCGCAGCCGTCGTCGCCGGCCTGCTTGGTGCCCGGCTCACGCGGCCGCTCCGCCAGATCAGCCGCGCCGCTCGCCGGATAGCCGAAGGCGACTACGAGGCCCGGATCCCGAGGACGGGGCCCGAGGAGATCGTCAGCCTCGCCGATTCCTTCAACCAGATGGCGTCGGCGCTCGAGGAGCAGGAACGCATGCGCCGCGAATTCATCGCCAATGCGGCCCACGAGCTGCGGACCCCGCTTACGAACCTCCAGGGCTACCTTGAGGCGCTCCGCGACGGGGTCATCGAGCCCGACCGGGCGACGTTCGAGTCGCTTTTGGACGAGGCCGAGCGGCTCGTCCGGCTGTCGCGGTCGCTCGACACGCTCGCCGCCGGTGATGCCGGGACGCCGGCCGCGTTCGTCGACCTCGACCTCGCGGCGATCGTCCGATCGGCCGTCGATCTCGCCCGACCGGCGATCCTGGGCGCCTCCCTGGCGCTCGATATGGACGTCCCGGCGCGGCTGCCCGCCCGCGGCGACCCCGACCAGCTCGCCCAGGTCGTCGGCAATCTTCTCCAGAACGCGATCCGCTACACGCCGTCCGGCGGCAGGGTCGCGGTCCGTGCCGAGCGTCGCCCCGCCGACGTCCTCGTCTCGATCTCGAACACCGGCGCCGGCATACCGCCGGACGACCTGCCGCACGTGTTCGAGCGGTTCTACCGCGTGGAGAAATCGCGCGATCGGGCCCGTGGCGGCGCCGGCATCGGGTTGGCGATCGTCCGCCAGCTCGTGGAGGCGGCGGGTGGCGCGGTCGGTGCGGAATCGGGTGACGGGCTGACGCGCTTCTGGTTCAGCCTGCCGGCTGCCTGAGACGGATCAGCTTTCGCGCGCGATCTGCACGTAGACCTTGATCGCGCCCTGGTCGTCGTGGAGGACGTCGAGCAGGTCGTCGAGCTTGTCGAGTCCGTCGATCCGCCGCGTGAGCAGCCGCTCCAGCCAGCCCGGGTAGAACGCCTCGGCCCGGAGGAGGTCCTGGACGGCTTCGGCGAAGTCGTCCGGGTGGGCGTTGACGGTCCCGACCATGACCTTGTTGTGGAGCACGAACCCCTGGTTGATGCGGTCGGCCGGCACGGTCGCCGTCCGCGAGCCGCCGGTCACGCTGCCCAGGATCAGCACACCGTTGGGGGCGAGGACGTCGGCCGCCTCGAACACGAGCGGGCTGTAGCCCGTCGCTTCGAGCATGATGTCGAACGGCCCGGTGTCGTCGGAGACCTTCGACAGCGACGAGGACGACGTGCTCACGTAGCGGCCGCCGATCGCCTCCACGCGGTCGCTGTTGAGGTACGGCGGCTCGCGCCGCGACAGGACCGTGACGTCGATGCCGCGCAGCCTGAGTGCGAGGGCCGTCAGCAGCCCGATGGGACCGGCGCCGAGGACGGCCGCGCGGGCCGGCTCCCAGATCCGCAGCCGGCGCTGGATCTCGTAGGCCTGGCGGATGCCCTTCTCGACGATCGATGTCGGCTCGACCAGGACGCCGACCGAGGCGAGTGCGTCCGGGACCGGGACGAGGAATGCCGGGCGCTCGACGTAGTACTCGGCGAGGAATCCGTGGGCGCGGCGGATCCCGCGTTCCGTGAAATCCTCGCCCGTCGTCATGTCCTGGAGGCCCATCCGGTCGTAGATCGTCGTCCCCGGCCGCCGCACCGTCGCGACGACGAGGCCGCCGGCCCTGAGTGTCGAGGGCACGTTCCCACCGACCTCCTCGATCCGGCCGAGGCTCTCGTGGCCGAGGATCAGGAAGTTGTCGCCGTGCGGCGCTTCGCCGAACTCCGCGGCATTGATCTCGTGATCAGTGCCGCAGAGGCCGACGCGCAGGAGGCGGACGAGCACGCCGGTGTCGTCACGCACGTCGCCGACGTTCGGTCGCGGGACCTCGCGGTGGTGCACGGAATCGGCGACGCCGGGCCGGACCGCAACGGCCTGCATCGACGTCCCGCTCATCGGCGCGGCCGAACGAGCGCCCTGGCGGGGACGCCGTCGCTGCCGATCAGCCGGATGGGCAGGCAGAGCAGCTCCACCGGTCCGGGCGAGACTTCGCGCAGGTCGATGCCCTCGAGGATGGCGATTCGGGCGGCGAGCAACGTCCGGTGGGTCCCGACCGGATCGCCGAACGGGGCGATGCTCAGGTAGTCGATCCCTACGAGGCTTACGTCCCGAGCGGCCAGCACCCCGGCCGCCTCCGCGTCGAGGCCGACGAACGAGGACGCGAATCCCGGTTCGCCCCAGAGCGCGGAGTTGCGCGTCTTGAACAGCAGCCGTGTCTCGCCCGCCGGTATCTCGAGGTCGCCGACCTCCGCGCTGCCGATGGCCCGGCTCGTGACGCTCCTCGCGTCGACGACCCACGCCGGCCCGATCCCCGCGTCGAGCGGGATCGACTCGCTCGCCGGCGCGCCGTCGATGAAGTGAACCGGCGCATCGAGGTGGGTCCCGGTGTGGACGCCCATGTGGAGCCTGCTCACGTTGCAGATCCCGCCGCCGTCCATCGAGAACGCCCGATCGAGCCCGAACGGCGGGTCGCCCTCGAAGATCGGGACGGCATCGCTGAGCGGAATGCTGATGTCGACCCAGCCGCCGTTGGTGGCTTCCGGCACTGTCATTCGAGGTGTCCTCCGCGCGTATCGTGCCCGAGCCTACGGTTTCTGGCCCTTCACGGGACTTGCCAGCGTGCATACGATGCTCGACGGCCGCACGCCCCCCACGCGGCCGATTCGAGGAGGTTGGGATGGCCGAGTCCACGTCCGCGTCCGCGCCCGCGGAGAGCCTCGAGCGAAACGCGATCGGGCTCACCGAGGTCCTCTTCCAGTCGATCACGCACATGGCGCCGGCGGTCGCCACGGCCCTCTCCATCGGCGCTGCCACCTCGTTCGCCGGCGGCAATACGCCGCTCGCCGTCGTCTTCGCCCTCGTCGCGGCGCTGTTCACGGCGTACTCGATCGGCGAGCTGGCGCGGCATCTGCCGTCCGCCGGCGGGATGTACACCTACGTCACGCGCGGTCTGGGTTCCTTCGCCGGCTGGCTGATGGCCTGGGCGTTCCTGCTTGCGGAGCCCGTCGTGCCGGCCGCGTTGTATGCCTCGTTCGGGCTGTTCGGAGCCGGGTTCATCACCACCTTGACCGGCTACGAGAACGACCTTCTGTGGCTCCCGCTCGCCGTCATCTGCGGGCTGGTGGTGTGGTTCCTCGTCTACCGAGGCGTCACGATCTCGACGCGCGTCGGCGTGGCGCTCGGGCTGATCGAGATCGGGATCTTCCTGCTGGTCTCGCTCCTGCTGATCATCAACGCGGGATCGCAGAACACGCTTTCGGTCTTCATCCCCGGCGAAGACGGCCTGAAGCCGGCCCTCCAGGGGATGGTCTTCTGCCTGCTGGCATTCGTGGGATTCGAAGCGGCGGCGCCACTCGCCGAGGAGACACGCGATCCCAAGCGCACGATCCGCCTGGCGGTCCTGCTGTCGGCGGTCCTGATCGGCGCCTTCTACGTCTTCTGCTACTACGCGGCAACCGTCTTCTTCGGGCCCGACAAGATGCAGTCGGACTTCCTGACCTCGAACAACGCCGACCCGTGGGGCGGCATGGCAGAGCAGGTCCTGCCCGGGATCGGCAGCCTCCTGGTCACGTTCGCGATCCTCAACAGCTCGCTCGCGAACGCCAACGCCGGGGCGAATGCCTCGACCCGGTCGATCTTCGCGCTGGGCCGAGCCGGCGTCCTGCCGACGGCCCTCGCCGCGATCCACCCGAGCTACCGGACGCCGGTCGCGGCGGTCCACCTCCAGGGCATCCTCGGGATCATCCTGGCGGTCGGTCTCGGGCTCCTGTTCGCGGGCGTCGAGACCGGCGGTCCGCTGACGACGTACATCTTCATCGGCTACGCACTCGGACTGCTGTTCGCCGGCATGTATATCGCCGTCAATGTCGCCGCGATCGGCTTCTACCTGGGTGAGCGGCGTGACGAGTTCAACGTCTTGAAGCACGCCGTCCTGCCGATCCTCGGCGTGCTTCTCCTCATCCCCGCGTTCCTGGGCGTGCTGGGCGGGCTCACGATCCCGCTGTTCGACATCACGCTCGACCCGTTGAAGGCGCCGTACAGCTACGTGCCGCCGCTCGTCGCGATCTGGATGATCGCGGGGATCGTCTTGTACTTCGTGCTGCGGTCGCGGTCGGCGTCGACGATCGAGCACCTCGGCGACGTGATGAGCGACGTCTAGGCGCTCATCGGCCTGCGGCGGCCGCGCGTTCGCGGCCGCCGACG
>JBJMMH010000124.1:0-8339 GCA_045804885.1 Chloroflexota bacterium | reverse complement strand
CGAGCGTCGCCGCCGACCGCGCGGGCCTGAGCTGGGACAGTGAGCTGACAGCGAACGTTGACGCCGAGTGCGAGCTGGGCGTGGTTGTCGGCCGGTCGGCGGACGTCTTCGGCTACACGATCGTCAACGACGTCTCGTCGCGCGACCCGTGGCTCGATGGTGACCAGTGGCTGCTCGGGAAGTCGATGGCCGGGTTCTGCCCGGTCGGCCCGTGGATCGTCACCGCCGACGAGCTCGACCCCGCGGCCCTTCGGCTCGGCTGCCAGGTGAACGGTACGACGATCCAGGACGGCTCCACCGAACAGCTGCGGTTCGGGATTGGCGACATCCTGGAGTTCCTCGACCGCCACGTCGCGCTCCGTCCCGGCGACCTGATCGCGACCGGGACGCCGGCCCGCCTCGCCGGCCCGATCGGCCCCGACGACCATCTCCGCGCCGGCGACGTCGTCACGTGCTGGATCGAGGGCATCGGCGAGCTCACCACGACGATCGCCTGACGCAAGCGAAGGAGGCCCGCATGAAGCCGCCGACCGTGTTCCTCGGCGAGATGACCAGCCCGGAGGTGGAGGCATTCCTCGCCGCGGGCCACGACAGCGTCATCGTCCCGACTGGCTCGACCGAGCAGCACGGACCGCACGGCCCACTCCTCACCGACGTGCTCGTCCCCAACGAGGTCGCCCGCCGAGTGGCGCGACGCGTGGGTGCCGCCGTCGCGCCGACGATCAACTACGGCCTCTCATACCCGCACACGGGATTCACGGGCCTCGTCCAGATCCGCATCCCGACGTTCATGGCGCTGATCGAGGACGTCGCGGTGTCGTTGGCGACGGTCGGGTTCAGCCGGATCGTCTTCCTGAACGGCCACTACGACAACACGCTCGCGATCGCGTATGCCTGCGCGAACGCCGCGCCGCGTCTGCCCGACGGCACGCGCGCATTTCCCGTCAACTACTGGGACGGGATGACGGCCGACGAGGCGGCGGAGTTCTTCGATCCCTCGAACGGCCTCCACGCGAACAAGGGCGAGACGTCGGCGGTGATGGCGATCAATCCCGATCTCGTCGACATGGACGCCGCGAATGCGGAGATGCCGCCGTTCCCCGACGTGACGAATGGTGCCGCGGTCCACACGGCGTTCTTCTTCACGACGCCGGGCTCGGTCCATCGGGCGACCAAGAGCGGCACGTGGGGCGACGCCCGAGAGTCAAACGCCGAGTTCGGGGAGCGCTACCTGCAGGTCGTCACGGAGGCGACAGTCCGGATGCTCGAGGACATCGACAAGACGTTCGCGGCGATGCCCGCGCGCTAGCAGTGGCGCTTCAGGCGTGGACGGGTTAGGCGAACCACGCTCCGGATCGCATGACTCGTCTCACCCGGTAGCGTTCGTCGAGCTCGACCAGGTCGGCGCGCTGCCGGGCCGCGATCCGGCCGCGGTCGTTCACCCCGAGCAGTCCCATCGGCACGCGTGTCGCCGCGGCGACGGCGTCGGGCAGCGGGATCCCCGAGAGCACCAGGTTGCGGACGCCCGTGTCGAGCCCGACGACGCAGCCCGCCAGCGTCGACGTCCCGGCGAGCGTCACCCGGCCGCCGCGGACCTCGACCTTGAGGCCTCCGATCGATCCTTGCGCGACGTCGGTCCCCGCGATCGAGAGGGCGTCGCTGACGAGTAGCACCCGGTCAGCCGGCTTGAGGCGGCGGATCAACGGCCAGACGGCCGCCTCGACGTGGATGCCGTCGGCGATCAGCTCCACCCACGCGTCGTCCTCGAGGAGCGCGGCGACGGCGAGGCCGGGCGAGCGGTGGTCGACGCCGGTCATCGCGTTGAACAGGTGCGTCGTCGATCTCGCGCCCGCCGCGTAGCCCGCCCGGGCCTGTCGCTCCGTCGCCGCTGAATGGCCCAGCGACACGACGACGCCGCGGCCGGCCAGCGACTGGATCAGATCGAGCGCGCCCGGCAGCTCCGGGGCGACCGTAACCACGCGGAGCCCGTCGAGCAGCGGCTCGAGGTCCGTTGCGGCGACGTCGGCCGGGGCACGCAGATGGGCCCCGTCGTGGGCACCGCGCTTCGCGTCCGCGAGGAACGGACCCTCGAGGTTGAATCCCAGCGGCTCGGCGCCGTCGGCAGGAGCGCCCGGGTGCCACGCGCGGACTGACGCGGCGAATGCTCCCAGGGTCGCGAGCGGTGCCGTGACCGCCGTCGGCAGGAATGAGGTCACGCCGTTCCGCAGCAATCCGCGGGCCATCCCGTCGAGCGCGGCCGCCCCGCCCATCGCATCGAACCCGCCCCAGCCGTGGACGTGGACGTCGACGAACCCAGGGGCGATGAACGGCAACGCTTCGTCGCCAGATGCGTCCGCCAGCTCGACGGCCGCGATGAGCTCATCCTCGACGTCGAGCGTCCCCACCGCGACCCGCTCATCGAGGACCAGCCGTCCGCGGACGGTCGTGCGCGCCACGGGCTACGCGACGGGGTCCGCGACCGGCGCGATAGCGACCGACTCCGCCCCGTGGATCGCCGCCCCAATCGCCCCGGCCCACGTCCCGAGCTCGGCCGGAACGATCTCGACCTCGTCGAGCGACGTCGTCTTGACTCGCCGCGCGACCTCGGCCCTGATCGGATCGAACAGCAGCTCGCCGGCGGCCGCGACCCCGCCGCCGATCACCACCCGCTCCGGCGTGATGACCGTGATCATGTTCGCGATCCCGATTCCCAGATACCGCCCCACCTCCGCGAGACCATCCCGCGCGCGCTGGTCCCCGGCCTGGGCCCGCAACACGGCGTCCTCGGCCGTCGCCGTGCCGCACGCGGCCGCGATCTGGTCGGCGCGGGTGAACGACTCGAGGCAGCCGCGGTTGCCGCAGCCGCACCACGGCCCGTCGGGCTCGATCGTCTGGTGGCCCAGTTCACCGGCTGTCCCGTCGTGGCCCTGGTGGACCCGCCCGTCGACCGCGATCACGCCGCCAACGCCGGTTCCGAGCGTCAGGCCCACCATGGTGCGCGCCGCGCGCCCCGCGCCCAACCGCAGCTCCGCCAGCCCGAACGCCCGGGCGTCGTTGACGAGTACGCACGGCAGGCCGAGCGCCGCCCCGACCGGGCCCGCGACCGGCGTTCCATGCCAGCCGCCCGGGAAGTTGACGAAGAATCGGGCCGTACCGGCCGCCGGGTCGTACAGCCCCGGCACACCGACGCCGGCGATGGCCACGCCGGGCCACCGCTCCGTCGCAGCGCGGCCGACCTCGACGAGCCGGCCAAGGATCGCGGCCTCGCCGTCATGGAGCGGCGTCGCGACCTGGCCGCGGTCGACGACGCGCCAGGAGTCGCCGGCGCGATCGACAACCACCCATTTGGTCGACGTTCCGCCGAGATCGAGGCCCAGACAGCGGAATGGCGAGGCCGTCTCAGTCGGGCCGGTCACGTCTCGCCGGTGACCCGCGTGTAGGCCGCGGCCACGACGACGATGATCGCCCCGAACAGCACCTGGCGGACGGCCTCCGGGAAGCCCATCGCCGACAGCAGCGAGGTCAGGACCGTCAGGATGAGCGCGCCGACGATCGTCCCCGCGTAGCCGCCACGGCCCCCGAGGATCGACGTCCCGCCGATGACCGCGGCCGCGACCGACGGGAGCACATATGAGTCGGCGAGCGTGACGCTGGCGACATTCGTCAAGCCCGAGATCAGGAAGCCCGCGACCGCCGCGATCAGCGCCGAGATGATGTAGAGGACGACGAGGACCTGCCACGCGCGAGCCCCCGACAGCCGCGCCGCGATCGGGTTGTCGCCGATCGCGTACAGCATCCGGCCGTATCCGGTCCGCCGCGAGCCCACGAGGATCACCGCGGCCAGGGGCACGAACAGCGCCAGGCTGTACGGCAGGATGTCGAACAGCCGGTCCGAACCCAGCGACCGCATCGCGGGTGGGACGCCGGCCCCGGTCTGGACCATCTTCAGCTGCCACACGTTGGCCAGCCCCAGAACGACCAGGCCGATGCCGAGCGTCATGATCAGCGGATGCACCCGGAACACGCCCACGCCGATGCCGGTGACGAGGCCGACCAGCGCCGCGGCGATCAGCGGCACGATGATGGCGACCGCGAGGCCCTGGCCGTTCACGAGCGTCGCGACCAGGAAGCCCGACATCGATGCGACGGCGCCGACGGAGAGGTCGATGCCGCCGGTGAGCATCGTGAGCGTCTGGCAGCCGGCGAGGATCGCCAACGGCACGGCGGCTCGCAGCGTGACCCCCAGGAAGTCCGCGCTGAAGACACCCGGCCGGGCCAGCTCGCGGACGATCAGCAGGATCAGGAGCAGCCCGAGCAGCGGGACGATCGGCCGGTCGCGGAACAGGCGCTGCCAGCCGGCCAGCGTGAGCCACTGGCTTCGCGTCGCCACGCTGCCCGTCGCCTCGCTCATCCGCGTTGCCGTCGCAGCTGGACGAGGCTGCCGACCATGACCACGCCGATGAGGATCGCGCCCTGCGCGACGACCGCGAGGTTGGGGTCGAACCGCAGGAACGTCATGTCGGTCCGGATCAACTGGAGGATCGCGACCGCGATCAGCGGCCCGACGATCCCGCCACGGCCGCCGGCGAGACTCACCCCGCCCAGGACGACCGCCGCCACGCTCAGAAGCGTGTACGGACCCGGCACCGGCGTCCCGATCCCCGTGCTCGCGGTCAGCGACAGGCCGCCCAATGCGGCGAACAGGCCGAGGAGCGCGTACGCGAGGACCTTGGTCCGACCGACCGAGACGCCGCTCCGGAATGCCGCGAGCCGGTCGCTCCCGACGGCGTAGATCCGGAGGCCTGCCTTCGAGCGCCGCAGCGGGATCCAGATCACGGCGATGATGACGATCAGGACGACGGCGGCCCTGGGGATCCACTCGTTGCCGAGCGAGCCCTTGATGATCTCCTTGAGCCAGGTCGACGAGCCGCCGCCCGGCCGGTTGAGCACGAGCAGCGCGCAACCCGCCCAGACGAACGACATCGCGAGCGTGACCACGATGTCGGGCACGCGCGTGATCACGACGAGCGCGCCGTTGATCGCGCCGAGGACGACACCGAGCACGAGAACGCCGATCACGACGGCGACACCGAAGCCCTCGCCCTGGTTGAGCATCTGCGACGCCGCCACGACGCTCGTCAGGGCCATCACCGAGCCGATCGAGAGGTCGATCCCGCCAGAGATCACGACGATCGCCTGGCCGACCGCCGCCAGCGCCAGCGGCAGCACCGAGATCGCGAGGCCCTGGATCCCGGTCACGCCGTAGCTGGGCTGGATGAACTTGGTGAAGGCGAGAAGGACGACAAGGAAGACCAGGAGGCCGAGGGTCCAGGCGTTGCGCCGCGCCCACGCGGTGATCGCCTCAGTCCGGTTGCCGGTCATGCCGCCGACGGCGTCGGTCGCCGCGGTCATCCGTCGGTCTCCGGTCCGGCCGGCGTCGAGGCGTCGTCCCCGGCCGCCGGCACCGGCGGTTCGTACACGGTCGGCCCCACAGTCTGGGCGTCCACGCCCGCCGCCTCCGCGGCGATCTCCTCGGGCATCGCGGCGTCCGATCGGAGGTGGTACGCCGCGCGGAGCAGCGTGGGCTCGTCCGAGTGTGCAGCGTCGATCTCGTCGACGACCCGGCCGCCGAAGATGACGACCGCCCGGTCGCACACGAGCTGAATCTCCTTCAGCTCCGAGGTGTAGAGCAGAACGGCCGCGCCGGCCTCGGCCAGCTCACGGAGCAGCACGTAGATCTGGTTCTTCGTCCGGATGTCGATGCCGCGCGTGGGGTCGAAGCAGAGCAGCGTCCGGACGCCGCCAGCGACCCATCGGGCGATCGTCACCTTCTGCTGGTTGCCACCCGACAGGCGCCGGACCTCGGCACCGGCGCGGGCGTCGATCTGGAGGCGCGAGACCGACGCGTCCACCGTCCGTCGCTCTCCGCCGAGGTTGATGAGCCCCCAGTTCCGCATCGCGGCGACCGCCGGGAGCGCGATATTCTCCCGCACCGACCGCTGCATGAGCAGCGCCTCCGCGCGATCCGCAGCCACATAGACGACTCCGGACCGGATCGCGTCCGCGGGATGTCGAAACGACATCGGTGTCCCGTCGACGAGGAGCTCGCCGCCGCTCGGCCGCGCGGATCCGGACAGCACGTCGAACAGCTCGTCCTGGCCCTGGCCCTCGAGCGCGACGACCCCCAGCACCTCGCCGGGGTAGAGCTCGAACGTCGCGTCGAGCAGCTTCGTGCCTGCGCTGATCGCGCGGGCCGACAGGCGCGGCGCGATATCGCGGGCTCGCGCTCTTCTGGCCGCTCGATCGCCGCTCGGCCGGGCGAGGTCACTCGCGACCTGGCCCAGCATCAGCTCGACGATCCGGTCCTCGGAGCCGGCGGTCACGTCGACGACGCCAACGGTCACGCCCTCGCGCAGGACCGTGGCTCGGTCGCAGACCGCGGCGATCTCGATCATTCGATGGGAGATGAAGAGGACGGAGCGCGCGCCGCCGCGTTGCCGGCCGACGACCTCGAGGACCCGCTCGGTCAGGTCGGCCGGAAGGGCCGCCGTCATCTCGTCGAGCATCAGGACGTCCGGCTCGATCGCGAGGGCGCGGGCCAGGTCCACGATCCGGAGCGAGGCGAGTGGTACGTCCCGCGCCACGTCCGACAGGTCGAGGTTTGGGAGGCCCAACTCCGCGAGCCAGTGACGGAACGGCTCGAGCGGGGTATCGGTGAGGCGCAGATTCGACCGGATATCAAGATCCGGGATGAGGGCCGGCTCCTGGTAGACGGACACGAGGCCGCCGCGGCGGGCCTCGGCGGGCGAATGGACGGAGCGCTCGCGGCCCCGCACGGAGATCGTCCCAGTGTCCGGGCGCACGGCGCCCGTGAGGATCTTGACGAGAGTGCTTTTGCCCGCGCCGTTCGCGCCCATGAGTGCGTGGACCTCGCCGGGACGCACTCCCAGCGACGCGTCCCGTAGCGCGACGACGGCGCCGTAGGTCTTCGAGATGCCGCTCGCCTCGAGCAGAAGGTCCGTGGCCGTGACGGTCATGTCCTTCCCGGCGTCAGGTGAGGGGAGGGATGACGGGAGGGGATGGCGGAAGTCCGCATCCCCTCCCGTGCCTTCAGTCGCGGTGCGACCTCAGTCGTTGGGGCCCTTGCAGGCGATGGCCTGCTCCGGCGTGTAGTGCGTGTAGCCCTCGACCTTGAGGCCGAGCGGCCAGGCGGGATCGAGGCCGTCGACGAGCCACGACTGCAGCGTGGCCTTGCCCTCGGCGGTCTGGTCATCGGCCAGGACCGGATCGAGGAGCACGGTGTTCGGCTGCGCGGCCGTCGGATCGGTCTGGACGGTCTCGCCGTTCAGGAGCTTGATCGCCAGGGCGACGCCGGCGCCGCCGACAGCCGCGGTGTTGGTCACCGCCGCGCCGTCGAGGCCCGGATAGCCGGTGTCATCGAGGAACTTCGTGACGGAGCCACCGCGGTCCGTGCCGACGAGCGGGACAAACTTCTTGCCCGAAGCCTTGATGGCGTCGATCGTCTCGACGTCCATGCCGGACGTCCAGACTCCGGTGGTCTTGTCGTAGTCACCGCTGGCGATGAAGTCGTTCGTGACCTGCGTGGTGATCGCCGGATCCCACTGGGTCGCGACGCCTTGCTTGTTCGGCAGGACCTGGATGTTCGGGTAGTCCTTGAGGATGTTCTGGAAGCCGGTATCCCGATCGGTGTCGGCACCGGCGCCGGCGAAGCCGCGCTGATACCAGACGGTCCCGGTGCCACCCAACTTGTCGAACAGCCACTTGGCGCCGAGCTCGGCGTACTTGATCTGGTTGTTGAACAGCTGGTATGTGTCGGGGTGGGTCACGAACTGGTCGACTGCGACGGTCTTGATGCCCGCGGCCTTTGCTTCGTCAAGGGCCGGGGTGAGCGCCGCCGGGTCATTCGGGTTGAACACGATCGCATCGACGCCCGCGGCGATCAGGTCGCGGATGTCCTGAAGCTGACCGTTGGCGTCCGTGTTGCGGTGAATGGTCGTGAGCTGCGAAACCGCGCCGGAGGCGAGCGCCTCCGCCTTCGCCGTGCAGACCTGCTCCTCGCGGAAGCCGTTGCCGACGCCGCCCCCGTTGGAATAGCCGATCTTCCACTGCTTGCCGCCGGCCGCCTGCGACCCTGACGCCGCCGGAGCCGACCCCGACGCGGCCGGAGCCGACGCTGCGGGCTGGGACGCCGCCGGCGCCGACGGGCTTGGGGTGGCCCCACTGCTGGAGCACGCCGCCGCCACGATGGCGACGACCCCCAGCGCCCCAAACAACCGAGATCTCATCATTCGTTTCTCCTCCTGAATCCGACGCGCCGA
>JBJMMH010000123.1:0-13069 GCA_045804885.1 Chloroflexota bacterium | reverse complement strand
TCGCCCAGGCTCCAATGCCGGTGATCAGGATCGTCCCGGCGATGCCGGCCTCTACGCCGAGCCGCCCGGCCTTCAGACGAGGCCGGCTGAACCCGTAGGCGGCGGCCGACCCCACCGCGAGCGCTGCGGAGAGGCTGACGGCGATCGCGAGCCAGTCCCAGGTGGCGTCGTCGACGTATGGCCGGATCTCGCGGGCATAGGTTGCCAGGTCGATCGTGACGGCGAACGCGGCACCGATCGTCGCGAGCCACGCGACGGTCCGGTGGTCTCGTCGGGCCAAGCCGACGACGCACAACAGCGCGATTGCGACGAGGATTGGCAGCAGAGTCGGGGGCGCCACGAACGTCGCGCCGGGTCCGACGAACCCCCATCGGAGGAGCGCCAGCACGGCCGTGATCGCGAAGGCGCCGAGCTGGGCGATCGCCGCGAGGCGCTTCAGCGCGCGTCCCTCGGCTCCGGCGCCCAGCCCTCGTTGAGCGCAAAGACGGCGAGCTCGGTTCGCGACAACAACCCATACCGGTCGAAGAGCCGGTGGAGGTGTGTCTCAATCGTCTTCTCGGAGAGGCCGAGACGGCCGGCGATCTCGCCGTTCGTTGCGCCTCCGACGACACCCGCGATCACGTCGAGCTCGCGCTCGGAGGGCCGGCGCGGGGCTGAGTGGGCCGCGGTCAGGTCGCTCGCTCGGAAGACGGTCCCTCCGGCGGCGACGGTCCGGATCGCCGCGACGATCGCCCCGACCTCGGCGCCCTTGTCGAGATAGCCGGCGGCGCCTCGCTCGATGGCGGCTCGCACGACCGAGGCGCTTCCGAAGCCCGAGACGAGCAGGACGGCTGGCTTGTTTGCGGCCCCCTGCGCGGCCTCAAGGACCGCGAGACCCTCGGCATGGCCGGCGAGCTGGACGTCGCAGACGAGGACGTCGACGTTCGGGACCAGGGCGAGCCCGTCGGCCACGGTCCCACCCGTGCCTGCGAGCTCGAGGCCGTCCGCGAGCGCGACCGCGCCGGACAAGGCGGCGACGATCGAGGGGTGGTCGTCGACGACGCCGACGCGAGTTGGGCTGGTCATCCGCGCTGAGCGTAGCGTCCGTGAGCGCGGGCGAGCGCGCTCGTTCGTCAGCGCCCGCGGAAGACGCCGCCTCGGTAATCGGCGGGCACCGACCCGAGGAACTCGCGCGCGGCCGTCGCCAGGTCGAGGACGGTCAGTGCAGGCACGGTCGTCGCGGGCCCTCCCTCGACGAACAGCACCGAGCGCCCGTCCGCCGACCACGCCAGATCGCTGCAGCCTGGACCGGCGACGGCCTGAGCCGCTCCTGTCGAGGTGTCGATGACGTGCCAGCCGATTGTCTTGTCGCGCGGGAACGCGACCACCGCCACGGCATGCCCGTCGGGCGCGGTCGCACTGCCTGGACCGGCATACGTCAGCGCCGGGCTCACGGGTACCGGGTTCGACACCGCGCCGGATGCCACCGAACGGACCCGGACAGGCGCGTCGGACACGCCGATACCGTTGTCGAGCGCCGTCACGAGGACGGTCGTCTCCGCATCGGACCAGGCCAACTCCATGAAGATCTCGCCGTGGAACGGGAGGACGGTCGACGACTCGACGAGCCCGGCCTCGGCCGACACGACGTCGAGCCTGCCACCGCAGACCATCGCCAATCGGTGGCCGTCGCGGGCCCAGGCGAAGTCGAACATCGAGGTCTCGCCGCACTCGATGGTCCGGGGCGTGGGGTCGCCGATCAGATCGATCAGACCGACAACCGGGGTGTGCCCGCTCAGATCGTCGAACCGGAACGCCAGGAACCGGCCGTCCGGCGAGAACCGGGCGTCACTGGCGTGCTCGTGCGCTCCGAACCGCGTGATCCGGGTGGTGGCGCTGGTTCCGTCGGTTCCAATGACGTACAGGTTGTTGCACGCGGCCAGGGGACTGGCGTTGATCGTCTGGCCCAGCTCGGCGACCGCGAATCGGCCGTCCTGCGATAGATCGTCAATCCGGGCGAGGCCGGCGTCGGTCGCGCCGAGGCTGGCGATCCTGGTCGCCGATCCGGTCCGGACCGTCCAGACATCGGCCGCCGTGAGGTAGACCCCGAGATCGAGCCCGTCGCCGATCAGCGCCATCGGCTCCGAGCGCGTCGGCGGCATCGCGTCGCCTGTGGTTACCCCGGTGGGATCGGGCGGGCACTCCGCCGAAGTGGACGCGGCGGGCGACTGGGTGGCCACGACCGTCGGGGACGTGGCCGGCGCGGCCGACGCCGATGGCACGACGATCGCGGGAGCGGAGGGCTCCGGGGCGGGCGGCGGCGCGGTCCGGCTCGCTCCCACGCCGACGACGACGGCGGCGGCCAGGAGAAGTGCGGCCGCGAGCAGGGCCCACGCCTGGCGGGATCCCCGCAGAGGCGGCCACCAACCGCGGACCTGCGGCGTGGCCCGGGCAGCGGCCAGGACGTCCGACAGCAGTGCCGCGTCCGCGCTCCCGGCCCCTCGCCGGGCGAGCGCGGCTTCGATCGTGGCGTCGTCCAGCGGACCGGGCAAAGCCGTCATGACCGTTCTCCTTCGAGGGCACGCTCGAGTGCCCGCCGCGCCGCGTGGAGTCGCCACTTGACCGTCCCGACCGGGATGCCGAGGTTGGAGGCAATGCCGGCAAGCGGCTCGTGGCGGAGGTGATGGAGGACGAGCAGCGCGCGGGCGTCGGCATCCAGCCGGTCGAAGGCCCTGACGACCGCGTCGATCCCGTCGACGGACTCGGGCCCGGTCTCTCGCGGACCGGCGCTGTCGAAATCGGCCGGGATCGCGATCTCCCGGACCCGTCGCTGACGACGGAGCTGCATCCGGCAGCTGTTGACGAGGACCCGGCCCAGCCAGGCGTCGAACTTGTCGAGGTCGCGCAGTCGGGGCAGGTGCTTCCAGGCGGAGACGCAGGCGTCCTGGGTCGCGTCGCGGGCGTCGGCCTCGTTGCCGACGATCGCCCTCGCGGTCCGGAAGAGCGTGTCGATCCGCGGCGCGATCAGCGCCTCGAAGGCGTCATGGTCACCGGCCCGGGCACGCTCGATCAGCACTGGCTCGCCTCGCCCGACGACGACGGCGCCTGTCACCACGGTCGGCACGCCAACGCCGCCATCAGATCCCTCATACCCATTTGATGCGGGCCGACCGGCGTCGGTTTGCGTCCGGTCGCGGGCGGACGAGCGTCAGGCGCCGAAGACCTTCTGCACCTCGATCAGGCCGTCGGCGAGCGCATCGATGTCCGCTTTGGTCGAGTACACATTGAAGCTGGCCCGAGCCGTAGCCGCGAGGTCCAGCCGTTCGTGGAGTGGCATCGTGCAGTGGTGTCCGGCCCGGACCGCGATGCCGAACCGGTCGAGGACCTGGGCGACGTCATGCGGGTGGATGCCCGGCAGGTTGAATGGAATGACGCCGCCGCGCACGCCGGCGTCCATCGGCCCGTACAACTGGATCCCGGGGACCCTCGAGGACAACGAGACAAGCGCGTAGGTTACGAGCTCTTTCTCGTGCTCGCGGACGTTCGCCATGCCGAGGTTCCGCAGGTACTCCGCCGCCACGCCCAGCCCGATCGCGTCGGCGACCGCCGGCGTCCCCGCCTCGAACTTCCACGGGATGTCGTTCCACTCCGACCGGCGGAGGTGGACCTCCCGGATCATCTCGCCGCCGGCGAGGAACGGCGGCATCGCCTCGAGCAGCTCGCGTCTGGCCCAGAGCGCGCCGGAGCCCATCGGGGCGAGCATCTTGTGGCCGCTGAACGCGTAGAAGTCCGCGCCGAGCTCCTGGACGTCGACCGGGACGTGAGGGACGGCCTGGGCCCCGTCGATCAGGACCAGCGCGCCAACAGCGTGCGCCATCTCGACCATCTCTCGGACCGGGTTGATCGTGCCCAGCGTGTTCGAGACGTGAGTGAACGCGACGAGCTTGGGCTTGAGCTTCAGGAGCACTTCGTAGACGTCTAGCCGGAGCCGGCCGTCGTCGGTGATCGGGATGAATTCGAGGTCGCCGTCCTTCTCCTGGACGAGGAGCTGCCACGGGACGAGGTTCGCGTGGTGCTCCATCTCGGTCAGGACGATCGCGTCGCCGCGCGAGATGTTGCGGCGGCCCCAGGAATAGGCGACGAGGTTGATTGCCTCGGTCGCGTTGCGGGTGAACACGACCTCGTGCGAATCCGGCGCGTTGATGAACCGGCCGACCCGCGCCCGGGCCTTCTCGTACTCGGCGGTCGACTTCTCGCCGATCGTGTAGATCCCGCGATGGACGTTGGCGTTGTACTCCCGGTAGTACGCGTCGACCGCGTCGATCACGACCCGGGGCTTCTGGGAGGACGACGCGGAGTCGAGGTAGACGAGCCGGTGGCCGTTGATCTCCTGGTCGAGGATCGGGAAGTCGCGGCGGATCGCCTCGGCGTCGAACTTGGGCGCGGAAACCTGGTCGGCGCTGCGGGTCGCCTGGATCGTCATCGCTTCATCGTCGCCTCCGAGCGGCGCCTAGTGGGCGGCCGGGACGGGCTCGCGCTCGTCCTCGCGCTCGGCTGGGCCCTGCGGGACGAGCAGCGCCTCGTCCGGGACGTCCGGCGCGAGGCCAGCCTCGCGAAGGATGGGGCCGTAGCCCTCGTCCTCGAGCCGCAGCGCGAGATCCTTGCCGCCGCTCTTCACGATCCTGCCTTGGGCGAGGACGTGGACGCGGTCCGGCGTGATGTAGTTCAGCAGCCGCTGATAATGGGTGATCAGCAAGACGCCGAGGTCCGGGCTGAGCATCGCGTTGACGCCCTCCGCGACGATCCGCAGTGCGTCGATGTCGAGTCCCGAATCGGTCTCGTCGAGGATCGCGATCTCCGGCTCGAGGACCGCCATCTGGAGCATCTCGAGACGCTTCTTCTCCCCGCCGCTGAAGCCCTCGTTGACGTATCGGCTGGCGAATCCCTCGTCCATCTTGAGGAGGCCCATCTTCTCGCGCATCTTCGTCCGGAAGTCGCGCATCGAGATGCCGCCCTTCATCGGGTCCGTGGGGTCGACGTCGCCCGACTTGTCGATCCCCTGGAGCTTCGCGTTGAGGGCCGACCGGATGAAGGATGCGACGCTCAGGCCCGGGATCGCGGTGGGGTACTGGAAGGCGAGGAACATCCCGAGGCGGGCTCGCTTGTCGGGGCTCAGCTTCAGGACGTCGCGGCCTTTCCACGTCACCTCACCGCCGGTCACGACGTATGCCGGGTGTCCCAGCAGCGCGTACGCGAGGGTCGTCTTGCCCGAGCCGTTCGGGCCCATGATCGCGTGGACCTGGCCCTTCCCGATCTCGAGGTCGATCCCCTGGAGGATCTCGGTGCCGCGGCTCGCGATGGGTGCGACGCGGAGGCCGCGGATGACGAGCGTGTCGTCCTGGTTTTTGCCCGTGGCCTTGGTGGAAGTCACGATGTGATGAGCGCTCCTTGGAGGGTGTCGGACGCGACCGCGCGCGGCGGCACGAGGTCTGCGAGGGTCATGGAGTCGAGGGTCGACGTGATGGCGTCACGGACGCGGACCCACAGGACGTTCACGGTGCATCGCGACGAGCGGTCGCAGACGATCGCGTGCTCCGGGTCGTCCGAGGCGCAGATCATCGGTGCGAGCGGGCCCTCGAGGGCGCGGAGGACGTCGCTCATGCGGATCTCCCCGGGTGAGCGCGCCAACTCGTAGCCACCACGCGCGCCTCTGGTCGACGTCACGAGGCCCGCGTCGCGGAGGCTCATGACGAGCTGCTCGAGGTACGCCCGCGGGAGCTCCTCTTCCGCGGCGATCTCGGCGAGGCTCGCCGGACCCTGACCGTAATGGCGTCCGAGCTGGACCATCAAGCGCACGCCGTACTCGCCCTTCGTGCTGAAGGCGACGGCGCCGGAGCCATGGAACACGGGCCGGGTCGGGGGGTTCGCAGCGGTCGTCAGGGGGAGGGTCCTCAATCCCGAGTGATTTCGTCGGGATTGTACGGCCACACGACGAAGAGCGTCAACGAAGGTGAGCTCAATCCGGACATGCCCTGTCGCTGGGGAGTGGATCATCACGGCATGGAACAGATCCCGCCGGAGGCGCTCCTCGACGGCTACCCGGCGATGATCCGGGAGACGGCGGCGGCGCTGAGGTCGCTGGTCCACGTGGCCGTCCCGGACGCGTGGGAGCGCGTACGGCTGGGGTGGCACCTGATCGGGTACGACCTGCCGATCCGCGGCTACGGCGTCTACTTCGCGTATGTCGCACCGGAGCTGCTCCACGTCCACCTCGGCTTCGAGTGGGGCGTCTTCATGGACGATCCGGCTCACCTCCTCCAGGGCGAGGCAGTCACCAAACAGGTCCGGTGGCTGACGTTCACGTCGCCGGCCGAGATCGACCCGGGACCGACGGTTGCGCTCGTCCGCGAGGCGGCGCGCGCTGCGGCGCTGACATCGGACGAGCGACGCGCGGTCGCGCTCGACCGGGAGCTGCCGAACTGGCATCCGCCGCTTCGGCCGCATGCGAGGTAACGAGCGGCGGATGACCGACACCCTGCCGGCCGAGTTCCTGCTCGACGGATACCCGCCAGCCATCCGTGAAACCGGCCACGCCCTGCGGCGCCTCGTGTTCCGGACGATCCCGGCCGCGGTCGAGACCGTCCGGCCCGGCTGGCGTTGGATTGCCTATTCCCTGCCCGACGGCCGGCGTGTGCGCAACTTTGCCTGGATCGGCCCCGAGCGGAAACACATCCACATCGGGTTTGAGCACGGGACCCTGCTGGCCGATCCCGACGGGCTCCTCCATGGCGCGGAGGAACGACTCCGCAAGTTCCGGTACTTCACGTTCGAGCCGGCCATCGACGTCGACGAGGCGATCCTGGCCGACTTTATCCAACGCGCCGCGGACCTCGCGGTGATGCCGGCCGCAGACCGACGAGCCATCGCGGACGCTGGGTTGGAGCCCGTCGACGCCGGAGGGCCGACCGACATCGAGCTCGAGCTGATCGAACGCGGCTGACGCGGTCACACGCCTGGGATCATGCGGGTCTTCCTGCTAGAAGCGCATGGTTGCGTGGCGGATCCCACGCTTCAAGCTAGGGTGGACTTGATGCACTTGTCGCTGCGCCGGGCAACACGCGCCTTCAATCCAGTCGGTCGAGCGCTCGCCGGGCATCGCTGGCTCAAGCTCTACGGGCTGCTCGTCCATCGCGGCCGAACGTCTGGACGGGAATATCGAACGCCGCTGGTCATCCGCCCGATCGACGGCGGCTTCGTCATCCCGCTGCCCTTCGGCGATTCGACGCAGTGGGCGAAGAACCTCTTCGCGGCCGGGACGGGCCGGATCGTCTGGAACGGCCGGAACTACGACGTCGACGCGCCCGAGATCATCGACGACGTCGCGGCACGGCCGGCGCTCTCCGGGTCACAGCGCGCGGCGGTCGGTCGCCTCGGCCTCGGGTCGTTCGTGCGGGTGCGGATCGCCGCCACCCGCTGACAACAGGCCGGCGGCGGCGCGGTACGGCGGCGTCCCCGAGGGCCTGTAACGCCAGCGAGACGGTCGCGTCATACCGTGACCGACCCGGCTGCGCCCAGAGGCGACGTGGATCGGTCGTTGATGAGGGGCAACCGCCATGCGAGCCTGGACGAGGTTTGGTGCCGGCGCGCCGCGGGCCAACCGACGACCGTCGCGGTTCGCCGGCATCGTCGTGATTGGATTGGTCCTGTGCAGCGCGCTGCCCGCCGACGCCGCGGACGGCGAACCGGCCGCCCGCGCGGCGGCAATGGGGGCTGCCCGGGTCGCGGGGGACGGCGGGCATTCGGCAGTGGCAGGTTCGGCGCGGGTCGTCGATCTCCGGCAGATCGCGTCGCCGCCGCGTGGCTCGAACTTGCTCGTGCCGCGCGACGAGGTGGGCATGCAGGATCCCAACCTCGTCGTCCGACGCGTGACGCCCGCACCGGCCACGCCGCCGCGCGCGCCGAAAGCGCCGACCACGACGGCCACGATCCCGACCACCACGACGCTCGAGGTCACGCCCCCGAACCCTGTCATCTTTCCTGCCCTGGTTCACGTGAAGGCCACCGTCGCGCCGCCGCCGCAGGCCAGCGGCGGGTTCACTCCGGCAGTCGGCTTCTATATCGACGGCCAATTCAACCAGCCCGCCCCGCTTTCCGGGAGCGGTATCGGCGAGGCCGACGTCACGCTGGGCCCTGGCACATATCAGCTCAGCGCGCAGTTCGGCGGCCTCGGGGACTACGGGGCGAGCGCGAGTCCGCCAGTCGGCGTCGACGTCGTGCAGAAGCCGGATCTCGCGACCGTCCAGGGCGCGGCGCAACTCCAGTCGAGCGCCGGCTTCGAGTTGGAGCGCCACACCAGCCTGACCGTCGCGACGAGCCCGTCGATCGGGGTCGGGCCGCACGACGTCGTCGCCATGAACGAGGGCGGGATGCTGTTCATGGACCGTGTGGGAACGCGGCTGTTCCATCTGTCGCTGCCACAGTTCTTCTTCTACGAGCCACAGGGCCAGGCAAACGACGCGCCGCGAGGCGGTCGGATCATGTTCGACGAGCTCCACGATCGCTGGATCGCCACCGAGGTGACGCACGACGCGTTTCAAGGCAACGGGCACGTCTACATCGCGGTGTCGCTGACCGACGAGGCCACCGGCGACTGGTGGATCTATCGGTTCGACTTCGCCAACCAGGCCCCGCGGAACCCGTCGATCGGCGTCAGCTCGAACAAGGTCGCGATCGGCTACGACGTCGCCACGATCAACTCGTCAACGGAACTGGGTTCGACCCTGCTCATCGTCGATACCGACGAGCTGTTCGCACCCGTCTCGACGATCAACTTCTACCGGACCGGGCTCGATCCGGCGATCCATTCCTGGCGCCCGGCGGTGGACCGGACCGCGTCGCCCGACATCCTCGCCGTGGGCTGGACGTCGGCGACAAATCCGGGGCGACCGATGGCGATCGACCTGACGGGGACGGTCGCCAGCGGCATCTCGAGCTCGACGCTCGACCTGACCGACCATGCCGGACTCCCGGACCTTGGCTCCGGAACGAGCGCCGGGCCGACGGATGCCGTCTCGGCAGACAACCATCTGTGGTTCGTGTCGACGCGAGCCTGCCTGCCCGATGGCGACGTCTTCGAGACGACGTGCGTCCGGGTGACGGAGCTCGACACGTCCGCGATGACAGTCCTCCAGGACTTCGTGATCAACCGGACGAACTACGGCGACTTCATGCCCGGCATCGCGATCCGCGGGGACGGATCGGTCGTCGTGGTCTACTCCGAGGCTGCCGCGGGCCCGAGCGGCGGCCCTGTCCCCGTCTCCACCTGGGCGACGGTCCAGGTCCCTGGGGACGCGCCGAACACGATCCGGCCGCCGCAACTGATCGCCCAGGGGCAGGCGACCTGCGAGGGCGGACCGGAATGCTTCGGGGCCAACACCGGGAGCTTGACCCACGTCCAGGTCTCGCCCGACCCGACCGACACGCATGCCGCATGGCAGGCGTCAGTGATCACGGTCACCGGCGGCTGGGCTGTCGAAGCGACGCGGCTGTCGCGAGCCACGACCGCGCCCGACGGCGACTTCACGCTCGACGGCGGGCGGTCAGTGACAAACTCGCTCCGCGTCGGCATCGCGCCAACGCCCGCCGGCGCCGCGACGGCCACCCAGCTTCTGATCTCGGACGGCCCGACGACGACGAGTGGCGTCCTCGCGAACGCCAAGGCCGTTCCCATCGACCTTCGCATCGCCTGGTCGCTCGCCGATCCGGCCTTCGGTGGGACGACAGGGACCGGGCCGCGGTCGGTCTATGTCCAATGGGGGGACGGCCGCGGCAACTGGTCCAGCGTCGAACACCATGAGATCAACGTCGACGCGCCGCTCGGCGCCGACTTCGTTCAGCTTGCCCCGGCACGGCTCCTCGATACGCGGAACGGCAACGGGCTGCCGGGAGCGCTCGCCAGTCGCGTCCCGAAGAACTTCCAGGTGACCGGGCGCGGCGGCGTGCCCGGCAATGCAGTCGCCGTCACGGGCAACCTGACGGTCACCGGCCAGACGACCGCCGGCTACGCGTTCCTCGGTCCGACGGCGTCCGCCGACCCGACCTCCTCGACCCTGAACGTGCCGTTCGCTGACACCCGCGCCAACGGTGTCACCGTCAAGCTCGGTCCGGGCGGCAAGCTCGGTGTCGTCTTCGTCGGCCGCAACGCGGCCGCGAAGGCACACTTGATCTTCGACGTCACGGGCTATCTCGTGACCGACACGCCCAATTCCCCCGTCGGAGGGACGTACGTCCCGATCAATCCGGCCAGGGCTCTCGACACCCGGGTCCCGACCGGTCTCTCCGGGAAGTTCCACAGCAAGCTGCCGCGGACGTTCTGCATCACCGGCTGCCTCCCCGTCCCGGACGACGCGATCGCCGTCAGCGGCAACCTGACGGTGACCCGCCAGTCGAGCGCCGGATACATGTTCCTCGGGCCGTCGGCCGGCAGTCAGCCGTCGTCGTCGACGCTGAACTTCCCGATCAAGGACAACCGCGCCAACAACGTCACGGTCGGGCTCAATGCCGACGGCAACCTCGCGGCCGTGTTCGTCGGAGCGTCGAACGCGGCGACGACCGACGTGATCTTCGACGTCACGGGGTACTTCGTGCCGGGGCCATGGGGCGCGGCGTTCGTGCCCGTCGATCCGACGAGAATCCTCGACTCCCGAACGGGGACCGGCCTGACCGGCCCCTTCGTCAGCCAGGTACCTCGCCCGTTCCCCGTCGCGGGCCAGGCGGGCGTGCCCGCGACCGGGACCGTGGCGATCACCGGCAATGTCACGCTGACGGGACAGACGACCGCCGGCTATGCCTTCGTCGGCCCGACTGCCGGGGCCACTCCCACCAGCTCGACGATCAACGTCCCGCTCGGGGACACCCGGGCGAACGGGCTGGATATCGGGCTCGCACCGGACGGGACGGCGTCCGCGGTGTGGGTTGGCACGAACCCAGCCTCGACGACGCAGGTGATCTTCGACGTGCAGGGCTACTTCCGCTGAGCAAACCCGGCGCCGTCCGCGTCGGAGCGCGGGGCCGTCGGGCGGCGCTGGCCGCGGCTCGTTAGGGCGGGTCGGGATCGCCGCCAACCGCTGAGGTTGCATGGGCCGCCGTGGCCGCCGTCGTCGGACGGCGTCTCCCGAGGCCCTCCACGACGCCGCTCGCGCCGGCCATCCCCGCGAGCACGAGCACCGCGCCGGCAATCTCGACCGGCGCAAGCACCTCGCCGAGGAGGATGGCCGCCAGCGCCGCGGAGACGAGCGGGATGATGAGCAACGCCGCCGACGTCCGCTGCGCCGGCACGCGCTTGACACTGGCAAGGATCGCGAGCTGGGCGATGAGGTTCGGCCCGACCACGAGGTAGCCGAGCGCGATGAGCGACTCCGGCGACGGCGACGGCGAGGCAGGCACGATGCTCCCAGGCTCCCGGGCGAGCTCGATCAGCAGCAGCACCGGCCCGCGGCCGACAAGAATCGCAAGCGTCAGCAGCGAGCCATCAAACTGGTAGGTCGGGCCCCAGCGTCGAGCGAGGACGAGGTAGAGGGCGAACGCGATCGCGGCGGCGAACGCCATGAGCGTCCCGACGACGGACACGCCGACCGGGTTGTAGCCGGCGAGCAATGCCGTCCCGACGAGGGCGACGACGAGCGACGCGAGCGCCAGCGGCCGCACCCGCTCGCCGAGTAGCGGCACCGCGAGGATCGTGACGATCGCGGCGTAAAGGGTCGCGATGAAGCTCGTGATCGTCGGCCCGGCAGCGCCGACCGCGATGTTGATCGCCGCGGTGAAGATGATTCCGCCGAACAAGCCAATGACGGCGAGGCGCCCGAGCCGCGCGGCGTTCAGCGGCCGCACGTGGGGCCGCTCCACGAGCCCGGCCCCGACGAGCACCAGCATCGCGATCAACGCCACCGTTCCGATGAGGGCACCGAGCGCGAGCGGCTGGAACGATCGCAGCGCGATTGCGGTGACGGGGTACGCGGTCCCGAACAGAACGGCCGCGAGGACCGCAGCAAGGACACCGAAGCGTTCGTTCCGGGCGTCGGTCATCGCCACTGACTGTACTGCTGGGCCCAGCGGGAACACGTCGCCGCCCGGGAGCTGCAAGGCACGGGCCGGTTGTCGCGCCGTACCCTAGCGATCGATGTACGACATCGCGACGGCGGCCGTCGAGGCCGCCCTGGCCGCTGGTGCGTCCTATGCCGACGCGCGTGTCATGGAGTCGCGGACGGAGGCGATGGCGGCCCGTAACGGCGACGTCGAGACGCTTGACCGCGAACAGCGCGCGGGCGTCGGAATCAGGGCGCTGCTCGGTTCATCGTGGGGCTTCTTCTCGGTCCCTGACGTGGGGGCCGCTGCAGCGCGCCGGGCCGGCGAGCAGGCAGCCGAGGTCGCCCGCGCATCGTCGCGCGTCGCGGGTCCCGACCTGAGACTGGCACCGGAGCGCCCTGTCCAGGGCTCGTGGGAATCACGGTGCGAGGAAGACCCCTGGACCGTCAGCCTCGCCGAGAAGGGCGATCACCTCGAGGGCGTCACCAGGACCCTCATCGAGAACGGCGCGGACGTCGCCGAAGCGATGCACCGCGTCTGGGACACCCGCAAGTGGCTCGTCACGAGCGAGGGGACCCGCGTCGATCAGCACATCGTCGAGTGCGGCGCCCTCATGAACGCGACGGCCGTCGGGGAGGGCGAGACACAGCGGCGGAGCTATCCGGGGATCCGCGGCCAGTACGGGACGCGGGGCTGGGAGCTCGTTCGCGAGATCGACCTGCCCGGTCAGGCCGGGCGCGTCGCCTCCGAGGCGCGGGCACTGCTGACGGCGGATCCCTGCCCGCAGCTCGACGCAACGGACCTCATCCTCGGCAGCGAGCAGATGGCGCTCCAGATCCATGAGTCGGTCGGCCACGCGACGGAGCTCGATCGGATCCTCGGCTGGGAGGCCGCGTTCGCGGGCACCTCATGGTTGGACCTGAGGCAGCTCGGGTCGCTCCGGTTCGGCTCGGAGCTGATGAACATCACCGCCGACGCGACGCTCCCCGGCGCGCTCGGGAGCTTC
>JBJMMH010000122.1:0-15031 GCA_045804885.1 Chloroflexota bacterium | reverse complement strand
TGCGCGAGCGCGTAGCCGAGCTCGCCGCCCTCGTGGATCGAGCCGGGCGTCTCCGGCGCGACGTGGCTCGGCACGCCGCCGGGGAACGAGAACTGGCGGAAGAGACGGCGCAGCCCGTCCTCGTCGCGCGCGATGTCGGGGTAGAACTCGCTGTAGGTGCCTTCGAGGTACGTGTTCGCGACGAGCCCCGGACCGCCATGCCCCGGTCCCGTGACGAAGATCGCGTCGAGATCGCGCGCGCGGATCGCGCGGTTCATGTGCGCGTAGAGGAAGTTCAGGCCCGGGGTCGTGCCCCAGTGGCCGAGCAGGCGCGGCTTCGTGTGCTCGGCGCGCAGCGGCTCGCGCAGGAGCGGGTTGTCGAGTAGGTAGATCTGGCCGACCGAGAGGTAGTTCGCGGCGCGCCAGTAGGCGTCGATCAGCCGAGCTTCGTCGCGCGACAGCGGGCCGCTCGTTGGTGGGGCGCCGGTCGTGGCAGTCATGGGCAATCCTCGTGGCGGCGCGATGGGGTCAGTCTCTCGCGGATCGGCGCTTCCGTGCTGCGGCGAGGTCCTGAGGACCGATCCGGATCGCCCGGCCTTCCTCGTCGACGAGCCGCCACCGGACGTCAAGATGCTCGTCCCGACCCTCGGCGAGGATGTCGACGAGCTTCGCCGCCAGCTTCGTCGTCGCAGGGTCGGTGTCGTCGAGGGCGTCGACGAGTCGGTCGGCCACGGCGATCCGCGGGACCTCCGGCACCTCGCCCGCGAGGTCGCGCCGAACGGCACCCTCGGGGTCGCGGACGCCGCGCTCCTCGAGCCGCGCGATCAGCCGGTGGGCCCGGCGCCGGTCGGATGCCTCGAGCTCTGCCATCCAGCGTGGCTCGCCGGGTTCGTCGCGGGGCGCCGAGCCCTTCGCCGGCTTGGCGGTCTTCGTCCGGCCGGCGATGGCTGCGGTGCCTTCGTCGTCCGGCTTCTCGTGCGTCCTGAGCTCGGCTGACCGGTCCTTGAGCTCGGAGGCCGGCGGTCTCGACGTTCGAGCCGCCTCGATCGCCTCCTTGGCGTCGGTCAGCGACCGGAACGGACCGCGCACGAGGGGCAGCCCGAGCTCGTCCGTCTGCTCCGCGTCGACGAGCGACCACGTGCCGGACGCAGATTCGATCGTGAACCTGCCGTCCCGCGTCTGCCAGTTCCCGCCACCGAGCCGCTTGAGCGACTCGCCGTCCTCGGCTGCCTTCGGGCTCATCGCGTCAGGCTAGCGCACGGGCGAACGAGCAACGGTTCACGGCTCCGCCGCCGGAGCCGGGGCGCCGGGCCGCGCCTCCGCGGCCGGGTTCACGGCTTCGCAGCCCGGGCCGGGGCACCGGCCGGCGCCTCCGCCACCGCGGGGTCCTCGCGAGGAACCATTGTGACCGCGAAGAGAAAGCCCAGGACGCACGCCACGACGGCGGGAACGATCGCCGCCGTAAGCGACTGCTCAGCCAGCGCGCCGGCGATCGCCGCGCCGACCGGAAAGCCTACGAAGTTCATCGCCATCGACACCGCGAATGCGCGTCCCGTCCAGGCGGCGTCGGTCCGCCGCTGGCGGATCGTGAACAGGGCAATGTCCATCGGACCGTTCAGCGCGCCGGTGATCGCCGCCCAGGCCGCGAGGAAGAGCAGCCCCACCACCGGATCGATCTCCTCGAAGGCGGCGGGCACGAGCAGCAGCGCCACCGCCGGTGCGATGCCGACCATCGGCGCGACGAGGAGACGCCACTCGCGACCGCGTGTGTCGACTCGGCCGAACAGGAGTGCCGTCACCATCCCGGCAATCCCCGACAGCGCGAACACGACGCCGACGAGTGCCTCGGAGTAGCCGAGGCGCTGGATGACGAGGAGTGGCACGACGATCGTCGTGATGCCGCCCGCGATGTTCAGCGACGAGATCGAGAACGCGAGCCCCCGGATCGTCCGATTCGCCCACGCGTACCGGACGCCGTCGAGGGCGTCCCTCAGGATCCGGCCGGTGCTCGCGATCGCGGTTTCCGGGTCGGGGACGCCCGTCAGGGCCAGCGCCGCGGCCCCAAACCCGATCGCGGTCACGAGCAGGGCGATCTGCCCGCCGACGATCGCGACGAGGCTCGCCGCGAGCGGCGGCCCGATGATCGTGGCGACGACGTAGCCGTTCGAGTCGATGGCGTTCGCCCGCTCCCACAGCGGTTCGGGGACGATGATCGGGAAGAGGCTCCGGATACCGGTCACGCTCAGGATCGACGTCAACGACGACGCGATCGCGATCAGGATCAAGAGCCACGGCGGCAGCGCGCCGGCGATCGACAGGACCGCGATGAGCGCCATCGACGCCATCGCGACCGTGTAGTCCAGCACGATCAGGCGCATCCGTCCGTGTCGATCGAGCAAGGCGCCTGCGATCGGGCTGACGAGGAGGCCGGGCAGGATGCTCGCGAGCGTGACGGCGCCGGCGAGGGACGGCGATTGGTATTCCGTGAGCGTGAACAGAACGAGGGCCACGCTGACCATCGATTGGGCGACCCGGGCGATGATCATCGAGGTGAGGATCCGCGGCAGCCACGGGACCCTCAGGAGGGCGCGGTAGGACGGCGCGTGGATCTCGACCGGTTCGGCAGACTTCGGCGTTTCGGCGTGTCGCCCGCCGGTCACGACGGAGTCTGGTCGGGACTCACCCAGCGCCGGTCGAGGACCAGCTGGAGGACGGTAGGTCGATCCGCGGCGAGCGCCTGGCGGAGGGCCGGCTCGAGGGCTGCGTCGTTCTCGACACGAATGCCGCGTGCACCCATGGCACGGGCGACCGCCGCGAAGTCGACGGGCCCCAGGTCCGTCGCGACCGTCGACGCTGCGCCGTGGCTCACCGCGTCGCCCACGGCCGCGGCGATCCGCCGCTCTTGGTGCATCCGGATCGTCCCGTACCGCTCGTTGTCGAACACGATCGCGATGACCTTCGCCTTCTCACGGACGGCGGTCTCGAGCTCCGCCATCGTCATCGCGAAGCCGCCGTCGCCGGCGACGGCCACCACCGCCCGGTCGCGATGCACGAGTGCGGCGGCGATCGCGGCCGGGAGGCCGTAGCCCATGGCGCCCGACGTGGGGCCGAGGAACGTGCCCGGCCTTCGGAACCGGAAGTAGCGCGCGAGCCACAACCCGAAGTTGCCGGCGTCCGTGGCGACGATCGCGTCGTCCGGCAGGAGCCGCCGGAGCGTGGCCATCGCGTGAGCGGGGTGGATGCCGGGGCCGTTCCATGGCGCCTCGTCGACGGCCGTCGCGGCCTCCCAGGCCGCCCGGTCGTCCTTGTTGGCCGCCCGCCGCGCGTCGACGCCCTCGGCATCGACGACCGCCGCCTCGAGACGGCTCACGGCCGCGCGGAGGAACGCCCGCGCATCGGCGGTGACGCTGAGCGTCGGGGGCTCGAGACCGGGCCTGCTCGGAAGCGGCTCGATGTCAACGAGCGCCCAGGCCTGGCCGGCGGCCGGGATCGCGTAGCCATACGACGCGATCTCCGAGAGACGGCTGCCGATGACGAGCAGCGCGTCCGCGTCGGCGGTGCGCTCGCGCACGACCGAGGGGCTGCCGTAGCCGGTCATCCCGAGGTAGAGGGGATGGTCGTTCGAGATGACGTCACCACGCCGCCAGGCGGCCACGATCGGGACATCGAGGAGCTCGGCGACCTTGAGGAGATCCGTGGACGTCCTCGCGCGCAGGACACCGGCCCCAGCCAGGATCAGCGGCCGCCGCGCGCAGGCGAGGAACTGAAGGATGGCGCGAACGTCGTCCGGCTCGGGCCGCGGCGGCGCCGCGCGGGCCGTGTCGAGCTCCGTGCCCTCGGGCAGGGTCTCGTCCAGCAGGTCCTCGGGCAGCGACAGGAGGACCGGACCGGGCCGGCCAACGAGCGCGGCGCGAACGGCGTCGCCGACCGCTGCCGGGACGTCGGCCGCCGTCCGCGGCTCAGCCGCGTGGACGGCGAGGCCGCCGAACGTCGCGGTCTGGTCGGCTTCCTGGAACGCCTCGCGCCCGCTGAGCGCGCGCTCGACCTGGCCGACGAGCGCGAACATCGGCGTGGAGTCCTGGCGCGCCGTGTGGATGCCGATCGCGAGGTTCGCGGCCCCGACCGCGCGCGTCCCGACGGCGGCCGCCGGGCGGCCGGTGAGCTGCCCGTGAGCCTCGGCCATGAACGCGGCCGCCCCCTCATGGCGGGTCGCGACGACGCGGATGCCCGAGGCTTCCAGCCCCTCGAGGAGACCCAGGAAGCTCTCGCCGGGGACCGTGAACGCGTACCGCACGCCGACGGCGCGCAGGGCGTCGGCGACGTACCGCCCGACGGTTCGGGCGGGTGCTGGTGCAGGCGGTGGCGGCAAGGCGGGCGGCGCCGCCGCTTCTGCGGACGCCTCGTCGACTGTCGCCTCGCCCGGCGCGGCCTCGACCTCCGCGGCGTCCGGGTGGATGTCGGCCGCGGGAGGCGCGTCCCGCTCGGCGTCCGGGTCGGCCGCGGTCGAATCGTCGGCCGCCGCGTCGCGTGGCGGCACTTCGTCGACGCCCCCGAGATCGGCGGCGGCGTCCGTCATCAGCCCGGCGGCAGCCGGCTCCGACTCCGGACCGTCCGTCGTTCCCGCGACGACCTCGTCCGTCTCGAGCCCGTTCGTGTCGGTCGCCATCGGGTCGGTGGCGTCGCGCTCGGTCGTCATCGGTCAGCGCGGAGCAGCGACGGGTGCCGCGACCATAGCCATGACGAGGCCGACCACGACGACGACAGCCACGACGATCATCGCGACCCGCGCGTAGCGGGTTCCGGGCATCACCCCGGTTACCTGTAGTTCTCGAACTGGAGCGGGACGGCCTCGTCGAGCTCGCGGAGGCGGCCGATCACGCGCTGGAGTTCGTCCTTGCTCTTGCCCGAGACGCGGATGGCTTCGCCCTGGATCTGCGACTTGACCTTCGGGAACTCGTCGCGGACGAGCTTCTGGAGCTTCCGCGCGAGGTCGTCGGGCAGTCCACGTCGGAGGCGGATCTCCTGGCGGACCTTGTTGCCGCCGGCCGGCTCGACCTTGCCCCAATCGAAGATCTTCAGCGACAGCCCGCGCCGGATCGCCTTCGACTCGATGAGATCCTTGACCGCCGCCGCCCGATGCTCGTCGTCAGTGACGAGCGTCAACTCGTCTTTCGCCTGGGTCAGCTCGACGGTGACGCCCTTGAAGTCGTAGCGCGTCTGGACCTCGCGTCTGACCTGATCGAGCGCGTTTCGCAGCTCCTGTTCGTCGAAGTCGCTGACGACGTCGAACGACACGTCTCCTGCCATGGTGGTCCCGTCCTTTTCGCCGCCCGCCTGGGTTCGACCCGCGGGGAGCGGCAGTCGGCGTCGTTCGCGCGACACCCGGCTTCCGTCGGGCCGGGACTCGGCCCGCCCGTCGCGACCGTTTGGCCGCGTCCTGCAAGTATGCCGCGCCGCGGCCGCTGAGGGCCTTGCGATCGCCGGTTTGGCTACTGCCGCCGACGCGCGGTGTCAAACCCTCTGGAGCTCCTCGAGCAGCACCTCGCCGACGCGGTAGCTGCGTCCGCCGCCCATCACCAGCACGGCGTCACCGGAGCGGACCTCCCGGGCAAGCCAGCGGCCGGTCTCCTCGACCGATCCCGGTGCCGCGACGGGGATGTCGGGCCGACGGGCGGCCACGGCGTCTGCGAGCCCGGCGGCCGACGCGACCGTCGTGTCCATGTCGCGGCCGGCCCAGATGTCGGCGATCGCCACCGCGTCGGCCTCGGCGAGGACGTCGGCGAAGGCAGGCAGGAGCGCCGCCGTGCGGTGATACGTGAGGGGCTCGTAAACGGCCCAAACCCGGCGTCCCGGTTCGCGCTGGCGGATCGCGCTGAGCGTCGCCCGTATCGCGGTCGGGTGGTGGCCGTAGTCGTCGTACACGACCACGCCGCGCGCCTCGCCCTTCCGCTCGAGCCGACGGGCGACTCCCGGGAACGACGCGAGCCCGGCGGCGATGGCGTCGGCGCCGAGGCCCAGCCGCGACGACGCGGCCGCTACGCCGAGCGCGTTCGCGACGTTGTGCGCACCGGCCGTCGGCAGCCGGACCGCGACCGGGCCGCGGCGTGGGTCGAGGCCGGTGATCTCGACCGTCGTCCCGGCGGACTCCGCCCGCGTGATGCGGCCGAGCAGGACCCGCGCCAGGCCCGCCTGCGTCTCATACCGCTCCGCGAGGCCACGGACCCTGTTCGCGACCTGCTGCGGCTGCGTCTCGGTGACCGCCACGGCTGCGATCTCGCCCGACCAGTCGCGGAGCCGTTCGGCGATCCGCTCCACGCCAGGATCGCCGACGTTGGCAATCAGCACCGGCGCGCGGCCCGCGTCGCCGCGCTGCCGCCGGACCCAGGCCTCGAGGGCGTCGAGCACGGCGGACTCATCGGCGAAGACGTCCGGGTGGTCCCACTCGGCCGACGTCAGGACCGCGAGCGCCGGACGGTAGGCGTCGAAGTTACCGGCGTATTCGTCGGCCTCGACGACGAACGGAGCGTCCGGGCGGCCCCGATGGGCGGTCGATGGCGGCGCCGATCCCGAGGCCATCAGGGCACCCACGAACGCCGTCGGATCGAGGCCGCCCTCGGCGAGGACGTGAACGAGCCAGCCTGCCGTCGTGCTCTTGCCGTGGGTGCCGGCGACGCCAACGAGCAGCCGCCCGGCGGCCGCGTCTGCGACGACCTGCTGCCACGGCTCGAGCGGGATGCCACGCCTGCGGGCGGCGTCGAGCTCCGGGTGATCGGGAGCGATCGCCGTCAGCGCCTTCGTGACCGCCAGTCGTTGGGGAGGCGGCACGGCGGCGGTGACGTGCGCGGGGTCATGCTCCCAGGCCATCGGGAGCCCGTCCTCCGCGAGCGCCTTGGTGTACGGCGATGGGCCGCCGGGATCGCAGCCGCTGGCGTCGGCGCCCGCCCATCGCGCCAGCCGGGCGGCCGCGCTGGCGCCGGCGCCGGCGATGCCAAGGACGTGGATCCGCTCGCCGGCCCGGATCGGCCGCGCGTCCCGGGCAGGCTCGAGGCCGGCGCCGATCGAAGCCGCGCCCGTCACCGGTGGGTCATACGCGGACGGCTCCGCCGCCCGCGACGCCGCGCCTCGCGGTAGCCCCGGTCCTCTTGTCGATTGAGGTCATCCGCGGGCAGCGCCAGACACCGGTCCCGCCTCCACCCGCTCGACGAGCAGCTCGAGTACTGCCGCGGCGCTCGCCGTCTTGTTCGCCGCTCGGTCGCCGGCCCAGACGTGGCGTCGGACGTCCGCCCCCGCCGCGTCGGCCACGGCGACGTAGGTCAGCCCGACCGGTTTGGCGTCGGTGCCACCGTCGGGCCCGGCGATCCCGGTCACCGAGGCCGCCACCGTCGCCCGGAAGCGGTCGCGGGCGCCCTCGGCCATGGCCCGCGCCGTCTGGGCGCTGACGGCGCCGTGCGCCGCGAGGACGGAGCCGGGCACGCCGAGCAGCCGCTCCTTCGCCTCGTTCGAGTACGACACCACGCCGCCGACGAAGTACCCGCTCGATCCGGCGACGTCGGTGATCGCGTCGGCGACCAGACCGCCCGTGCACGACTCCGCGAGCGCGACCGTGACGCCGCGGCCGAGGCATAGCCCCTGGAGCCGCTCGGCGAGGTCGACGAGCGGGTCCTCGGCCACGGCTACTGGTGCTGTGTCTTCTTGGGCGGATCGGGTGGCTTGAACAGCCACGTCTCGGGCGTGCCGCGCCTTCCGAGCGGCCCGAGCGACTGGCCGTTGAGCGTGAAGTTCGTCGCGCCCGAGGACCCGGTCCGAACCTCGACCGACGAGTTCGCCGTGAACGAGATGACCTTGCCCTTCTTGGCGGTCACGCCGGCCCAATCCGAGGCGAGCTTGCCGTCGACCCAGACCTTGAGCCAGGCCGGCCCGCCCTTGATCTCGACGACCAGGTTGACGCCCTTGTAGGCGACGGCGACATGCCGGGTGATCGAGGTCGTCCGGTTCGCGGCGCCGCTCGCGGTGACCGTGATGGACCAGCGGCCGGCCGTCAGCTGGAGGGGCGTCGTGAACGACCCGTCCTCGGCCACGGCGACCGTCGCCGGAGGCGGCGCGGGCGGTCGTGCCGCACCCGGCGCGGCGGCCGGCGCGCCATCGGGCGGGCCGTCGTAGCTGGCGCCGACCGAGACGCTCGTGGCGTTCGTCGTCATGCCCTGGACCGGGATCGCGCCGTTCTCGAACGTGGCCCCGTCGGTCGGCTGGTCGACCGTCAGCGTCGGGACCTCGATCTCCGCGAACGGGACCATGATCACGACCTGGGCCGTCTCCTCGGATTGCTTGCCGGTATCGGGGTCCGTCGCCCAGATCTTGAACTGGTTCTTGCCCCGGCGGAGGTCGACCGGAAGGCTCCACGAGCCCGCCGAATCGGCCGTCGTCCGCGTCGGGGTGCCGGAGACCTCGATCGTCACGGTGCCGTTCGGGATCGTCGTTCCGCGCAGCGTGTAGCTGTCGGTGTCCTGGTCGACGCTCGTCGTCGCGACGTTCGGCTCGGTGACCGCGAGCGTGGGCGGCTTGTTGAAGCGCATCACCTGGACGGTCAGGTACGCCCCGACGGCGATCACCATCACCGTCACGAGCGCGGCCACGACCACGCCCGGCGAAAACGTCAGCCCGCGCCGCGGCGGATGGATCGGCTTTGGGACCGAGATGACCGGCTGCGCCGGACCGCCGTCACCGCGCTCGCGGCGCCACTGGTCGAGGATCTCCTCCGGCTCGAGCCCAAGGTAGAGCGCGTAGTTCCGGAGGAACCCCTTCGTGTAGACCGCGCCCGGCAGCTCGCGATAGTCGCCGCGCTCGAGCGCGGCCAGATAGCGGGCCCGGATCTTCGTGTCGCGCTCCGCTCGGTAGAGATCGACGCCCTTCCGCTCCCGGGCGGCGTACAGGCGCTCGGGCAAGGGCGGCGTGTCGGCGAGTCCCGACGACGAGCGGGAAGCATCGCCCGGATCGCGACCGTAGTCCCGGCCGGGCTCGCGCCCGGGATCCGGGCGGCCCGGGTCGTCGCGGAGATCGGCGGTCCCCCGTCGTGCCTCGTCGCGTGTCGTCATCGTTCGCCGTCCTCGTCGGCGTCGTCGCCGACAGCCCCCTGCGTCCCGGGTCCTCCCTCGCGCCGAAGGACCTGCCGGGCGTTCGACCCATCGAACGCGCCGATGTAGCCGCGCGCCTCCAACTGGTCGATGATCCGAGCGGCCCGCGCATAGCCGACTTTCAGACGCCGCTGGAGGAGCGATGCCGAGGCACGATCGTACTCCCGAATGACCTCGATGGCATCAGGCAAGAGACGATCTGCGTCCTCGTCGGCGAGGTCGTCAACCGCGCCCGTGCCCTCGTCGTCGCTCTCGACGATCGCCATGTCGTAGTGGGGGTTCTCGATCTGCTCGGTCCAGTGCTCGACGACCCGGGCGATCTCCGGATCGGAGACGAACACGCCCTGGAGGCGCATCGGGCGGGGCAGGTCAGACGGCTGGTAGAGCATGTCGCCGCGGCCGATGAGGTCCTCCGCGCCCGGCGCGTCGAGGATCGTCCTCGAATCGATCTGCGACGCCATCGCGAAGGCGATCCGGCTCGGGAAGTTGGCCTTGATGAGCCCGGTCACGACGTTGACCGACGGCCGCTGAGTGGCGAGGACCATGTGGATCCCCGTGGCCCGCGCCTTCTGGGCGAGCCGGACGATGGGATCTTCGACGTGCTTGCCCTCGCGCATCATCAGGTCCGCCAGCTCGTCGATGATGATCACGATGTACGGCAAGCGATCCTCGGGGTCGGCCCGGGTGTCGTTGTAGGCCTTGATGTTGCGGGCGCTGGCACCGGCCAGGAGCCGATATCGAGTCTCCATCTCCGAGACGGCCCACTTGAGGGCCGCCTTGGCCCGCTCCGGCTCCGTGATCACGGGGACCATCAAGTGGGGCAAGCCGTTGTACGCGGCGAGCTCGACTCGCTTGAGGTCAACGAGGACCATCCGGACGTCGTTCGGGGTTGCCTTGCAGAGCAGACTCGTGATCAGGGCATTGACCATCACGCTCTTGCCCGAGCCGGTCGCGCCCGCGATCAGGAGGTGGGGCATCTTCGCGAGGTCGACCGCCTGGGCCTTGCCGGAGACGTCTCGCCCGAGAGCGAATGTCAGCTTCGGCTCAGGGTCACCAAAGGCTTCGACGAGGACCCGGCGGAGGGCCACGACATTGAAGTCCTGGTTCGGGATCTCGATGCCGATCGCGCTCTTGCCCGGGATGGGTGCTTCGATCCGAAGGCTTCGGGCGGCGAGGGCCATCGCTAGGTCGTCGGCGAGGGCTTCGATCCTGCTGACGCGGACGTCGACCGCCGGCTGGACCTCGTACTGCGTCACGACCGGGCCGGCATTTCGCTTCTCGATCCGGGCGGTGATTCCGAAGCTCGCGAGCTTCCGGACAATGATCTCCTCATTGCGCTCGTGCGCCGCGGCACTCCCGCCTGGCTCGATCGGGGCGGCGACGTCCTCGAGGAGGTCGAGCGGTGGCAGGTGGTACTCGATGCGCTCCTTCGTCGGCGGTGAGTCGCCGGCATTGGTGACGTCGTCTAGCGTCCGCACGGCTGGGGGCGGATCCGCGACGAGCGTGGCGGAGGCGGCGAGTCCCTCGCTCGCGCCGCGGGCAAAGGTCGCGGAGGTCGGGGACGTGCTCGGCAATGCCGCCGGAATCCGAGTTTGATCCCCGGCCTCGCCGCCCCAGATCCCGGTCTGACCGGGCGAGGACGCGGTGCCGGTCACCGCCTTCGCGCTTCCGGCGGTCCCTGCTGCGCCCTTCTTCGTTCCGTTGCCGTTGGTCGGGACCGCCTTGCCCGGACCAACTGCCTCGGGCTCCCGCCGCATCGAAGCCGCGGCGGCGCCACCGACCCACTTCGCGGTGCCCGTCACGGGCTTGACGACCTGCCGGAGCCGCAGGTTGAACGCGAGCATCAGCCCCACGATGCCGATCGCGAGCAGGACGATGAACGCCCCAGGGCTCGTCAGCAGCGGCTCCAGGACGCCGGCCTCGAACCGGCCGATCCGGCCGCCGCCGCGTTCGGCTCCGACGAGCGTCAGGTCGAGCACCTCGAATGCGCCAAGGAAGCCGACATAGGCGATCGCGATACCGAGCAGCGTCATCCCCCAGCCGGAGCCCGGCCGCTTGCCGGGACCCCACTCGACGTACCAGCCGGCGCCGAGGAGCAGGAACGGCAGGAACCACCGCCCGGTCTCGAACCACGGCGCGATCGAGTCCCGCCACCAGTCGGTCAGCGCCCCCTGGCCGGGGAGCGAGAGCGCGATCAACGTCACGGCGCCCAGGACGAGCAGGACGATGCCGACGATCGAGCGGGCGACCTCGGGGTTGACGTTGAGTCCGTTGGAGCGCCGCCCGCGGCGCGTGCTCGTGGTCCGGCGGCGGGTCGCCATCAGATCTCGACCACGACCGGAAAGACCATCGGCCGGCGCTTCGTCTGTTCGTAGAGGTAGCGCGACACCCCATCCTTGATCTGGCTCTTCAGCAGCCCGATCTCGCTGATGTGGTCGCCCGGGTTCTGGATCGACGCGAGGACCCGCTCGATCGCCTCGTCCATGATGGGGTCCTTCTCGTTGAGATGGACGAAGCCGCGGGTAATGATCTCCGGCCGGCCCACGACGTTGCCCGTCTGTTTGTCGACGGTCACCACGACCATGAACATCCCGTCGTTCGCCAGGGCCCGCCGGTCGCGCAGCACGATCTCGCCGACGTCGCCGACCGACAGCCCGTCGACGAACACGTAGCCCGCCGCGACCTGCTGGCCTCGACGAGCGCTGCCGTCCGCGAAGATCTCGATCGGCTGGCCGTTCTCGATGATGAACACGTTCTCCGGTGCGACGCCCGTCTCGATCGCGAGGCGGCCGTGCTGGACCTGCATCCGGAACTCGCCGTGAATCGGGATGAAGTGCTTCGGCTTGGTCAGGCCGAGCATCAGCTTGAGCTCCTCCTGGCTCGCGTGTCCCGACACGTGCGCCCGCTTGATCGTGTGGTAGTACACGTTGGCGCCGGCCTTGAACAGGTTGTCGATGGTCCTGGCGACGTACTCCTCGTTGCCCGGGATCGGACTGGCACTGACGATCACCGTGTCACCGGGCTGGATCTCGACGAAGCGGTGGTCACGGTTGGCCATGCGGGCGAGGCCCGACATCGGCTCACCCTGGGCGCCGGTCGTGGCGATGACGAGCTTGTCGTCCGGGATGTCGTTGATCCGGTCCTTGGGGACGAGCCGCGACGGCTCGTATGTGAGGTACCCGAGGTCGGCCGCCACACGACTGTTCTGCTCCATCGAGCGGCCGATGATCGCGACGCTCCGCTCCATGTCGGCCGCCGCGTCGAGGACCTGCTGGATTCGGGCGATGTTGCTCGCGAACGTCGCGACGATGACCCGCCCGGTCAGCGGCGCCATGATCTCGCGGAACGCCTCGCCGACAGTCCGCTCGGACGGCGTGTAGCCCGGGTTCTCGGCGCGTGTCGAGTCCGACAGGAGGCAGATCACGCCCTCTGCGCCAAGCCGGGCGAGGATCGCGAAGTCGCTGAGCTTGCCGTCGACAGGGGTGTGGTCGAACTTGAAGTCGCCGGTGTGGACGACCGTCCCGACCGGCGTCCGGAGCCCGATCCCCATCGCGTCCGGGATCGAGTGGCCGATCCGGAAGGCGAGGACGCCGAAGGGCCCGACCTGGATCTCGTCGCCGGGCTCGAGCGCGTGGAGCGGGTTGTTGTGGAGCTTGTGCTCCTTGATCTTGTTGCCGAGCAGTCCGCGGGCGAGCGTCGACGCGTAGATCGGCACGCCCGGGAACTCCGGCAGCACGTACGGCAGCCCGCCCACGTGATCCTCGTGGGCATGCGTGATCAGGAATGCCCGGACCTTCGACCGATGCTCCTTGAGGTACGTGATATCGGGCACGACGAGGTCGATCCCGAACATCTCCTCGTCGGGAAACATCAGGCCGCAGTCGATCACGACGATGTCGTCGCCGTACTCGAACACATACATGTTCTTGCCGATCTCGCCGACTCCGCCGAGCGGGATGATGCGAAGCGGAAGATCCGGTCCTGCCATGGCTCGCAGGATCAGAAGAGCGTGGCGTCGGGCGCGACTTCCGCGGCCGTCTCGCCAACGATCGTGACTCCGACACCGGCCGCGACGGCGCCTCCGGCGCTCTCCCCGGACGCCGTCTCGGGAACGGGTTTCTCGCGCTTGGCCCGCGACTCCACCAGAGCTGTCGGAATCCGGGCCACGTCGGCATAGCTCTGGCGGTCCACCTCCGTCGAGCGGAGTGCCGCCGCCGGGTGATAGAGCGCGAACGCCATCGCCCTGCCGGCACCGCTCCCGGGGTCGACGGCGCGGACCGTGCCGTGCGCCTGCGAGATCCGCTCGCCCGGCATGAACCTGCCGAGCGAGTGCCGGCCGAGGGTGACGATCAGCGCCGGGTCGAGCACCTCGAGCTGACGCCGCAGGAACGGCGCGCAGGCCGCGACCTCGTCGGGCTCCGGGTCGCGGTTGTCGGGCGGGCGGCACTTCACGACGTTGGTGATGAAAACGTCGTCGCGGCTCCAGCGGAGCGTCCCCAGGTACTTGGTCAGCAGTTCACCGGCGCGGCCGACGAACGGCCGTCCCATGCGGTCCTCATGGAAGCCCGGCGCCTCGCCGACGAAGACCACCTCCGTGTCGGGGCTGCCCTCGCCCGGGACGGCGCTCGTGCGGTTCTCGTGGAGTCGGCAGTTCCGGCAGGCGCGGACCTCGGCCGCGACCGCATCGAGCGCCGCCTGGCGCTCGTCGTGGGTCACGCCGACCCTCCGGCGGCCGCGAGCGCGGCGTCGTCCCGGGCCCGGTACGGCTCGACGCCGCGGGCCGACGCGGAAGGCAGCCAGTCGCGACCGACGAGCGTCTCGGCGATCTGGACGGCGTTCGTCGCAGCGCCCTTCCGGAGGTTGTCGCTGACGACCCAGAACGCAAGGCCGCGTCCGCCGGGGATCGACTCGTCGGCGCGAACACGGCCGACGTAGATCTCGTCGGTGCCCGCCGCCTCCGTCGCGAGCGGGTACGTCGACGTCGAGGGATCGTCCTGGATCACGACGCCTGGCACCATCGCGAACAGCTCCCTTGCGCGAGCAGGCGTAAGCGGCTCTCGCGTCTCGACGTGGACCGCCTCCGAGTGCGCGACGAAAACCGGCACGCGGACCGCGGTCGAGGAGATCCGGAGCTCCGGCAGGTGGAGGATCTTGCGGCTCTCCGTCACGACCTTCCACTCCTCCTTCGTGTAGCCGTTGTCGAGGAAGACGTCGACCTGCGGCAGGGCGTTGAACGCGATCGCGTGGGGATAGACCGTCGCGTGTTTCGGCTCGCCGGCGACGTGGGCCCGGATCTGCCCCTCGAGCTCCGCGACGGCGTCCGCGCCCGTGCCGGACACGGCCTGGTACGTGTCCACGATCACCCGCTCGATTCCGACGCTGTCGCGGATCGCCATCAGCACCGGGACGAGCTGCATCGTCGAGCAGTTCGGGTTGGCGATGATGCCGGAGTGGCCCTCGAGGTCGTCGGCGTTGACCTCGGTGACGACGAGCGGGACGATCGGGTCCATCCGCCACGCGCTCGAGTTGTCGATGACGGTCGCCCCGCGAGCGACCGCCTGCGGCGCGAGGTCGAGCGAGACGTCGGCACCCGCCGAGAAGAGGGCGATATCGACGCCGTCGAACGCGTGCGCAACGGCCTCGCCGATCGCGTGGGCTTGGCCGTCGACGGTGACGGTCCGGCCCGCGGAGCGCCCGGACGCCAGCAGGCGCAGCTCACCGACGGGGAATTCGCGCTCGTTGAGCACCTGGATCATCGTCCGCCCGACGACGCCGGTAGCGCCGACGACCGCGACGGTCAGGGGAGATCGTGTCGTTTCGGGCATGGCTCCGCGGAGGTTGCGATCACTGGCAGGGCACCGCGGGAGTATAGCAGCGGGGTTCTCGCCCTCTGGCAAGCGTCAGTCCCGGCGCCGCTCCAT
>JBJMMH010000121.1:0-6555 GCA_045804885.1 Chloroflexota bacterium | reverse complement strand
ACCCCGACGGCCGCGATGCCGTTGAGGCCGAATCGCAGCGCCCGCAGCGGATGCGGCCGACGCCGGCCGGCCGGACGAGTCGCGACCGCCGGCGCTGCGAGCTCGACGATCTCGATCCCGCCGCCAGCGCCGTCTTCGGGGACCTCGATCAGCTCAGCCATGGGTCAGGCCACCTGCGGTTGCGCCGGAATCTGTCCGGACGTGACTTGGAGGAAGAGCTCCTCGAGATCGCTCGCCGCTCGGGCGAAGCTGGCGATGCGGATGCCAGCGGCGACCGCTCGTGCTAGGAGGGCCGCCGACTCGTCATCGTCGCCGCGGAACCCCAGCTCGATCTCGCCGTCGTCGAGGAGCGTGGCCGAGGCGACCCGTGGGTCGGCCGCGAAATGGTCCCGCCCGAGCGCCACCTCCTCCGTCGTTCCGAGGACACGCACGCGAAGCACGGCGCCATAGCGGAGCCGCTTCTCGATGTCCGCGACGCGGCCCTGGGCGAGGACCTGGCCGTGATCGACGATCGCGACACTCGTGCACAGCTCCTCCAGTTCGGGGAGGATGTGGCTGCTGATCACGATCGTCTTGCCGAGGGCGCGCAGTTCGCGGAGCAGCTCACGCAACTCGACGCGGGCCCGCGGGTCGAGGCCGGACGCCGGCTCGTCGAGCAGCAGCACCTGGGGATCGTGGACGAGCGTGTGGGCGAGACAGAGGCGCTGCTGCATCCCGCGCGACAGGCCCTGGACATACGAATCGCGCTTCTCGCCGAGGTCGACCAGGTCCAGCAGATCGCCGATCATCCGCCGCCGTCGATCGGCCGGGATGCCGTAGCAGCGGGCGAAGAAGTCGAGGTATTCCCAAACGCGCATGTCGTCGTACACGCCGAATACGTCGGGCATGAAGCCGAGCACCCGACGCGCCGCATCCGGGTCCCGGCCGACGTTGATGCCGGCGATCTCTGCCTCCCCGGCGGTCGGCTTCAGGAGCGTCGCGAGGATCCGGAGCGTTGTCGTCTTGCCCGCGCCGTTGGGCCCGACAAGGCCGAAGATCTCGCCCTGCCCGACGTCGAGATCGAGCCCGGCGACCGCGACCGTGCCCGGGTAGCGCTTGATCAGGCCCTCGGTCCGCACGATGCCGCTCATTCGATCTCGCCCTCGAGGACGATCGAGAACGACACGCCGACGCCGTCCTGTCGCTCGTTGACGAACCGGACCTGGACCGTACCTGTCGATGGGTCGACGTAGTGCGCCGGGTCCTTGAGCTCGTACGTGGCGCCGCCGTTGAGATGGGGCAGGCGCCGCCAGTCACCGCTGACCCGGTCGAGGACCTCGACCTCGGGCAGGCCGTCGAAGTTGCTGATGCCGCCGTTGGCGTCGGGTGGCGGGCATCTGACGTCGAAGCACGGGACGGGGCTCGCATCGGCGTTGGGAGCGGGGCTGGCCGGCGCAACAGCTCCCGGGAGCGGCTCGACCACCTGGCCGGCCGGCCCGATCTGCTCGCCGCCGAAGCCCATCGACATCAGCAGCTTGGTCGCGGCCATCGATCCTTCGAAGGGAATGGGGCGATAGGCCAGCGTGACTGTCCCCTTGCCGAAGCTCATGGTGTAGAGGTCCCTGCTGAAGAACCCAGCGTCGGCCGAGAGCACGGTGCTCCGCATCAGGTCCGGCCCGAACGTCGTCGCGCCGCGGACGTGCATCGCGAGCGGGATGTAGTAGAGAACGTTCGCGGCGCGCGCCGGCCGCTGGCCGGCGACCTCCACATCGAGGATGGGATCGCGGCCCCACGCGAGCAGGACCGGGACATCGGCTGGTAGTGAGGCGAGGTTGCCGACTGTCGGGTCGTACGTCAGCTGGTCGATGATCCGGTGCCGCGTCTGGCTTCGTCGCTGGCCATCACTGCTCGCGACCGGGTCATTGAAGAAGACCTGGCCGACGACCTTGTCCGACAGGGCCGTCCCGAACACGACGGTACCCACATTCAGGCGGACATCCGCCGATGTCCCGGGCGCGATGTCGGGCAACGACACGACGCTCCCGCCGAGCACCACGGCCGGGGCTTCGAGGATCTTGGTCGAGTCGTTCTTGATCGTCCCCGAGAGGATCCCGTCGACCAACGCGAGATCCGCATGGAGAAGCGGCACCTCGGCGGGCGTCTCCGCCCTCACGGTCCGGAGTGACCCGAATCCGACAGCCAGATTGCGGACGCGCGAGGTCTCCCCCTGGACGACGTCGAGCGCGGCGCCGCCCTGGCCGCCGAAGAAGTCGCCGTTGGCCGGCGCCGATAGCAGGGCGCCGCCTGGCATCGTGAGCTGGTACGACCCCCGGGTCGGCGAGAAGACGCCGAGGTAGACCTGGGCCGCCCCCTCGGTCGCGCCCGGGGCACCGCGGACGATCGCGACCTCGTTGACGATGACATCGCTGCCGCGCAGCGCAGCACCGTATGCATACGCGCCCACGGCGAAGACGGCGATGAGCGCCGGCATGGTGACCCACGCCCACTCACGCTTGTCTAGGCGCTTCAGGATGAGGTAGTTGACCGGGCCGATCAGGGCGATGTAGCCGAACAGCAGGAGGACCAGGCCACCGATCGGCGGTAGCTGGAGAGCCGGCAGGTCGGCCACCGCTGCCACGATCTGACTGTCGTCACCCGTTGCGACGGTACCGCTGGTTCGGGCCGGAATGAGGTTCCGCCAGAGGGCGACGGTCGCCTTCGATTCGGCGATCCAACCGACGGTCGGATCGATGCCCATGACCGTGACGCCGCCGCTGCCGTACGGCGCGTCGGCCGCGACGACACGATCGCCGGACGTGACGAGTGCTCGGCCGCGGGCAAGCTCGCCGCTGAGGGCGGGCACATCTGTCGCGTCGTCCGGGATCGCCGCCAGGAGGGTCGCGAGCGCCGCCGGCGCGACGTCGATCGTCGTGTCCGGCCGGTACGGCAGGACCGCGTCGGGAAACCCCGAGAGGACGCTCGGTCCGGCGGTGCCGCCAACGACGATCAACCGGCCGCCGAGCGCGAGCCAGCCGCGCATCGCCGCCAGTTGCTGCGCCGAGAGCGAGCTCGAGTCGACGTCCTGCCAGATCAGCCGGTCGAGGCCGGCCCATGCCTCGAGGCGCTCCGGCAGGTCCGAGACGTCGAGCGGGACGATGACCGGGTTCGAGCTGTTCTGGGCGGCGGGGAGCTGGATGCCCGACACGATCCCGGCGGGTTGCGCCGCGACGACGCCGATCGTCAGCTGGGTCGCCTCGTGAATCGTGAACGCGACCTTCTTGCGGGCGACGACATCGTTGCCGACGATGAGCTGGACCTCGATCTGCTGCCCGAACGACGGCGGCTGCGCGTAGAGGACGTAGCGTTTGTCGGCGGGGCTCGGGAGGTCGACGGGCACCGAGAAGCGGGTGCCGCCTTGCGAGCCGCCCTGGAGACTCAGCTCGCCGACCACGGGCGCACCGTCGTTCTGCAGCCGGGCCTCGATCGCGAGCCACGAGCCGAGCCGGGCGTGACCCTCCAGGAGAACCCGGGCGTCGAGCTGCGGACCGTCTGCCGCCGCCGCCGTCCGAACACCCACGCCGGAGAGGAGGGCGAGCGAGAAGCCGATCGCGGCGACCAGACCGAGGGTTCGCGAGGTCCGGGACACGGAGACTCCAGTGGCGGAGGTTTGGCGTTCCAGCAACGACGCGCCATTTCCGGCAAAAGTTGCGTCCCCTGACCACCGGCCATCGCGCTCGGGACGGGCCGCGGCAGCGACGCGGCCGCTATCGTACGATCCCCCGCAGCGGTCAACGTTCCGGGATATCCCTGGACATTGCGAGCAGCCGAGGGGCGACAGCTCGCCACCGCGCCGTCCCGAGGGAGACGTGCCCCAGATCCGTCCGTTCCGCGCGCTAAGGTATGCGGCCGACGCCGTGCCCGAGATCGGGGCCGTCGTCGCGCCACCCTACGACGTCATCGGCCCGGAGGAGCACGCTCGCCTTCTCGCCCGCCATCCGGTCAACGTCGTCCGCCTGGACCTGCCCAGCGTCGAGCCCGGCGAGGAGCCCGACGAGCGGTACCGCCGGGCGGCCCGGACACTTGCCCAGTGGCGGTCCGATGGCACGCTCCACAAGGATCCACGGTCGGCCATCTACGTTTACGAGCAGACGTACTGCGTCCCGGGCACCGACGTCGAGCGGACGCAGCGCGGCTTCTTCGGGCGGCTGCGGCTCGAGCCGTTCGGTCCCGAGGGCGGTGTCCTGCGCCACGAGCGGACCCTCGAGGCCCCGCGCGAGGACCGCTACCGGCTGCTGCGAGCCACGGGCGTGAACACGAGTCCGGTCGTGGCGCTCTACGACGACCCATCGGGGACCAGCTCGGCCGTGCTGGCAACGCTCGCGACGGGCGAGCCCGCGGCCGACGTGCGAGACGACGACCGTGTCCGGCATCGGCTGTGGATCGTCGAGGCGGACGGACCGCTGGCCGATCGCGTCGCTGCTGTCGTCGCGGCCGCCGGCGCCGGGCCGGTCACAATCGCCGACGGCCACCACCGCTACGAGACGGCCCTTCGCTACCGCGATGAGCGGAGGATGTCGCGGTCGTGCGAGGAAGACCCCGCCTTCGATTACCTCCTGACGCTTCTGCTCGAGTCGACGGCGGAACCCCTGACGATCCTGCCGACTCATCGCGTCGTCCGCGGCCTCGGCAGCGGCGGCGCTGAGGCATTGCGTTCTGCCCTCGACGCGCTGTTCGAGATCCGTCCCGCCTCGCGAGCCGAGCTGCTGCGCGAATTCGCGGCCCCTACGTCCGCCGGCGGCGCAGGCCGGTTCGGGCTCTGGACGCGCGACGGTGGCTCGATCCTGATCGCGAAGCGGGCGGCATTCGCGCCGGAGGCGGCGACCGTCCCGCCCGCGGTCGCGTCGCTCGACGCCTGGCTGCTCGGGATCGCGCTCGAGCGGGCCGTCGGGCTCGATCGGGCGGCGGTCGAGAGCGGCGATCGGATCAGCTACACGAAGTCGGCGGAGGAGGCGCTCCGGCTCGTCGACGGCGCGACCGGCGGCGCCGACGCCGCGTTCCTGCTCGATCCGACGCCCGTCGGATCCGTGGAGGCGGTCGCCCGCTCCGGCGAGGTGATGCCCCAGAAGTCGACCTACTTCTACCCAAAGGCCCTGACGGGCCTCGTGATCAACCCGCACGAATGGTGAGCCGATGACCGAGACCACACCCGACGAGATCCTTGCGCGCGCGCAGCACCCGCCGTCCAACGGGCGGCCCGTCCGCAAGGACGAGATCGAGCTCCATGACCGCGGCCTTTACATCGAGTCGTGGCTGCCCGAGCGGCGGTCGCGCCGCAAGCCGCTGTTGTTCGTTCACGGCGAGCTCGCCGGCTCCTGGCTGTGGGAGCGCTACCTGGGCTACTTCGCGGGTCGGGGCTGGGAGGGCCATGCGCTCAACCTCCAGAACCACTTCTGGTCGCGCACGACGGATCCGACGACGCTCTCGTTCGACACCTACACCGAGGACGTCGTCGCCGCGCTCGAGCGCCTCGGGCCGTCCACCGTCCTGATCGGGCACGGCATGGGCGGACTGCTGGCGCTCAAGGCGGCGGAGCGGATGCCGATCTCGGCGCTCGTCCTGCTCTCGTCGGAGTTGCCGCGCGATCTGCGTCCGCCGGTCCGCTCCTACGAGGTCCGTGAGGTCCCCGACGTCTACGGACCATCCGTCATCGGCTGGGCGACCCTTCCCGAGAAGCTGCTGCGCGACCAGCACGACCTGACCCTCGACGACATCCACCGCATCCAGCACATGCTCGGCCAGAAGCCCCACGAGAGCGGCGCCGCCCGGCGCCAGTTGCTGCAGGGTGTCCCGGTCGACCCCCGGCCGGTCGCCGCTATCCCGAAGCTCGTCATCGGCGCGGCCCTCGACCGCCAGGTTCCAGTGGAGTCGGCCGAGCGCCTCGCAGAGTGGCTGGGCGCCTCATTCGAGCCGTTCGGAGCGCATTCCCACTATGGGTTGGTCCTCGGCGAGAACAGCTACCAGCAGGTCGCGGAGGCGATCCGCGGCTTCCTCGAGGTCAACCGGCTCTAGCCCGGCGCCGCCCGGCCAATGGCGTCCACGGGACTCGGTTGGTATCATCCGTCGGCCCGGGCAATCGCCCGCCGGCCTCGTGCCGCATTCGTCTAGAGGCCTAGGACACCGCCCTCTCAAGGCGGAGATCACCGGTTCGAATCCGGTATGCGGTACCAGCTCCACACCACAACATCTTGTGGGACTGTGTTGACCGCCACACTATATGTTGTGGCGTTGACCGAACCGCACGACAGCGCCTCTGTGCGGTACCAACCCCGGAGCTAATCCCGGATCCATGTGTATGGCTTCCGTTGGGCGGCAGCCCGCAGAGGCCGTGCGTCCGGGATCAGCGGCGAGCGGCGACACGCATGAGCCGATCGAATGGAACAGCCGTGAAGTAGTTCCATCCCGCCTACGCGCCGCGCCCAAGGTGCATGCCTTGCACTCAAATCAGGACGGCGCTTGCCGATTCGCCTCTCTGCCAGGGCCGGGAACGATTCACAACGGGCGTTCGCCATACCCTGT
>JBJMMH010000120.1:0-8534 GCA_045804885.1 Chloroflexota bacterium | reverse complement strand
TGGAAGATGATCTGCATCCGACGCCGCAATGGCCGCATGTCGTCGGGATCGACGTCGGCCAGCTCGTACCCGTCGAAGATCACGTGACCGTCGGTCGGCGGCGTGAGTTGGAGCACGCTCCGCCCGAGGGTCGTCTTGCCGCAGCCGGACTCGCCGACGAGGCTGAAGATCTCGCCGCGATAAACGTCGAAGTCCACGCCGTCGACTGCGTACACCGTCCCGATCTGGCGGCGCAGCGTCCCGCCGACGATCGGGAAGTGCTTCTTGAGCCCGCGAACCGCGAGCAGGGGCTCCTCGCCTCTCGCCCGCGCCAGCGCCCCCGGCGGTTCGGCCTCGACCCGTGGCGACGCCGGCGGAGCTGCGATAGGCGACATCGCAACCGCGGCGACGCGACTCCCGCCGGCCCCTGCCGCGATCCCGGCGTCGGCGATCTCGCCTGCCTCGATTGCCGCGGCGGCTGCCGTGCCCGACTTCACCCGGATGTCACGGAGCTCGACCTGGAGGTCCTTGCCGGTCCGATCCGCCTCGGCTGCGATCTCGCCGTACGAGCGGATGTAGCCCAGCAGGTTGACGAGGATGGCCGCGCCGAGGACGACATGGACGCCCTGGTAGACCACGAAGAAGAATCCGGGGTCGCCGGCGAGTCCCTGAACCCCGCTGATCACACGGGCAATCGCGAAGATGCCCCCGGCCATCGCAAGGAACGCGGCGGCGATCGCCAGCCAGTAGCCGAGCCAGGATCGCCGAATGAGAAACCGCCCGGCGACGATGCACAGACCAGCGAGGATCGCCGGCACGATCGCGTAGGCCGCGATCTGCTCCGGCCGCAACGGCGAGTTCTTGAATCCCCCGAGGAGCGATACCACCGTGATGATGATGACGGTGAGCAGCAGATAGCCGGCGAGCACGATCAACTGGCCGCGCGCCGTTCGGATGCGGCCGGGCAGCCGGTTCCGGAGGCGGCCGCGAATCGTTGGCTGGAACTGTTCGCCGGCGGAACCCGCCGCGGGTCCGGCCGGTCGCTGAGCGTCGTCGCTCGTCGTCATCTGCGTCGTGGAGCTCCCGTGGTCGGTGGGTGGCCTAGCGGCCGATCGTCATTGCCTTCTCGTGGGATTCGAGCGCGGCCGGAAGCCGACTCGCGCCCTCCGGCGTGTGGAGATGACATCGGGCCAGCTGGCCGTGACTGCCCGCCCGGTAAAGGTCGGGCGACACCTGCCTGCAGAGGTCCCACGCGTACGGGCACCGCGGCTGGAACCTGCAGGCGGGCGGCATGTTGAACGGATTCGGCACGGTGCCTGTTATGACGGATAGCCGGCCGCCCCGCTTCTCGACGCTCGGGATGGACTCGAGCAGGCCCATCGTATAAGGGGCGCGCGGGTCCAGCAGGACCTGATCGACCGTGCCCTGCTCCACGACCTGACCCGCATACATCACGATGATGTTGTCGACCATCTCGGCAACGACCCCGAGGTCGTGGGTGATCAGCATCAGTGCCGACCCGGTCCGCTGCTGGATCGTCTTGAGAAGCTCGAGGATCTGGGCCTGGATCGTCACGTCGAGCGCGGTGGTCGGCTCGTCGGCGATCAGCAGCTTCGGCTCGCACGAGAGGGCCATCGCGATCATGACGCGCTGTCGCATGCCACCCGACATCTCGTGGGGGTACTGCTTGACACGCCGCTCCGGGAGGGGGATGCCGACGAGCCGCAGGGCTTCGATCGCCCGGTCCCACGCCTCCTTCTTCTTGACCTTCTTGTGGAGCTCGACCTGCTCGGCAATCTGGTCACCGACAGTGAAGACCGGGTTGAGGCTCGTGAGCGGCTCCTGGAAGATCATCGCGATGTCGTTGCCGCGGATCTTCCGCATCTCCTCGATCGGGATACGCAGGATCTCGCGGCCGTCGAACCAGACCTCGCCCTCGACGATCTCTGCGGGCGGGATGTCGAGGAGGCGCATGATCGTCAGCGCGGTCACGCTCTTGCCCGACCCGGACTCGCCCACGATCCCGAGCGTCTGACCACGCCCGAGGCTGAACGAGACGCCATCGACCGCCGGCACGGTCCCGTCCATCACGTGGAAGTGCGTTTTCAGACTGCGAACATCGAGAAGGGCGTCATCCGATGGCGGCGCCCCGAGGGGTGCCGGGACGTTGACCGTCTCGGTCATGCGCGCGACCGCGGATCGAACGCGTCGCGAAGGCCGTCACCTACGAAGTTGACAGCGAGAACCGTTGCGATGATTGCCGCACCGGAGAAGAACGGCCACCACCAGTTTCCTTGTGGGATGAACGTCCGGGCGTTAGCCAGGATGTTGCCCCACGTGGGCTGCGTGGGATCGACGCCGAACCCGAGGAAGCTCACGAACGCCTCGGCGATGATGTTCGCGCCGACGATGAGGGACGCGGCCACGATGATCGGACTGAGCGCGTTGGGCAGGATGTGCTGGAAGATGATCCGCCGGTCGCGGACGCCGACAGCCCGCGCAGCCTCGACGAACTCGCGCTCCCGAATCGACAGGAAGAGGCTGCGGACGAGGCGGCTCACGCCCATCCAGCTGAACAGCGCGAAGATCAGGACGATCAGCACGGGCGAACCCTTGCCGCCACCCAGGAAGTTCGCCACCACGAGGATGACGAAGAGGAGCGGCAGGCTGAGCATTACGTCCACGATCCGCATCAGCAGGTTGTCGGTGAAGCCGCCAACGAAGCCGGAGATCGCGCCGACGATCGTGCCGATCAGGACGCCAAGCAACATGCTCCCGAAGCCGATGAAGAGCGACGTCCGCGCCCCGTTCACGACGAGCATGAGGACGTCCCGCTGGAGACCGCCGGTCTCGCCGAACGGATGGGCGAGTGACGGTGGTCGACCGATGGCGACGACCTTGTCGACCTTCGGCACAGAGACATATGGCAGCAGGAACGGCCCGATGATTGCCACGGCGATCAGCACCACCAGGATCGCGAGACCGATCATCGCGAGGCGGTGCTTCTTGAACTTTCGCCACGCCAGTTGGTACTGGCTGAGCGACTCGAGGCCGACTTCGTAATCCGCGCCGGGCTGTTGCGGTGGCTTCTCGATGTCGCTGACCGCGACCTCCGGCAGCGTGCTGTGGCCTACGTCCTGTGCCATGGGTCGCTCGCTCAGTACTTGATCCGCGGATCGACGATCGCGTAGGCGATGTCGGCCAGCAGGTTTGCCAATACGACGAGGATCGACGTGATCAACAACACGCCCATCAGGACCGGGTAGTCGAACTTGGTGGTCGCATCGATCGTCATCTTGCCGATGCCGGGCCAGGAGAAGATCGTCTCGGTGATGATCGCGCCCGTGAAGAGGAACGGGATCTCGAGCCCGACGTTGGTCACGACGGGCAGCAGGGCGTTCCGCAATGCGTGCTTGAACGTCACCGTCCGGCCCGGCAGACCCTTGGCCTTCGCCGTCCTGACGTAGTCCTGATTCAGCGCGTCGAGCATGCTCGCGCGCACGAACCGGGAGTCGCCGGCGATGTTGACGACGACGAGCGTGACGACCGGCAGGATCAGATGTTTGCCGACGTCGAGGATCGCGTTCACGGGGTGCTGTCCGAAGTAGACCCAGTACTGGTCATTGCCGAACGCGGGCGAGACCCGGATGTCGACCATGCCGCTGACAGGCAGGATCTTCGAGGTCCCGAAGATATACACGAGCATGATCCCGAGCCAGAACGTCGGGATCGCGTAGCCGACGTAGGCAAAGATCGTCGAAGCGTTGTCGAAGAAGGAATAGCGTCTGATCGCCGAGTACACGCCGATCACGATCGCCGTCCCGATCCAGATCACCAGTGCGAACGACGCGAGGATGAAGGTCGGCAACGCCGCGCGAGCGATCGCGTCGTTGACCTTCTCACCGGAGCTGATCGAGTAGCCGAGGTCGCCGTGGAGGATGCCATTCGTGGCGCCGCTGATCGCGGTCGGCAGGAAGTTGGGCCAGCCAGTGGGCCCCAGGAAGTCGAAGCCCTCGCCGTTGGGATCGCAGATGCCCATCCAGCGGCAGTACTGGATGGGAATTGGCTGATCCAGGCCCCATGACTTCAGGAATGCAGCCTTCTGCTCATTGGTCATCCGCGGGTTCTGGGCGAACTTGGCCTGGGGGCCTCCGGGAGCAAGCTGAAGAATGGCGTAGACGACGATCGTGATGCCGATCAGGACGGGGATAGCCTGGATCATCCGCCTGATGATGTACTTCGTCATCGGCTCACCACCTGTCTCCGCACCGCTTCCGCTGCCGGCACCGAATAGATATAGCGCTTCTGACTAACCGACGTTCCGCCACTCGTGCCGGGATGGTGGCACAAGCCTCGCGGTCGGTCTACAACGAACGTTCCAGATATGGCTCGGGGCACCCGTCGAACGGGCGCCCCGAGCCGTTTCGTTCCTGAACCCCGGAGGGGTCGGGAGTGCTTACTGCTTCACGTACCAGTCGACCGCGTTCCACGTCGGGCCGGCCTGGGTCGGCTGACCGACGAAGTTGCCGGCCTTGGGGCCGAAGAGGTCGACGTTCTTGCGGTAGTAGAGCGGGACCTCGATGGTCTTCTCGACGTAGAGCTTCTGGAACTCGGCCATGGCGTCCTTGATGACGTTGAAGTCGACGCTGTTCTTGACCGTGTCCATCGATGCGTCGATCTCGGAGTCGACGATCTGAGCGTCGTTCTGGCCGTCAGGCTCGAACTGGCTCGAGTGGTAGTTGAAGTAGTTGCCGAGTGGGTCGATCGAAGAGGTGAACGCATGCTCGGCGACGTCGAAGTTGTTCGTCGCGAGCGCGCACGGGGTGTCCGCGGTCGCCTCGTTGTAGTCGGCGAAGATCGCCGTCGCGTCAACGGGGTTGACCACGGCCTCGATGCCGACCTGCTTGAGCCAGTCGGCGACAAGCGACAGGGTGTCGATCCGCACCTGGCGGGTCGTCGTGCAGAGCTCGATCTTGGCCTTGAGGCCGTCCTTCTCGCGGACGCCGTCGTTATCGGAGTCCTTCCAGCCGGCGTCCTCGAGAATCTGCTTGGCCTTCTCGGGATCGAACGTGGCGGGCGTCTGGTCGGCGTAGAACCAGGCGGCCGGTGAGATGTTCGTGTTGGCGACCTGGACGGTGCCGCCCAGGAGCCGGGAGTTGATCTCGTTCTTGTCGACCGCGAACGAAATCGCCTCGCGGATCGCCGGGTCTGCGGTCGGGCATCCGGTACCGCGATCCTGGACCGCCTTGTTGCGCGAGCAGCCGCCGGTCTTCTTCGCGGCATCGAACGTGTCCTTCCCTGCCCAGTTCGGGCGAAGGAATTCGTACGTCAGCGCCGGGACCGCCGAGACCTGGTCGCCCAGGTCCTGGACCTTCGGGATATCGCTGTCCTGGAGGTCGGTCGCCACATCGATCTCGCCGGCCTTGAAGCCCGCGATCATGAGGTCGGCGTCGCCGTACCACTTCCAGATCAGCGTGTCGAGATGGGCGGGCTTGCCCGTCGAGAAGCTCTTGTAGTTGTCGTTGCGGACGACGCGCAGCTCCTGCTGCGGCGTCACCGACTCGAATTTGAATGCGCCGCTGACGGGCAGGTTCTTGACCTCGTCGGCCTTGAAGCCGGAGAGGTTGACCTGGTCCTTCATCGGGATCTTCTCGAGGTAATGCCTCGGGAGCGGGGCCGTCATCAGCGTGATGTAGCCCTCGTAGACGTTCTTGAAGTGCCACACCATCTCGGTGTCGGACTTGCACTCGAAGTTGGTGATGTCCTTGAAGCCGGTCGTGATCACGCCGACGTTGTCGGGATCGAGGACCCACTCCCAGGCGTACTTGAAGTCGTCACAGGTGAGCGGCTCGCCATCCGACCACTTGAGGCCGTCCTTGAGCGTCCACGTCACCGTCATCGCGTCGCCACCGTCGCCCGGAGCCTTCACGCCGCCGTTGTCGATGGTCGGCACGTCCGTGGCGAGGTCCGGCCCATAGCGAAGGTCCTGGGTGAACACCACGAGCGTCGCAAACGTGGCCGACACGACGTTCGCCTCGGTCTGGTTGCTCTCGTAGTACGGCTGGAAGTTGTTCGCTTCCTGCCAGTCACCGATGATCAGTGAACCGCCGTCGGTGCCGTCCTCGGGCTTGTACGTCGTGCCGGTGAGGTCGATCCCTTCCGACGCGGCAGCCGACGCTGGGGCGCCGGCAGACGCGGGCGGCTGTGACGCGGTCGAGGACGCCGGCGCAGCGGCCGACGGGCTGGATGCTGTCCCGCATGCTGCGAGCACCACGACGGCGCCCGCGAGCAAGGCAACGAGACGTTTTCGCATTAATGCTCCTCCAACTGAGTGTGTCTCCCCACACTGCTGGTCGCAGGTTGCCGCATCTCGTCGGTGCCGCATCCGCTCGGAGCGGTCGTTCCGATCAGATTCGACCGATCGGGTTCATCGACAGAGGGCTGCGCGCGTGCCGAATATGAGCGTTCGGCTCCTGCGCTCCGGGAACTATGGCCACGGAGCCCATAGGTGTCAAATAGCCTCCGGCGGCTTGCCGCTCGGTGGGCCCGGACGCACCTCCTTCCGTACTTCACGGACACCGTCGACATAGCGGGGATACGTGCCGGGCTGCCGGAACATCGGCTCCGAGACCCGGAGTGTCCCCTGGCGCACGCGCCGGATGTAATCGTTCTCGGCCCGCCGCTCGTGGAGAGTGACGTCGCGCTGGCTCCCTGATTCGTCGGCCGCGGACGGGCTGTCGCTGAATGTGCCGACGCGCAATGGCGCGACGAGGACCGCGACGAGGGCGATGCTCATGACCATGCCCGTGCTCGGCGACATGATCGCCCAGCGCGTCGGCCGGAGGCCCTCGAGACGAGCCCGGAGCCGTGGCCACGCGTCGGGAGATGGCTCGAGCCTCGCCAGCTCGTCGCCGTAGCGACGGAGGGCCGTCATCGTCAGGACCGTCGACTCGAGCTCGTTCGTGCAGCGACCGCAGCGCTCGAGATGGGCGAGGGCCTGGGCGGTACTGGGCACGATCTCGCCGCGATCGACGAAGTCGAGGAGGGCCGCGCGATGACGGCCGCAGGCCGAGCCCCCTCGGAGGTCGATCACGAGGCCTTGACCTCGGCCTCGTCGGCTGAGGCAGGCAGGTAGGCGCCGCCGAAACGCCGATCGTCCTCGAGGTGGACGCGAAGGCTCCGGAGGGCGTAGTGCAGCCGGGACTTGACCGTCCCAAGCTGGATCCCGAGGACCTGGGCCGTCTCCTGCAGCGAAAGCCGATGGAGGTAATAGAGGACGACGACGCTCTGGTGCTTCTCGGGGAGCGCGGCGATCCCCTCGCGGACGATCTGGCGGAGCTCCGACTGCTCCGCGCGCTCGGCGGGCAGCGGCCGGTCGTCGGGAACGGTGTGCTCGGCGGTCTCGTCGATCACCGTGGTGTCGAGCCGCCGCCGGGAGAGGCGTGAGTAGCAGAGGTTCAGAGACACCCGGTGCAGCCAGGGCAGCGGCGAGACACCCGCGTGGAACGTCTGGCGGTGCCTATAGGCACGGGCAAACGTGTCCTGCAGGATCTCCTCCGCAGCCTGTCGATCGCCGGTCAGGCCATACGCCGTGCGGTAGATCGGGTTGCGGTAGCGGGCGAAGAACTCCTCGAAGGCGTCGAGGTCGTCGGCCTGGACACGGCGCAATAGCTCCGCATCACTCTTCTGACTGGCCGAAGACGCAGCGCCTCCCGCAGCGTCGTTCGTCGTCGTCACTCCGTGCGCAGGTTGGGGGCCCCCGGCCTTCTCTTATCCACACGATACAGGGCACCGAGCGGAAAGGTTCACTGCCGGGTGGCTTGCCTGCTGCGTACTTCGTCGAACGAATAGCAGTGGATGTCCCAACGCGGAGGCCGTCGGCGGGAAGCGCTCAGTCGGGGCAGGGCATCTCTTTGCCGGTCATGCCACGCCATCGGAGGTTCGGTTGGCGAGCCGCCATTGCCTCGTCGAGTCGCTTCACGGGCGCGGTGTGCGGGGCGGCCTTGACGGTTTCGGGGTCGGTCTCCGCTTCGTGCGCGATCGCGATCAGTGCGTCGGCGAAGGCGTCGAGCGTCTCGACCGACTCTGTCTCGGTCGGCTCGATCAGCATCCCCTCGTCGACGATCAGCGGGAAGTAGATCGTCGGCGGATGGAACCCGTGGTCGATGAGCCGCTTCGCGATGTCGAGCGTGCGGACGCCGGTCTTGCGCTTGATCGCCGACGCCGAGGCGACGAACTCATGCTTGCACGGCCGGTCGTACGGCAGCTCGTACGCCGTCCCGACGCGCTGCTTGAGGTAGTTCGCGGCGAGGACCGCGTCGTCGCTGACCTGGCGCAGGCCGGAGCCGCCGTGAGCCCGCAGGTAGGTGTACGCGCGGACGAGGACACCGGTATTGCCGACGAAGCTCCGGAGCCGGCCGATCGACGTCGGGCGCTCGTCCAGCCGCTCCAGGCGGAATGACCCGTCATCGTTGCGGAGCACCCGCGGCGACGGCAGATACGGCAGGAGCTTGTCGCCCACGCCGACGGGTCCGGCACCCGGCCCGCCGCCGCCA
>JBJMMH010000119.1:0-27555 GCA_045804885.1 Chloroflexota bacterium | reverse complement strand
TTCGCGGCGCTCAACAGCGCCGTGTGGTCGGGCGGCTCGTTCGTCTACGTCCCCAAGGGCGTCGAGGTCCCGCTGCCGCTGCAGGCGTACTTCCGGATCAACGGCGAGAACACCGGCCAGTTCGAGCGGACGCTGATCGTCGTCGAGGAGGGCGCGAAGGTCCACTACATCGAGGGCTGCACCGCCCCGATCTACGCGACGGACTCCCTCCACGCAGCCGTCGTCGAGGTCGTCGCGCTGCCGGGCTCCAAGGTCCGCTACACGACGATCCAGAACTGGTCGAACGACGTCTACAACCTCGTCACGAAGCGCGCCCACGCGTATGAGAACTCGACGGTCGAGTGGATCGATGCGAACACCGGCTCCCGCAAGACGGTGAAGTTCCCCTCGATCTACCTCCGCGGCGAGAACGCGACGGCCGACATCATCAGCGTGGCGGTCGCCGGCAAGGGCCAGCACCAGGACACCGGGGCGAAGGCGATCCACCTCGCCCCGAACACGAAATCCCGGATCGTGTCCAAGTCCGTCTCGAAGGACGGCGGCCGGGCAACGTATCGCGGCCACCTCAAGGTGTCGCCCGGGGCGACGAACGTCGTCGCCAGCGTCCGCTGCGACGCGCTGATGCTCGACGACATCAGCCGCAGCGACACGTATCCCTACATCGACATCCAGGAAGACGACACGACGATGACCCACGAGGCCACCGTCGGCAAGGTCAGCGCGGACCAGGTCTTCTACCTGATGAGCCGTGGGCTGACCGAGAACGAGGCGACGAACCTGATCGTGCAGGGCTTCCTCGAGGTCTTCACCAAGGAGCTCCCGATGGAGTACGCGATCGAGTTCAACCGGCTCGTGAAGCTCGAGATGGAGGGGTCGCTCGGGTGACGGTCGGCGCCCGTCCCGCCCGCGCGCCTCGGCGCGCGCCGTCCGACCTGACCTTCACTCCCGACCGCGACCTCGTCGAGGCGTTCGCGGCGCAAGAGCCCGAGTGGCTCGCCGCCGATCGTCGAGCCGGCCTCGCGCTGTTCGACGAGCTGCCGACAGAGACGAACCAGCTCTACACGCCGTACATCGACCTGCGCGCGGCCGACCTCGCGGAGGTTCGAGCGTTCGGCGGAGCCGACCTGACGTATCCCGAGTTGGAGCATCCAACGGCCGGCGTGACCGTCGACTTCCTCGGCGACTGGATCGGCCGGGAGCCGGACGGAGCGCGCCGGCTGCTCGCCGACAGCGGGAATCTCGCGGAAGACGACAAGTTCGCGCAGTTGACGAGGGCGGCGTGGAATCAGGGCGTCGTCATCCGCGTCTCGGCTGGCACGAAGGTCGACCGCCCCATCGTCGTTCGCTGGCCCGTTGGCGACCCCGGCCGGGCACTCCTGACCCGGACGATCATCGAGCTCGAGGCTGGCGCGACCGCATCGGTCGTCGAGTACCTCTTCGGTTCGTCCGATGCAGACGCCGCCCAGGCGCTCTTCACGGGCTCGACGGAGATCGTCCTCGGCGAGGGCGCCGAGCTCGCGTTGGCGAGCATCCAGGACGTGCCGATGAACACGGTCGCCTTCCAGCAGCGTCGCGCCGCGATCGGCGAGGGTGCCAGGCTCCACTGGGCGCTCGCCCAGCTCGGCGGCCGCCTCGTGCGGAGCCGCGTCGACAACGTCCTCCAGGGGGATCGCAGCAGCGTGGAACAGGTCGAGATCGTGTTCGGCGGCGAGGACCAGCTGTTCGACCTGACGTCCTACACGCGGCACGTCGGCCGCGACACGATCGGCAACCTCCTCTCGAAGGGCGTCCTCCTCGACGCCGCCCGGGCGTACATGAAGGGCATGATCACGATCGACAGGACCGCGATCGGCACGGACAGCTTCCTCGGCGAGTTCGGGATGAACCTCTCGAAGAAGGCCCGCTCTGTCGCCATCCCGAGTCTCGAGATCGACCAGCCCGACTGTCGCCGGGCGGCGCACTCGTCGTCAGTCGGCCCGATCGACGAAACCCAGCTCTTCTACCTCGAGAGCCGCGGCATCCCGCCCGACGACGCCCGGAAGTTCATCGTGCTCGGCTTCCTCGAGCCGGTCGTCGCCCGGGTCCCGCTGGAGGCGGAGCGTGACCGCCTGCGCGATCTGCTCGAGGCGAAGTGGACCGCCGGCACGGAGGGCGCTGCAGCGGCGTGATCGCGCCACAACGCCTGCCGCGGCGACGCGGCTGCCATCTCGGCCGCGATTGTTCGAGGTTGGCCGGGTGAGGCGGATCGACCTCCTCGCGGTCGACGACATCGCCGACGGCGAGATGAAGATGGTCGTCGTCGACGGCACCGACCAGGTGCTCGTCATCAACCAGGGCGGCGACTTCACGGCGACGCAGGGCGTCTGCAGCCATGAGTATTTCGAGCTCGACAAGGGATTCCTCACCGCCGGAACGCTGACGTGCGCCCTCCACCTGTCGCGGTTCGATCTGTCCGACGGCGAACCGCTCGACCCGCCGGCGGAGTTGCCACTCGAGGTCTACCCGGTCGTCGTCGAGAATGGCCGCGTGCTGATCGAGGTCCCCGACGGGCCGCTGCCGATCAGCGAGGAGTAGCCGCCGCCGGCCTCACGGCACGACTTCAAGCACGGCGATCGGCGTCGACCCGGGCGGCCGACCTGCCGGGTCGCCCGTGAGGATCGCGTACTTGCCCGGGGCGAGCGTCACCCGAAAGACGTTCCCGCAGCCACCAGGGACTCGCAGCCGACCGCGCTCGGCCGCCGCGCGTGAGGCGTCGCAGCCGGTCGTCTCGAACCCTTCGATGGAGGTGCCCTGAGCGTCTCCGCGGGCCAGTCGATCCACGTCGTCGTCGCTCAGCGGACCTGGCGTCGCGTCGGCGGTCGCCTTGCCCTTGACGAAGGCCACACCCTGTGTCGGCTCTTCGAGCACGAGGAAGACGTCGCCCGCGGTTGCTCGTGGCGGTGTGATCCGGACGCTCCCCTCGGTCGCGACGACTCGGACGAGTTGGGCGCCGTTGGGAACCGTCGTCGACGGCTCGCATGCGAGGAGCGCGAGGACCGTCAGGGCGGCCAGGCACACGCCGACGCTCCGTCGGGCGGCTCGGCCCATGTCGCGCATCCCTTCCACCTGGGCCTATGGGACCAAGGTGAGGCGCTTCGCGACCGTCGACGCTACGGCTTCCTTCGTGAACGGGAACGGGATCGTCTGACCGGCTGCCCAGTCGTCGATCAAGTCGCCATAGTGGCTGTCGCCCGGATTTCCGCTCTGGCCGGTCGTCACGACGATCCGCGCGCCGTCGAGGTCGCCCATGTCGATCAGGAGCTTGTACGACGGCAGCGTCGTGACCCCGAACAGCCCCGAGACCCCGACTGGCACGAAGTCGGGGTCGAGCGGGTCGGGGTAGGCTCGGTCGAAGCGGTAGTACGTGTTGTCGACGGCGCCGGCCGCGCCCGACACCTCGACCGGGCCCTTGTTGAAGTACGCCTCGATCGGGGCAATCCCGCTCTTGCCGAGCGTCTGCTCCCGGAAGTCCGCCTGGTGAGCGCGGCCCCACGTCCAGTCCTTCGGGTCGCCGAACGCACCACGGAGATCGGCGCCTGCCGCGTCGAGCGCGGCCGCGATCACATCGGGCGCCGTCTCGGTCCGGCCTGTGGTCGTCACGTCGTCCCACCACGCCGACGTCGGGTCGTCGAGGAGCCCGATCGTCGCCTGCCATGACGCGCCGCTCCCGACGTAGTCCCGGGCAAGGTCGCCGAGCTCGTCGTCGAACAGGCCGCGCATCAGGCGGTATTCGAACGTCAAGTACGCGGTCGCGCCGACGCTGTCGACCTCCGCCGTGCCGTCCCACGTGGTCGCCCCGTCGAGCACGGCCTTGCCGTCTGGCGTGGCCGGCTCGATCCCCTCGAGGTGGGCGCGGACGAGGTCGGCCCGGAGGACGCGCGTGTCGTTCTGGATGTCGGCCATCTCGTCGATCGTGACGCCCGTTCCACCATCGGCCTCGTCGAGCATCGTCACGATCCGCGACGCCCGGTACCCCGGGTCCCACTCGCTGGCGACGTAGTACGGGTAGCCGGCGTCGACGGCGGCGTTGTTGGCCGAGACGATCTCGCCGCTCGGCGGATCGAGCTGGACGGGGAGCTCGTCCGGCGCGATGAAGCCGGTCCACTCGTGCTTGCCGTCGCTGCCGGAGCGCGGCCTGGCGCCGTGGTCCGACGCGTCTGCTCGCATCGGGACATGGCCGGGGAGCACGTAGCCGATGTGCCCGTCGACATCGGCGTAGGCGAAATTCTGTGACGGCGCGCCATAGTTCGCGAACGCGGCTCGGAAGTCGTCGAACGACGCCGCGGTCTGAAGCTTGAAGATCGAGTCGAACGTACCGTCGATGTCCGACGTCGCGGTCCAGCGGAGCGCGAGCAGTGGCGCGTCGGCGAGCCGTTCGTCGACGTCGTTCAGAATCGGCCCGTGGCGTGTCTCGCGGACGTCGATCACGACGTCGGCCTCGCCGGCCACCTTGATCGTCTCCTGACGTCTCGCGAACGGCGTGGCTTCGCCGGCGAAGACGTAGCTCTCGGAATCGTCCGGATCGGCGGTCTCGACGAAGAGGTCCTGGACGTCGGGGTCGGCGTTGGTCGCGCCCCAGGCGATGCGCGCGTTGTGGCCGAGGACGACGCCCGGGACTCCCGGGAACGACACACCGCCGACGTCGTACGGGCAGTCAGCGCCGACGGTCCGGCAGCGGAGCCCGTTCATGAACCAGATCGAGGGCATCGAGATGCCGAGATGGGGATCGTTCGCGAGCAGCGCCGAGCCGGATTCGCTCCGCGAGGGCCCGATCACGAAGTTGTTCGATCCGACCTGATGGTCGTCGGCGAGGCCGCCGCCGGCGTCCAGGCCGGCAGTCGCGAGGATCCGCTGGCCGATCGCCGCGACATTCAACCACCCGGCGCTCGCCGATGCCGCGAGGGCTGCTTGGCGAGGCGCCGGGGTGGAGGCGGCCGGCCCGCGAGCGCGCGACCCCGCACCAGACGGGGTGATCACGGGCATCGAGTCCCAGTAGGCCGGGAACAGGGCGTCGGTCCGGGCTGGATCCCCCAGCTGCTCGTCGGCGAGCATCCGAAAGATCTCGGTGTCGACGTTGCCGCCCAGCTGCCACGCCTGGACCTTCTGCCACGACACCGAGTCGAGCGCGGACCACGGCTCGAGCTCGTAACCGCCCACGCCGCCGCTCCCGCTCTTCATCCCGGTCAGGACGAATGCCACCCCGAGGTCGCCGCGGTGCGACTCGATGTAGGCGTTGACTCCTTCGGCGTACGCGTCCAGTGCTGCCCGTGGCGCCTCGTCCAGCGCGGCGAGGTCGCGCTCCGCGGCACGCCGCCAGCCGAGCGTCCGGATGAACTTGTCCTCGGCGAGCGTGCTCGCGCCGAACAGCTCGGACAGGCGGCCGGAGGAGATGTGGCGCCAGACCTCCATCTGCCAGAGCCGCTCTTGGGCATGGACGTAGCCCTGGGCGAGGAACAGGTCGTGGGGAGTGTCGGCCTCGATGTTGACGACGCCGTTCGCGTCCCTGAGGACGGTCACGCTCGAGCCCAGGCCCTCTATCTGGATGGCGCCGTCCTGCTCGGGAAGTGAGCGAACCGTCACCGCCCCGACGATGCCGGTGACCGCGCCTGCGATGACGACGAGGACGATGAGCAGGATGCGGAGCAGTCGCCCGACCATCCTCACGACAAGCTCGATCCTCCAGCCCCGGGGCCTCGCCGACAGTCTGACGGACGCCGCCGCCCTGCGTCGGGCACGGACGTCACGCGGTCAGCACCGTCCCGAGCCCGCGTTCGATCGCCCGCTCGAGGATCGCCGCCCCGAACACGAGGTCCGCGAGCCCGACGCCCAAGTGGCTGACGACGACGCGGCCGCTCGCCGGGCGGGGCGTCGCTGCGAGAATCGCCTCGCCGACTGTCGCCGTCGGATCGGGGTAGCCGTCGAAGTTGCCGGCGTCGCGATTGGCCAGGAACTGCTCCCGCTGATCGACGAGGAACAACGAGGCGCCGGCCGCCACCTCGGCCGAGCAGTACGTCGCATAGTCGACGGCGACGACAAGCGCGCCCGGCGCCAGCCAGTCGGGCGTCATCACCTGGCGGACCGGCCCGAACGAAGCCGCAGTCACGACGACGTCGGCGCCGCCGACGGCCTCCCGGGCCGTTCCTGAAACCGCTGCGTCGGCGATCCCCTCGACGCCTCGCGCGGCCGTCGCGAGCTCGGCGGCCCGGTCCGGGTGGCGGTCGAAGATCGCCAGGTGCGCGCCTGACAGGGTCCGGCCGATGACCGGGAGGTGGCTGCGGCCCTGGACGCCGGCGCCGATGAGCGCGGCCCGCGGCGCACGTCCCGTGATCGTCGGGCTGAACCATGAGATCGCGACGCCCGAGACGGCCGCCGTCCGCTCGGCCGTGATCGGTCCGGCGTCGAGAATGGCGGCCGGGACCCCGGTTCGGGCGTCGGCCAGGAGCACGACCCCATGCAGGGCCGACAGACCGGCCGTCCTGTTTGCCGGGAAGCCGGCGATCCACTTGATCCCGAGGAGGTCGTCGGCCCCGGACGGGTCTGCGCCGCGCAGATAGGCCGGCATCGCGTGGGCGAACGACCCGTCGGGCCGGGGGTGAACGGCGATCTTCGGCGGTAGCTCGGCGTCCGCGACGAGGGCGACCATCGTCTTCTCGGCGAGCCGGAGCCGCTCGTCGAGCGGCGGCATCGCGGCCGCGACGTCGTCGGCCGAGAGGTAGCGCAGTGCCGTTGGCAGGTCGACCGGCATCGAGCCCTGAGTCTAGCGTCGAGCGTGCCGGGTACGATGGCGGCGATGTCCCCCGAGACGGCCCAGAGCCTTGACAACCTGCGCCTCGAGCGGGATGCGATCCTCCTCTACGATGCCCTCGCCTCGATCGAGCGCGACCCCTCGCGGGCGGCGGCCTTCAAGCGGATCGCCTCGAACGAGCGCCGCCACGCCGAGGTATGGGCCCGTAAGCTCGAGGAGCGCGGCGCCGACGTACCGCCGCCCCCGACGAGGCCGCGGCTTCGCGTCGCGATCATCATCCAGCTCGCGAGGCTGTTCGGGACGGGCGCCGTAAGCGACCTCGTGACGGCGCTGGAGGGCGACGAGGAGGACATCTACGAGAGCCAGTCGTCGCCGGAGGTGGCGGCGATCGCGGCCGACGAACGGGAGCACGCCGAGATCTGGCGGCGACTGAAGCTCGGCCCGACCGCCGGAGCCGACGAGCAGATCGCCGCCCGTGAGGGGTGGCACCGATCGGGGCGCTCCGGGACGCTCCGCGCGGTGATCTTCGGTGTCAGCGACGGCCTCGTGAGCAACCTCGCCCTCGTGATGGGGGTTGCCGGAGCGACGGGAACCGCGCCCGCCGGGAGCTCCGACGGCCGGTTCATCGTCCTCGCCGGGATCGCCGGCCTGCTGGCGGGCGCATTCAGCATGGCGGCGGGCGAGTACATCTCGATGCAGTCGCAGCGGGAGCTGTTCGAACGCCAGATCGCGCTCGAACGGGCCGAGCTCGAGGCGATGCCCGAGGAGGAGCAGGCCGAGATGGCGGCGCTCTACCGGGCGAAGGGATTCACGCCGCAGGAGGCGGACGCGATCGCCGCCCGGTTGTTCGAGAACCCGGAGCTCGCCCTCGACACACTGATCCGCGAGGAGCTGGGACTGGATCCCCGGGAGCTGGGCTCGCCGGTCGGCGCCGCGACGGGATCGTTCATCGCGTTCGGGCTCGGCGCGTCTGTGCCGGTGCTGCCGTACCTCGTCGCGAGCGGCCAGACGGCGTTCGTCGCGAGCATCGTCTTGAGCCTCATCGCATTGTTCACGGTCGGCGCTGGCGTGAGCCTGCTGACCGGCCGCGGCTTCCTCTTCTCCGGTGTCCGGCAGGTCCTGATCGGGGCGGGCGCGGCCGCCGTGACGTTCATCGTCGGATCGCTACTCGGGGTCGCCGTCGCGTGAGCGGAGTGGTGGATGCGGCGACGCGGCTCCGGGCGGAGGGCCTGAACGCGAGTCGATGGTCGAACGGGCCGGGCGATCGCTACGCCGCGCACGACCACGACTACGACAAGGTCATCGCAGTGGAGGCGGGCTCGATCCGGTTCCGCCTCGTCGATCGTCCTGAGGCGGTCGACCTTGCGGCCGGGGACCGGCTCGAGCTGCCAGCCGGAACGACGCACGACGCGCTGGTCGGGCCGAGCGGTGTGGCCTGTCTCGAGGCGCATCTCCCGGCCGGCTCGCTTGGGGCAGTCGCTCGCCGCGCCGCCGGAGCGTGGTGAAACCTCGAGGCCCAGCCGTGGCTCCTGGAAGTGGGAGTCAGGAATCAGAAAGCCCCGGACGGGCATCCGGGGCCTCGTAGGTTAGGCTACTGCCCTTCGGCTACCGGACGCCGTAGCGCATCCAGATCCGAAGGTCGTCTTGAGGATCGGCGCGGCGCGGATCCTCACTCCCCAGCAGGATGCTGAGAACCGAGAACAGCGCCAGGAACCCGAGCCCGATCGCGATCATCGGCGGAACCTCCGCTGCGCGGTCGCCGTGGACGCCCGTCCGTCGCTGGATGCGATTATCGGCAACCAACGTCAGTTTACCTAACGTATCGGGACTATGCAACGGTATTGCCTAATGAAGTCCGAGTAGATGGCGGATCGTGACGTACTGAGTGCGACTGACGCCCGGATCCTCGAGGCCCTCCAGCGCGACGGCCGACGACCCTACGCCGATCTGGGCGCCGACGTCGGCATGAGCGGGCCGTCCGCCCACGAGCGCGTCAAGAAGCTCGAATCCCGAGGCGTCATCACCGGCTACACCGCGGTCCTCGACCCCTCCGCGGTCGGCCTGGGCGTCCTCGGCTTCTCGTGGATCACCCAGGCGCCGGGCACGGCGGCGACGGACCTGACCGACGACTTCGCGGGGATCCCGGAGATCGAGGAGTGCCATCACATCTCGGGCGAGGCTGACTACCTCGTGAAGATCCGCGCCCGCGACACCCGCGACTTCGAGCGCGTGCTGCGCCTCGTCCAGGCGACGCGTCACGTCTTCACCACTCAGACCGACATCGTCCTCTCGAGCGGCTTCGAGCGGCGGCCGTTCAGTCTGGCGCCGGAAACCATCGACGCCGGCGGCGCGTAGAGCATGTCAAGCGACCGTCACGTCCCCCGCGCTGACGAAGCGGCTCTCGTTCGCGAGGTCGCGTCGGGTTCGCAGGATGCGCTGGCCGCTCTGTATGACCGGCACGCCGACGCGGTCTTCGCGGCCGCCATCCGGCTGACATCCGATCGGCAGGTCGCCGAGGAGGTGGTGCAGGAGACGTTCCTTGCGCTTTGGAACAGGGCCGAGCTCTTCAACCCCAATACCGGTTCCCTTGCCGCGTGGCTCCACACGATCGCCCGCAACCGGACCGTCGACCGGCTCCGGGCGGCCGGACGCCGGCCCAACCTCGTCCCACTCTCGGCCGCGGCGGGCAACGACGAGCAGGACACGGCGGCCCTCGAACGGATCGCCGCCAGCGGCACCGTCCTGGGCGGCGCCGACCTCGGCGCGGGTCCAGAGGGGGAGCTGGCCGCCACTGAGCTCCGCGACGTCATCCGGGCGGCGCTGGCCGACCTCCCGGACCACGAACGAACGGCACTCGTCCTGGCGTACAGCTCGGACCTCACGCAATCGGAGATCGCGCAGCGGCTTGGCTGGCCGCTGGGAACGGTGAAGACGCGGACGCGACGGGCATTGATGCGGCTGCGGGAGGTCCTGAGCGATGAGCTCGGGCCCGCGGCGGAGCTGGCGCCCGTTGGGGCGCCGGCCGGCGACGAACGGAATCGGTGACGGGAGACATGGAACACGCGGAGGCGCGAGAGCTCCTCGATACGGCCGCGATCGAACCTGGTGGGTTCGACCGGCTCGCGGCTGGCGACACCGCCGAGGCATCGGCGCTCGCCGGTCACCTCGCGGGCTGCCTCGAGTGCGCCGATGAGATGGAGCGCCTGCGCCACGCATCGGGATTGATCCGCGACGTCGTCCGGACGACCGCGCCGCCCGACCTCCGCGACCGGACGCTGGCGTTCGTCGCCGCCGTTGGGCGCGACCGGACGGCGGCCGCGGTGGGGGGTTCGGCCGCGGCGAGCGCGACGGTCCCCGCGTCCGCCGCCCGCGGGACATCCGAACCGCCCGAGCCCATCCCGCTCGACGACGCCCGTCGCGCTCGGACCGCCGGGGTCGGACGGCTCGCTCTCTGGGCGACGACGATCGCCGCAGCCGTCGTGCTCTCGATCGTTGCCCTCCAGCTGCTCGTCGTCGCGCCGCGCGACGCGCGTATCGCCGACCAGGGCGACGACATCGCCGCTGTCGCCAAGGCGGCCGCTTGGTCACTCGCGATCTCGGGCGCGGCCGACGCAGAGCACGTGGCACTCACCGCAACGGGCGGCGACACCGACGCATCCGGCACGCTGCTCTACTCACCGGGCAGCGAGCAGCTCGTCGTCCTGGCCCAGGGACTCGAGCAACCGCCCCCCGGAATGGAGTACCGTTGCTGGGTGGAGAGTGGGGGCGTGCGGACACCCATCGGGAAGATGTTCTTCGCGGGCGACGTAGCCTACTGGGTCGGCCCAGTGCCCTCGATCGACGCGGCTGGCGAGGACGCGACGTTCGGGGTCAGTCCGTCCCCTGATTCCAACCCGACGGACGTCTCCGCCGATCCCGTCCTGACGAGCGAGCCCGGATGAGCCCGGCGGCGCCGACCCGGCCGGACGCGACCATTCCCGCGACCGACGAGGCGACGGCTCCGCCGCCCGATCCCGATACCTCCGCCGCCACACTCGATGAGGCCGCTCCCCGCCGAGCTTCCCCGGGGCTCGACCCGCGACGGGCCGCCGAAGTTGCCGCGGTCCTCGACGAGCTCGCGCCCGTCCATGACCGCCTCGCGACGATCCTCTCGCTGGGCCTCGATCGACGCTGGCGATCGGCAGTCGTCGCGGAGGCCCGGTTGACCGCTGGCGACTCGGCGATCGACGTGGCCGCAGGCACAGGCCTCCTCGCGACGGAGCTCGCCGACCGCGTCGGTCCCTTCGGCCGTGTCGTCGCGGTCGACCTCTCGCCGGCCATGGTCGATCGCGGCGCCGCCCGCACCCGCGATATCGTCCAGCTCGAGTTCATGCTCGGCGACGCACTCCGGCTGCCGTTCGACGACGGCCGATTCGGGGCCGCGACGATCGCGTTCGGCCTCGGTGCGCTATCGGACCCGGTCGCCGCACTGCGTGAGCTGCGACGCGTCGTCCGGCCAGGCGGTCGCGTCGTCTGCCTCGAGCCCACGATGCCGCGGCCCCGGTGGTGGGGCCGCCTCCAGCATCGGGCGGCTCGCCGGCTCGCGCCCCTGGCGGTCTCGGTCACGGCCCGCCGCGATGCCTACCAGCGGCTGAACGCACTCGTCAGGAACGTCCCTGACGCCGAATCGCTCGCGGATATCCTCCGGAGCGCGGACCTGATGGACGTCCGCTACCGGCGGCTCGGCCTCGGGGCCGTCGCGCTCCACGTGGGGAGCGTCCCACCGGGCTGAGCGTCAGCTCCGCGATTCCGCCGCGGGTGGCGGCGCCTCCGACGCGGATGGCTCGGTGCGATCGGCTGCATCAGGCGCCGTCAGCTCGACGGGCGGCTCCCCCGGCCCGGCTTCGAGCGAGTCGGCCGCGGACTGCGATGGCGTCACCGTCGCGTCAGGCGCCATCGGCGCGGCGGTGTCGGTCGGGTCATCGGGCGGAGGCGCCGCCAGGTACTCGCGATGGAGCCGGAGGATCTCCTCGACGCGCCTGCCCTCGGTCGGCCGATCCGTCGACGTCAGAACCGAGGCGATCCAGAGGGCCTCGCCGCGCTGTTCGGCGTCGGTCACGTCGGCGTCGCGGCGCGTCGATTCGGCCATCACGAGCCATGTGAGTGCGGCGCCGATGACGAGCCCGACGATCAGGAGCCACCAGTTGAACTCGGCGTTCACGCGTTCGCCGCGGCGAATGGGGCAGGGGACGAGGTCATGCGCGGGCCAGTATAGGGAGCAACTCCCGCCACCGATTCGAGCATCGCCCGAGGCCCCGCGCGAACGCGGCCGCATCGCGTCGCTCCACGTACACTCCCGGCCTGATGATCAACATCACCCCGGACCCGGTCGCGTTCACGATCGGCTCCTTCCCGATCCACTGGTACGGGATCTGCTATGCCGTCGGCCTCGCCGCCGTCTACTTCGTCCTCGTCCACGAGGCGCGCCGTCGCGGCGAAGACGAGGCGATCGTCGGGAACGCGCTGATCATCGTCGCCATCGCGGCGCTGATCGGTGGTCGGGCCTACCACGTCATCGACCAGTGGCAGGTCTACGCGGCCGACCCTGTCCGGGCATTCCTGCCGGTCGTTCGCCAGCCCGACGGCTCGTACGCCTTCTCGGGCTTCGCCGGGCTCGGCGTCCCGGGCGGCATCATCACGGGCGCGATTGCCGCGTGGTTCCTGACCCGCCGCTGGAAGCTGAGCTTCTGGGTGTGGGCCGACATCGTCGCGCCGGCACTGTTCGTCATGCAGGCGATCGGACGGCTCGGCAACTTCTTCAACCAGGAGCTCTACGGCCCGCCGACGAACCTTCCGTGGGGCATCGCGATCGACTGCGCTCACCGCGTCGCGGCGTATCCGTGTTCGCTCTTCCCCGCCGAGTCGACCTACTTCCATCCGCTGTTCCTGTACGAGTCGCTGTCTGGTCTCCTCGGCGCGATCACGCTGTTGTGGCTTGCCCGCCATGCGAAATGGGTGATTCCCGGGGACCTGCTCGGCATCTTCTTCATCTGGTACGGGACGACGCGCTTCGTGCTGGAGTTCATGCGGACCGATAACTGGACCTTCTTCGGCGTGCCGACGGCGCAGCTCGTGACGCTGGCATTCGTCGCCTTCGGAATCGCCCTGATCTGGTATCGGCACGGGCCCGGACGCCCGGCGACGACGGAGGCCGATTCGGACGTCGCCGGCGACCTCGAGGGCTCGGCGGACTCGGACCTCGACCGCGACCCCGACGGCGAAGCGCCAGGGGCGGGGGTCGGCGCAGCCCAATCGAGCCAACCGACCCAGTCCCCGCCGACCGTCTGAATGTCGGGCGCGGCCGGCGACGCGAACCCGCGACGGCCGCGACCGCCCCCGGGCCGGATCTCGCCGCAGCAGCTCGCCGACGCGCGGGGCGGCGCGGCCGAGGGGCTCGACTGGCTGGGTCGCCCGCCCGAGTCGAAGGCGTCACCGACGTATCGGGCGCTTCGCCTTCTCGCCCGGGCAATCCTCTTCGGCGCGTTCCGATTCCGCATCGAGACGAGCGGACAGGAGCATCTCCCGCCTGGCGGCTACCTCATCGTCGGGGCCGCGCATCGCGGCTGGATGGACCCCTTCCTCGTCCTCCACGCGATCCCGGCGCAGCCGCGGGCATGGTTCCTCGGGAGCGGGCCCTCGACCTTCACGTCGCCTCGGCGGGAGTGGTTCATCCGCCGCGTCGGCGGGCTGCTGCCCGTCTGGCGCGGCGGCGTCGGCATCGACGTTCACGTCGCCTCGGCGCGCGCCGTGGTGGCCAACGGCGGCGTCTTCGCGCAGATGCCGGAAGGCACGGTCTCCGGGCCGCCCGGTCGCATCGGCGCCTTTCGCAACGGCTGGGCCCTGATCGCCCTTCGCGTCGGCGCGCCGATCGTGCCGCTCGCGATGGCCGGGACGGAGGAGCTCTATCTCGGCAAGCGGATGGCGTCGCGCGTCCTCCCGCCGACGTCGGTCGCGGACCTGTTGGGACCGGCGTGGCATGGCGTGCTGCCGGCGGAGGGGTCGCGCGCGGAGCTCCAGCTCGCCGGGGCGATGTCGGATGCACTCGCCGCGCGGCTCGGGCCGGTCGTCGAGGAGCTCCAGCCGCGGACCGTCGACCCGCCGGATCGGCCCCGCCGGCTCAGGAAGCGGTTGACGTGGCTCTTCCTGCGGGCAGGCCGCCTCGACCGCGGATGACGCACCTCCGTGCGGCCCTCCGCAACCCCGCGATCCGGCGGGTCGTGCTGGCGTACGCCACGTTCAACTTCGCCGAGTGGGCGACGTGGATCGCCGTGCTCGTGTACGCCTATGACCGCGGCGGCGCCACGGAGTCCGGCGTCGTTGCGTTCACCATGCTCGTGCCGGCGGCATTCGCGGCACCGGTCATCGCGACGATCGGCGCGCGCTTGCGGCGCGAGCGGATGCTGCTCACGGCATACGTCGTCCAGGCCCTCGTCATGGCCGCCGCCGCCGCGGCGCTGTTCGCCGGAGCGCCGTCGGCGGTGGTCTACCTCCTCGCGACGTTGACGTCCGTGTCGGTGACGTTCACCCGGCCCGCGCACGGGGCGATCCTGCCATCGCTCGCGGCCACGCCGGACGAGCTGACGGCGGCGAACGTCGCGTCGGGCACGGTCCAGAACGTGTCGATCGCGGCCGCTCCGGTCGTCGCCGGTCTGGTCCTCGCAGGCCCGGGCGCCGGTGCGGTGTTCCTGCTGTCGGCGGCGGGCGTGGCGCTTGGCGCAGCGCTCGTCGCCGGCGTTCGGACGGCGCCCGACGAGGCGGTCGCCGGCGACGCGGCGACGGACGTCGCCCCGCCACCGACCCGCGCCGCGGAGATCGTCGACGGCCTCCGGCTGCTCGCGCGCCTCCGCGGCCCGCGGACTGTCGTCGCCCTGATCGGCTCGGCCGCGATCATCGAAGGCGCCATCGATGTCCTGACGATCGTCGTGGCGATCGATCTGCTCGCGCTCGGCCCCGCGGCGGTCGGGGTGCTGACCTCGGCGGCGGGACTGGGCGGTGTCATCGGGGCCGCCGCGGCGGTGACGCTCGTCGGCCGTGCCCGGCTCGCGGGGCCGTTCGCAGTGGGGCTGCTGCTCTGGGGCGTGCCGATCGGGGTCCTCGGCCTCGCTCCGGGTCTCGCGACGGGCCTGCTGCTGTTCCTCATCGCGGGCGTCGGCCGGGGCGGGCTCGACGTCGCCGGGCGGACGCTCCTCCAGCGGGTGACGCCTGACGCCGCCCTGGCGGGTGCGTTCGGGGCCGTCGAGGCGGCATACATGGGGATGATCGCGGTCGGCTCCATCGCCGTCCCGGTGCTGATAACAATCTTCGGGCCACATGCCGCGCTGGTCGCGTTCGGGCTGTGGCTCCCGCTCGTTGTCGTCGCGTCCTGGCGGACGCTGACCCAGGTCGATGCGGCCGGGGTGGTCCACGTCCGCGAGCTCCAGCTGCTCCGGGCGATCCCGATGTTCGCGCCGCTCGGGCCGCCGACGATCGAGCGTCTCTCGTCCCGGCTCGTCCCGATCGCAGTTCCGGCGGGGACGTGGGTCATCCGGGAGGGCGACGCGGGTGACCGGTTCTACATCGTCGACGCCGGTTCGGTCCAGGTCGAGATCCGTGGCGAGGTCGTCCGCGAGCAGGGGCCCGGATCGTCGTTTGGCGAGATCGCGCTGCTCCGGGCGGTGCCCCGGACGGCGTCGGTCCGGGCCCTGACGGGCTGCCGCCTGCTCGCCCTCGAACGCGACGTCTTCCTCTCGACGGTCGCGGGCCACGCGCCCAGCCGCACGGCCGCGGACGCGATCATCGCCGAGCGGCTGGGATCCGGCTGACCGACAAGAGATCGCGTCGACGGCTCCAGGTCAGGTCACGGCCGGCGGACTTGGCGATCTCGCGGATGTAGGCCGGCACGGCAGCCGGATCGTCGTCGGCGTGCGAAGTGAGCACCATCGCCGTCCGCCCGAGTCGATGCCACGGCAGCGGCAGTCACCGCCGGACGACGCGTTCGATGCGGGCCAGCCGGCGGTCGGTGACGATCGTCCCCTCGAACCCAAGGGTGTGGATCGTCTTCCTCATCGCGTAATCGGTGGTCGGGACCGCCGAGCGAACGCTGTCGTCCAGCGGGAAAACCACGTCATGGCGCGGTCGGTCAAGCCGGCGGGATTCCTCGGACGTATCCTCCGCGGCATGGAGTACGCGGAGACGATACTCGACCTGGTCGGTCGGACGCCGCTCGTCCGGCTGAACCGCGTCACCCGCGACCTCGGGCCTGCCGCCGACCAGCCGCTCATTCTGGCGAAGCTCGAGATGCTCAATCCGGGCGGATCCGTCAAGGACCGGATCGGGCTGCCGATGATCGAGGCGGCCGAGCGGGACGGCAAGCTGCGGCCCGGCGGGACGATCATCGAGCCGACATCCGGCAACACCGGCCACGGCCTCGCGATCGCCGCCGCCCTGAAGGGCTACCGCTGCATCTTCGTGATGGCCGACAAGCAGTCGGCCGAGAAGCAGGCGCTGCTGCGGGCCTACGGCGCGGAGGTCGTGCTGTGCCCAACGAACGTCCCGCCTGAGTCGCCGGAGTCCTATTACTCGGTCGCGGCCCGGCTGGCCCGTGACATCCCCGGCGCCTTCAAGCCCGATCAGTACTGGAACCTCGAGAACACGCGGGCCCACGAGCGGACGACCGGGCCCGAGATCTGGGACCAGACCGAGGGCCGAGTCAGCCACCTGATCGCGAGCGTCGGGACCGGCGGGACGATCTCGGGCGCCGCCCATTTCCTGCGCGAGAAGAACCCGGCGATCCGGGTGATCGGCGCGGACCCCGAGGGCAGCGTCCTGTCGGGCGACGCGGCCCGGCCCTACCTTCAGGAGGGCATCGGCGAGGACTTCTTCCCGGGCACGTACGACCCCGACGTCGTCGACCGCTGGGTCCGCGTCTCCGATCGGGATGCGTTCGGGATGGCCCGCCGCGTGACGCGCGAGGAGGGGATCCTCGCGGGTGAATCGACGGGGACCGCCGTCGTGGCCGCGCTCGAAGAGGCGCGGACGCTCATCTCCGAGTCGCCGGCTCACGCCCGCGAGGCCGTGTTCGTCGTCGTCCTCCCGGACGGCGGTCGGAGCTACATGTCGAAGCTTTACAACGACGAGTGGATGCGCGCGAACGGCCTCCTTGCGACGACCGGCGCCGTCGTCCGGATCGACGCCCTGCTGACAGGCCGCCACGCCGATCCGGCGAGGCCCGCGGTCGTCCTCGCGCGGACGACTCAGCGAGTCGGCGGCGTTATCGAGACACTCCAGGAGTACGGAATCAGCCAGATGCCGGTGTCCGAGGACGCCGATGGCGATGCGGTCGCCGGCATCGTCGGGTCGATCAACGAGAAGGGCCTGCTCGACCGGGCCTTCCGCGATCCCTCGATCGTCGATCGGACCGTCGGCGAGGTGATGGATCCACCGCTGCCGCTGATGGATGCGTCGGCATCGCTCGACGAGGCATTCGCACTCCTCTCCGGCGGTGCGCCGGCCCTCGTCGCCGTCCGCGGCGAGCGTCCGGCAGGCGTCGTCACCAAGCTCGACCTGCTCGAGTACCTCGCCCACCTCGGTGACGGGCGGGGCTGAGCGCGAGTCGCGCGAAAACACATCGCTCTAACCGGGACTCGCGATCGTTGCGCTCAACGGCAACGATGTGGGGTGGTCAACCGCCAGCGCCTGCCGCCTGGTTCGCGCTCGTCGTCAACTCGATCGCGTTCGGCTTGAGCAGCGCGAGATAGATGGGGCAGCGCTCTCGCCACGCGGCCAGCATCGCGTCGATCCGGTCCTGCGGCGAGCTGCTCGTCATCGAGATGTCGAGCTTGAGATCGGTCAGATCGGGCGCGGCGCCGTCGACCCCGATCAGGCCGCGCAGGTCCGAGACGGCGGACGCCGCGGCGCTCGCATCGTGGATCTCGACGCCGAACTCGGGCGCCAGCGTGTCCCGCAGGAACGCGACGGCGCACCCGGCGAGCGCGCCGAGAAGATAGGCGGTGGGGCTCGGTGCGAGGTTCTCGCCGCCCAGGATCGACGGGAGGTCGGCGTCCCAGTTGAACGGCCCGGCCGACAGTCGGGCCCGGCCGTTGGCCAGCGTCGCGGTGACGGTCGGAGCCGAGCGAGCTTTCGCCGGGTCGTCACGGAATGTTGCTGCGGCGTCGATCACGGTCATCGCCATCGGAGTTCTCCCGTTCGTCCGAACCGACCGAGGTCCGGTCGAGGCGAACCTAGTGCGGGAGCCCACGCCGGCGGAACCGCGTGGCTACGCAAATCAGCGAGCCGCGACGCGAGCAGGATGGCGGCCGACACGCAGCCTCGATCAGCGCTCCCGGAGATACCGCGCGACGGCTGCCGTCCGCGCGGTGGCGCCACTGACCCCCAGCTTCAGGTAGATGTTCGAGAGATGGCGCTCGATCGTCCGAGGGCTGAGGGCGAGCTCATCCGCGATCTCCTCGTTGGTGCGGCCCTCGGCACAGTGGTCGAGCACCTCGCGCTCGCGCGGCGACAGCACGTCGAGCGGCATGTCGCTCGCGGCCCATCGGCGGCGGTCTGGCTCGATGAACGCCGCGACCTCGTCGACGAACGTTGCCCAGGCCGGCTCGTCGGCGAGCAGAATGTGATTTCGGCTATCGAGCGCGACGAGCCGCGAATCGGGGATCAGTCCGGAGACCCGAACGGCGTTGTCGAAGGATGTCGAGCGGTCGCCGGTCGCCTGGAGGATCAATGTCGGCGCAGTGATCCGCGGGATGTCGGCGACGATGTCGACCTCCTGGCGGCCGATCCGGCTGGCGACGGCGTTCTCGGGCGATGTCGACATCCGCTGGAGATCGTCGAACCAGCGCAGCTGCGCCTCGGTCGCGTCGGGGATGAACCTCGTCGTGAAAACCCGTCGGAAGACCGGATCGGGCTTCGCCCAGCCGACCCGGATCATGCTCCGGTACGTGTCCTCCTCCGCCTGCTCGTCGGCCGTGCGGACGACGGGGTCGCCGCAGACGGTCCCGTACAGGATGAGCCGGGAGATCCGCTTCGGGTGGGCGGCCGCGTAGGCCATCGCGGGGCCGGATCCGCCCGACATGCCCATCAGGATGAATCGGTCCAGACCGGCAGCGTCGACGACCGTCTCGAGGTCGGACAGACGCGCCTGCACCGAGAAGTCGTCGACTGCCCAGTCCGACATCCCGAAGCCCCGCTCGTCGTAGCGGAGCATCGTCGTCATCGCCCCGACGTCGTCGAGGAAGTGCCGCCAGACCGGGCTCTGCCAGTCGTGCTGGAGATGGCTGAGCCAGCACGACGCGACGACGAGCGGCGGCCCCGATCCATGGATGGCGTAGGCGAGCCGCGTCCCGTCGGGCGCGCGGCAGAAGCGGACCTCCTGGTCGCCGCCGGCGGCTCGCGTAGATCGCGCGATCACGGCCATCGCTCGGCCGATGGTAGACCCGTCTCGGGAGCGGCGCGAGCGGGCGCGCTGCCGGCGAGAGCGGCCGCGGGCGGCGTCCTTCTGGTCTGCGGAAACGTGCCCGCTCACGGTAGCACATTCTTCCGACCGTGGAATTCACACCGAGCGGCCCGCCGGATCAGCGATGATGGACGGCGATATGGACGACCCGGATCTCGCGTTCGACACGCTCGCGGTCCACGCCGGCGCCGAGCCGGATGAGTTGACGGGCGCCGTCTCGCCGCCGATCTACCAGACCTCGACGTACGCGCAGGAGGGCGTGGGGCGGCCGCGCGCGGGCTACGAGTACGCGCGCTCCCAGAACCCCACGCGCGAGCGCCTGGAGCGAGCGGTCGCCGCCCTCGAGGGTGGTCGCCACGGGATCGCCTTCGCGAGCGGATCCGCGGCGACCGCGGCGATCGCCCAGCTGGCATCCGCAGGAGACGAGATCGTCGTCGGCGACGACGTGTACGGCGGCACGTTCCGGTACTTCGAACGCGTCCACAAGCCCCACGGCGTGGAGGCGCGTTACGCCGACCTGCACACGGGTTCCGATGTCCTGTGGGAGGAGCTCACCGAGCGCACGCGCCTCGTCTGGTTCGAGTCGCCGACGAATCCCTACCTGCGGATAATCGACATCGCGGCCTCGGCGGCCGCGGTGCGCGAGCGTTCGGCTCAATCCGGGCACCAGGCGCCGCTCATCGTCGTCGACAACACCTTCGCTTCGCCGGCGCTGCAGCGACCGCTCGCGATGGGTGCCGACATCGTGTTCCATTCCGCGACGAAGTACCTCGCGGGCCACTCCGACACGGTGGTCGGCGTCGCCGTCACGAACGACGACGCGGTCGCGGACCGCCTTCGGTTCCTGCAGAACGCGATGGGCGGCGTGCCCGGCCCGCTCGACTGCTTCCTCGTCCTGCGCGGGCTGCGGACGCTCCATCTCCGGGTCGAACGACACGCCGCGAACGCCGCCGCCGTCGCGGCGTTCCTCGCCGAACGCGACGACATCGCGACCGTGAACTATCCCGGGCTCGCGTCAGGCCGCCATGCTCACCCCGCCGCTGACGTCGTCGCCCGCCAGATGCGTGCCGGAGGCGGGATGATCTCGTTCATCCCCGCCGCTCGCCACGGGCGCTCGCCGGCAGAACGCGCCGCGGCGGTGTGCGAGGCCACAAAGCTCTTCACGCTCGCCGAATCGCTCGGCGGCGTCGAGTCGCTCATCGAGCTGCCGGCCGTGATGACCCACATGTCGGTCGCCGGCTCGAAGCTCGAGGTCGACCCGGCCCTCGTCCGGCTGTCGGTCGGGATCGAGGCGGTCGACGACCTCATCGCCGACCTCGGCCGTGCCCTCGACGGTGCCTGACGCACGACCCTGCCCGATGGCCCCATAAGGCATCGGCTCCCCGAGGCGCCGGCGAATAAGGCGGGGGACGCCGCCAAGTCGGCCATTCCTCCCGATGCCCGCCACCTGCCGCGAGCGCGACAGTGCCCTCATCGAGCGGCGGCACCCGACCAGATCGGAGCGGGCCACCGACAGGAGGGCAACCGACATGGACCCGCTGACACGCTACGACCTGGCGAAGTTCGAGATCAAGCAGCGCCACGAGCAGTCCGCTCGCGAGCGCCTCGCTCGTGATACTCGGTCGGAAGCCAGCGACAGCGAGCAGGAAGGCTCTGTTTGGCGGCGCTGGATGCAGCGCCGGCTCGACGGCCGCATCACGCTCGCGCTCAACCACGCGTAACCGGCGCCGGCGGGCATTCCGCCGGCGTCGGCTCCTCACGCTCACGCCACTGACCGACGACCTGGCTGATGCCGGGCCGAAGACGGAGGGACCTCATGCATCCGATCGTCACCCACGAGCTCGCTCGAGGCCGGATCGCCGACTTCTACGCTGCTGCCGCGGCCGACCGCCGCGCCCTTGCGGCTCGTCGCGACCCCAGCGACCGTGCCGAACGCGGCACGACAGTCCGCGCGTCGGCCCGCTGGGGCAACGGCACCGACCCGACCGGGCTCGTCCGCCGGCTGCTCGGCCGCCTTCGCCCGGCGGTGGCGCCGTGATCGGTCGGCGGGCTGCACGCTGAACGTAAACGACGAACCCGGACGAATGGACAGGCGATCGCAACCTATCTGAGTACGAAGGTTGCGGGCGGGATTCATTTCCGGTGGAGTACCCTGCACCCAACAACGACTGCGGAAGCCGACTCCTCGCGCTCCGGCGCAGAGGCACGCGCGGCCGGTCGATCGATACGTGATCGCCCGCGTCCAGGAGTCATCCGGAATGAGCCAGACCACCCGCACCGCGGCGGCGACGGCATCGGCCACCGCAACCGCCTCCCATCCGGCCCCGTCGGCGTCGACGCCGCCGCTCGGCCGCGTCGTCCACGCGAACCGTTCCACCGCCGAGCTCTACGAGGACGCCATCCGCGCCGGCGAGGGGATGATCGCCTCGGATGGTCCGCTCGTCGTCCGCACCGGCAGGCACACCGGCCGCTCGCCGAAGGACAAGTTCGTCGTCCGGGAGCCATCGTCGGCGGCCAAGGTCTGGTGGGGCGAGGTCAACCAGCCGATCAGCGAGGAGCACTACGACCGCCTCCGAGGGCGCCTCGTGGAGTACGTCTCCAACAAACCGCTCTACGCTCAGGACTGCCACATCGGGGCGCATCCGGACCATCGCCGGTCGCTCCGCGTCTACACCGAGACGGCCTGGGCGAGCATCTTCGCCCGGAACCTCTTCCGACAGCCGTCGGCCGATGACGTCGCGTCGTTCACGCCGAACTTCACGATCATCAACGTCCCCTCGTTCAAGGCAGACCCGCGGACCGAGGGCACCCGGAGCGAAACCGCCATCCTCGTCCATCTCAAGCGGATGGAGGTGATCATCGTCGGCACGGAGTACGCCGGCGAGATCAAGAAGTCGGCGTTCACCGTGATGAACTACCTGCTGCCCGACGAGGGCGTCCTGCCGATGCATTCGGCGGTCAACGTCGGCGTCGAGCGGGACTCGGTCGTGTTCTTCGGCCTCTCGGGCACCGGCAAGACGACGCTGTCGGCCGATCCCGAGCGGAGCCTGATCGGAGACGACGAGCACGGCTGGGGCGGCGACGGCGTGTTCAACTTCGAGGGCGGCTGCTACGCCAAGACGATCCGCCTCTCGCCGATGTACGAGCCGGACATCTTCGCCACGACGAAGCGGTTCGGGACGATCCTTGAGAACGTCGAGCTCGACCCGCGAACGCGCGCCCTCGACCTCGACTCGGACCGGATCACCGAGAACACGCGCGGCGCCTACCCGCTCGAATACATCGGCAACGCCGACCCGACCGGCATCGCGGGCCAGCCGAAGAACGTCGTCCTGCTGACGGCCGACGCGTTCGGGGTCCTGCCGCCGATCTCGCGCCTCAGCCACGATCAGGCGGCATATCACTTCATCAGCGGCTATACGGCCAAGCTCGCGGGCACCGAGGTCGGCGTCAAGGAGCCGATGGCGACCTTCTCCGCCTGCTTCGGGGCGCCGTTCATGCCGCGCCACCCCGGCGAGTACGCGGCGATGCTGATCGATCGCCTCGGCGCGTACGACGTGCCCGTCTGGCTCGTCAACACGGGCTGGACCGGCGGCCCGTACGGGACCGGCGAGCGGATGAACATCAATCACACGCGGACGATGGTCCGGGCGGCCCTCAACGGCGAGCTGAACGACGTCAAGTACCGGCGCGACCCGATCTTCGGGGTCGAGGTCCCGACCGAGGTGCCCGGGGTCCCCTCGGAGCTGCTCGAGCCGCGCGGGACGTGGCAGGACGGAGCGGCCTACGACGCCCAGGCGGCGAAGCTCGCCCGGATGTTCACGGACAACTTCCGGGCCTACGCCGACGGCGTCCCGGCGTCGGTCCACGAGGCCGGGCCGACCGTGACAGATGACGCCGGGCCCGGCCTCGGTCTGGCGGGCCCCGGCGAGGGCTGATGGCCGCCTCGCCTCAGCGCCCTGAGCGCCCCGCCGAGGGGAGCGCCAGAAACAAAGGCCGACCGCGCAGTCGCCGCCATGGCACTGAGATCTGGGCTCGCCCGATAGCCCCGGGCGTCGCTCAGGCGTCCTGGTCGGCGAACAGTCCTACGCCAAGATCGCGCTCCGCGACGGAGGCCACCACGCCCGCGAGGAGCGCGAGGATGGCCGCGACGATGGCGATCGGAAGGAAGGCGATCGCGGCAATCGCGACCCAGGCGATCACCGGCTGAGACGTCGGTTGTCGATCGTCTCCAACAGCGCGACGCCGGCAAGCAGGGCGGCCCCGAGGGCGATGAGATCGATCCGGCCACCGCCGAGGATCCCGAGGAGCATCAGCGCGATGCCGCTGATCGTCATGGCCGCGACTGACTGTGGCGTGAGGAGGGTCTGGTTCTGCATGCCGTGATCGTCGCCTGTCCGGCCTGCTGGTCCAACCGACGAACGAACCCGTCCGGCTACGCCAAATGACGGTGCCCGGCGCTAGGATCATCGGGCTCACAGCCGATCTCCCGCTCCAGGAGTCCTCCATGCCCCGACCCGCTCGGAACAAGGTCACGGTCATCGGCGCCGGCAACGTCGGCGCGACTACCGCCCAACGGATCGCGGAGGCCGGGCTCGCCGACGTCGTCCTCGTCGACATCGTCGAGGGGTTGCCCCAGGGCAAGGCGCTCGACCTCGCCGAGGCTGCTCCAGTCGTCGGTCACGACGCGGCCGTGACAGGGACGAACGACTACGCCGACACCGCCGGCTCGGACATCGTCGTCGTCACGTCGGGGCTCGCCCGGCAGCCCGGGATGAGCCGTGACGACCTGCTCGCGAAGAATGCCGGGATCGTCCGATCGGTCGTGAGCGAGGCCGCGAAGCATTCGCCGGACGCGATCCTGATCGTCGTGACCAACCCACTCGACGCGATGTGCCACGTGGCGCTCGATGCCTCCGGCTTTCCTCGAGAGCGGGTCCTCGGGATGGCCGGCGTCCTCGACTCGGCCCGGTTCCGGACGTTCATCGCCGACGAGCTCGGCGTGAGCGTGGAAGACACGCACGCGTTCGTCCTCGGCGGCCACGGCGACACGATGGTTCCGCTCTCGCGCTACTCGACCGTCGCCGGCGTGCCGATCACGGAGCTCCTCCCCGCCGACCGGGTCAAGGCGCTCGAGGACCGGACCGCGAACGGCGGCGCGGAAGTCGTCGCGCTGCTGAAGACCGGTTCGGCCTTCTACGCCCCGGCGGCATCCACGTTCGAGATGGTCGAGTCGATCCTGCTCGACCGGAAGCGGGTTCTGCCGTGCGCGGTCCTGCTTCAGGGCGAGTTCAATACCCGGGACCTCTTCGTCGGCGTGCCGTGCGTCCTTGGTGAGGGCGGCCTCGAGCGGGTGTTCGAGATTGCGTTGACACCCGATGAGCAGGCGGCGTTCGACAAGTCCGCCGCGGCGGTGAAGGAGCTCGTCGACAAGCTCTAGCGACGCCGAGGCGCGTCAGCGACCGCGGGCGCGGCGCTAGCCGCTCGAAGCGAGGACGCGGGCGAGCGTCGAGCGGTCGAAGACGCGGCGGTGACCGCGACGCTCGGCGGCGGTGATCGCCTCGGCGCGGTCCTTCGAGCGGCGGACCGTATCGGCGAGCGCCGCGCGGTACGTCGCGTCGGTCTCGGGCAGGGGCGTCACGGCCAGCTCCGCCCGCAGGACCTCGCAGACGCGGCGGTACTGGCGGACGACCTGTGACCGCGTCCCGGTCTGGCCATACGCGGCGATCAGCACGCCGTGGGCCTCCTCGCGCAGCGGATCGCGGGCGAGGACGAGGCTCGCGGCGGTCCGTGCGCCGTCGTAGTCGCCGGTCGTCAGCCGCGCTTCGGCAACCGACACGAGGGCGTCCTCGTAGAGGTCTGACAGGCGCTCGCGATCCGCCGCGAAGCACTCGTGGCCGAGGCCCTCGACGAGGTCGCCGCGGTACAGCGGGAGCGCCCGCCGGGCGCTTTGCGGGCCGTCGCCGACCAGCGTCTCGAACGTCGCGACGTCCGTGTCGAGCATCAGCTCCGGCCTGAGCCCGAGGGTATCCTGGCCGACCTCGAGGACCGTGTCCGGCTCGACGCCGGCGGCGGTGAGGCCCGTGCGAACGAGCCACAGCGCCTGGCGGAGCGAGGACGCGGAAGGTCCCTCGAAGTCCGGCCAGAGCTCCGCGGCGATCGCGTCGCGCAGTCGAGGGCGGGGACGAAGGGCCAGGAGCGCGGCGAGCGCCTGGGCATGTCGACCGGCGAGCCGCACGGGGCGGTCGCAGGCCGTGATCTCGAGCCGGCCGAAGAGGCGGATCGAGAACGTCGGCGGTGGCATGGTGGCTGTGCTCATCCCGCGTCCCCTCATCGCCGACCGACGCCCGGCCCGTCCCCCCATAGGCCGGACGTCCGAGTCGGCGGTCGGCCGAAGTCCCCCCACAGGCCTTCGACCACCCCAGGGGTGGCCCCCCTGACACGCCCCCTCGGCATGTCGTCGGTCGATGGCCCCCAGAGCCATGGCCGATGAAGCGATGGTCGTCGCGAAGGCGACCCTCTCGTGATCTGCCGTACGACACGCCAGGTGTCGGCCAGTTGACAGGACCTGCCCCTCCGAGATCGACACCCGGGGAGCCCGAAGGCGTCGGTACACTCGCCATCGTGCCCGTGGCAGTGATCGCCTTCGACTTCGACCCTTACATGCATCTGGGGGATTCAGCCGTCCGGTGGGAGACGCTGGCGATTGCCGGCGTGATCTTCGCGGCGATCATCCTCGCCGCCGTTGGCGCCCGGGCGATGGGCCTGCGTGCCGACGATCTCTTGTTCGTCGTCCTCGGCGTCGTCCCGGGGGCCGTGATCGGCGGCCGTCTCGGCTACGTCTTCCTGCATCCGGCCTTCTTCGGATCGCAGCCGGCCGCGATCCTCGACCCAAGCGTCGGTAGTCTCGAGCTGGGCGTCGCGGTCGTCGGCGGGGCGCTGACGGGCGGGCTCGTGGCCGCGCTGCTCGACGGCGAGGTCGGCCGCTGGTTCCACATCTCCGCGCTGCCGGTGCTGCTCGCGATCGGCGCGGGCAAGCTCGCGCTTGTGCTTGGCGGCACTGGCCAGGGCCGGCCGTGGCTGGGGGACTGGGCGACCGCCTACCTGGGCGACGGCCCCTGGGGGTCGCTCGCCCCGGCATTGCCGTCGCACCCGTCTCAGGCCTACGAGGGAGTAGCGACGCTTATCGTGCTGGTCATCCTGATGGGTGTTCTGGCGGTGCCGGGCCTGCGGCGGCCCGACGGCCGGGCATTCCTGATCGCGATCGGGCTCTGGGCGGTCGCCCGGTCCGTCGTCGTCACGACGTGGCGCGACCCGATCACGGTCGGGCCACTCCGGACCGAGCAGGTGATTGCCTTGCTGATCGCCGTCGCCTGCCTGATCGGCTTCGTCGGCCTGATCCGCAGGGAGGGCCCATCGTCACCCGCGGTAGCGACGGGGTAATCTGACCTCTCGCACGCTCGAACGCGGCCGGAAGCTCCAACGACGATCCCCACGGCGCGGCCGCAGACGATGAGAGGTCGACGATGACGCAGGTCGCAGAGCCCGGATCCGCGCGATCCGGTGCACCAGCAGACAGGACGCAGACCACAGGCCGAGTCCATCACTGGATCGGCGGCCGCTCGGTCGAAGGACAGTCGGGACGCAGCGGGCCCGTGTACAACCCGGCGACGGGGACGCTCGCCCGGGAGGTCGATTTCGCGTCGGTGGAAGAGGTCGACGCCGCCGTCCGCGCGGCGGCCGGCGCCTTTCCCGCGTGGCGTGCGACGTCGCTCTCGAAGCGCACCGAGATCCTGTTCAGGATCCGCAACCTCATCGACCAGCATCGCGCGGACATCGCCGCGTTCCTGACGGCCGAGCATGGCAAGGTCCCCTCGGACGCGCTCGGCGAGGTCGCCCGCGGACTCGAGAACGTCGAATTCGCAACCGGCATCCCGCATCTGCTCAAGGGCGGCTTCAGCGAGCAGGTCTCCGGCGGCGTCGACGTGTACCAGATCCGCCAGCCGCTCGGCGTCGTCGCCGGCATCACGCCGTTCAACTTCCCGGCGATGGTTCCGATGTGGATGTGGGCGCCGGCGCTTGCGTGCGGGAACGCGTTCATTCTGAAGCCGTCGGAGAAGGATCCATCGGCGCCGATGTACGTTGCCGAGCTGCTGCAGGACGCGGGCGTTCCGGAGGGCGTCTTCAACGTCGTGCACGGCGACAAGGTCGCCGTCGACGCGGTGCTCGAGCATCCCGGCATCTCTGCGATCTCGTTCGTCGGCTCGACGCCGATCGCGAAGTA
>JBJMMH010000118.1:0-22701 GCA_045804885.1 Chloroflexota bacterium | reverse complement strand
CGACGTCGAGGGGCGTCCAGGGACGCGACCCCAACCGGCCTGGTGGCGCCAGCCGATCTTCTGCGGCTGGGGGGCGCAGGGTGCGCTCGCACGGGACGACGGCCGCGGGCCTGCCGCCGCAAAGGACTACGCCACCCAGGCGAACTACGACGCGTTCCTCGCGGCACTCGCCGCCCACGGCGTGCGCCCCGGCACCGTCGTCATCGACGACAAGTGGCAGACGAACTACGCGACCGGTGCACCGGACACGGGCAAGTGGCCGGACCTCCATGGCTGGATCGCGAGTCGCCATGACGCCGGCCAGCGGGTCCTGCTCTGGTACAAGGCCTGGGACGCGGAAGGCCTGCCGGCCGCGGGCTGCGTCCGGGCGCGTGACGGCACGCCCCTGCGGGTCGACCCCAGCCACCCCGACGGCGAGGCCGCGATCCGCGAGTCGGTCCGTCGGATGCTCGGCGGGCCGCCCGAGGGCCTGGACGCCGACGGCCTGAAGATCGATTTCACGGCCACCACGCCGAGCGGCGCGGCGACGGAGCATCACGGACCGGCGTGGGGCGTCGACCTGCTCGGCCGCCTTCTCGACATCATCGCCGACGAGGCGCGCAGCGTGAGGCCGGAGGCGCTGCTCGTCGGCCATGCCCCGAATCCCCTCGTGGCGGCGGCCCTTGACATGATCCGGCTCAACGACACGCTCCGCCTCGATGATCCGCGGATCGCGGTCGACGTCGTCGCCCAGATGACCCACCGGGCGGCGATCGTCAAGGCGGCGTGCCCTGATCACCTCATCGACACCGACGATTGGTGCGCCCCGAGCCTCGCGGGCTGGCGGGCGTACACGGCGGCGAAGCCTTCGCTGGGCGTCCCGGCGCTGTACTACGCCAGCCATCTGGACCTGACCGGCGAGCGGTTCGAGGAACGCGACTACGAGCTGATCCGCCGCACCTGGGCGGACTATCGGACGGCAGCCCGGCTGGACGACCCGACGGCGACTGCCGGCGGGCGCGCGATGATGTGAGCGCGGCCGCTTGACGATCCGGCCGGGTGCGAGGCGACCGGTTCGGGCGCTTGTATGGCATTCGCAACGCACCCGCACCCGGGCTGGTGATCGTCTCGCGGAGACGCAGACAAGACTCCCCAGCACAGGCGCTACGCGAGGGCGCGACGCGCCTTCAACTGCCCCGACGGTGGGACCGCGCCGCAGCTCCGAGTCGGCGCCACCCGCCTCAATAGCGGCGGCGCCTGGGCAGGTGCGCAGGCGTCGAAGAGGAGAACTCGATGCTGACCCGACGCTCCAGCAGCGTGGCGGCGCTCGTTGCGCTGGCGCTCGTCGTGGCCGCGTGCAGTAGCGGCGCCACCCCCAACCCCTCGACGAGTGCCGGGGCACCGAGCTCCGCAGCGAGCCCTGCAGGCACTGCGGCGGCGAGCGGCAGCGCCGGAGCTCCCGCGTCGGCCGGGGCGATGCAGGCCACGGGCGACCTGAACGTGATGGGCTTCGACTGCACCCAGGGCGACGACATCGCGACGAATCGCATCGCCGCCCTCAAGGCGAAGTACCCCGACCTGAACCTCAAGTGCACAGAGGGCGGCCTCGACGACCAGCAGTTCCTGACCGCGGTCCGCAGCGGCAGCCCGCCGGACATCATCTATATGGATCGCGGCAAAATCGGCGCGTTCGCGGCGCAGGGAGCGATCCAGCCGATGGACGATTGCGTCCAGAAGGCCGGCATCGACATGTCGAACTTCCGCGACGCGGCTGTGAAGCAGGTCACCTTCAACAACCAGGTCTTCGGCATCCCGGAGTTCTTCAACGTCGTCGTCGTCGTGACGAACAACAAGGTCCTCCAGGAGGCGGGCGTCACGCCGGACCAGATCGACACGAGCAACTGGGACGGCCTGAAGTCCGCGAACACGAAGCTCCTCAAGAAGGATGGCAACAAGATCTCGCGGATCGGGTTCGATCCCAAGTTGCCCGAGTTCCTGCCGCTGTGGGCGAAGATCAACGGCGCCGACCTGTTGAGCGAGGACGGGAAGACGTCGAACCTCGACGACCCCAAGGTCGCGGAGGCCCTGACGTTCGGCCGCGACCTCATTCAGGCGCACGGCTCGGCGGCCGACTTCTTCGCCGCCCGCGACGCGCTCAGCGCCGACTTTTTCGGCGCCGGCAACCCGATCGCGACGGGCGTTCTCGGCTCGTTCCCGATCGAGCAGTTCTTCCTCAACGTCATGGCCGCGAACTCGCCCGACGTCGACATCACCGTGGCGGCGCCAAAGGGCAAGGACGGCCAGGATCTGACGTACGCGACCGGCCTGACATGGGCGGTTCCGATGGGCTCGAAGAATCCCGATGCCGCCTGCGCGATGGCGGCGCTGATGACCTCGACCGACACGTGGATCGATGTCTCCCAGAAGCGAGCCGATGCTCGCAAGGGCGAGAACAAGCCATACACCGGCACGTACACGGGAAACAAGGCCGCCGACGACAAGATCTTCAGCGAGATCGTCGACCTCTCCGCGATGCCGGCGTTCGACGCCGCGGTCAAGGCGACGATCGCCGTCTCGGACAAGGCCTTCGCGATCCCCACGACCGGCGCGTCGGTCGACTTCGAGAACACCTGGCGGGAGGCCGTGAACCGGGTCCTCAACGAAGGCGCCGATCCGGCCCAAGCGTTGCAGGAGGCCGATCAAACGGCCCAGGACGCGCTCGACACCGCTGGCAGCGGCGGCTGACGCGGTGACGTGAAGGCCCGGCGATGACCGCAGCCACGAGGACCGCGCCGCGACCGGGACCGTTCGGCCGCTTCCGGCGCGACATCGGTCGCGAGGAGACGCGCTGGGCCTTCCTGTTCCTTCTGCCGTGGATCTTCGGATTCGTCGTCTTCACGGCTGGCCCGATGATCGCGAGCGGCTTCCTCTCGTTCACCGACATCGGTCTCCGGCCGACCTTCAAGGTCGTCGGGCTCGACAACTACGAGCGCCTGATCGGCGATCCGCGGGTCGGGCTGGCGCTCTGGAACACGACGTTCTACACGCTGCTCCACGTCCCGCTCTCGATCGCGCTCGCACTGGCCCTCGCCATCATGCTGCTGCGCGTCGGTCGGGCGGCGGGCTTCTTCCGGACGGTCTTCTACCTGCCGACGATCACTCCGACCGTCGCGATCGGGGCGCTCTGGCTGCAGCTGCTGAACGGCCAGGTCGGCCTCGTGAACCGCGGCTTGGCGCTGATCGGCATCAACGGCCCTAACTGGACGACGGATCCAGACTGGATCAAGCCCGGCATCGTGATCATGAGCCTGTGGGCTCTCGGAAGCACGGTCGTCATCCTGTTCGCCGCGCTCCGGAACGTGCCGCTCGAGCTGTACGAGGCGGCCCGGGTCGACGGCGCCAACGCGTGGCAGCAGTTCCGCCGGGTGACGCTCCCGATGATCAGCGGCGCGCTGTTCTTCGTCGTCATCGTGAACACGATCGCGTCGCTGCAGACGTTCGATCAGGTCTATGCGATGTACTTCGGCAACCAGCCCGCGACTGCCGGCGACCGCCAGGGTCTGTTCTACGTCGTCTACCTCTTCAACGAGGCGTTCAAGACGTTCCGGATGGGCTACGCGTCCGCGCTCGCGTGGTTGCTGTTCATCGTGATCATGATCATCACGTTCATCCAGATCCGGCTGAGCAAGCGCTGGGTCTACTACGAGGGCGAGGGCGGCTGATGGCGACGACGCCCAATCGCCTGGAGCAGGCCGTCGGCGGCCCGGTCGCCCCAACCGCGACCGTCCGGCCCATCGAGCGCGAGCGGGGCCGTTCCCGGCTGACCGCCTCGAGGGTCCTGTTCGGCACCGCCCTTGTCCTCGTCTCGGCGCTCTTCCTCGTGCCGTTCCTGTGGGTGGTGTCGGCATCGCTGAAGACCCGCCAGGACGTCTTCAACAGCGAGTGGATCCCGGATCCGGTCCAGTGGCAGAACTACGTCCAGATCTGGCAGGTCGCGCCGGTCTTCAACTGGTTCGTCAACAGCGTCGTCGTCGGCATCCTCGCCGCGAGCGCGGTCACGCTGAGCTCCGCGCTCGTCGCGTTCTCGTTCGCCTACTTCCGGTTCCCGTTCCGGAACGTTCTGTTCGGCCTCGTCCTCGCCTCGATGATGCTGCCGGGTGCCGTGACGATGGTGCCCACGTTCCTGATCTGGGACAACGTCGGCAAGGTGATCCCGGCCCTCGGTGTCAACACGCTCACGCCGCTGTGGGCGTCAAACCTGTTCGCGTCGGCGTTCTACATCTTCCTGCTCCGCCAGTTCTACCTCGGCCTGCCCCGGGAGGTCTTCGAGGCAGCCCGCGTCGACGGTGCCGGTTACTTCGCCATGTGGCGGCGGATCGCCATCCCGCTCGTCTGGCCGGCCCTGATCGTCGTCTTCATCTTCGAGCTCAAGGCGAGCTGGACGGAGTTCATCAAGCCGTTGATCTACATTCGTGACGTGAACCTGTTCACGCTGCCCCGCGGCCTCAAGTTGCTCCTCGACCAGTTCAGCATCCACGGCGGCGAGGGCGAGGTCCAGCTGCTGATGGCGGGCGCGGTCATCGTGACGCTCCCGATCATCATCATCTTCTTCCTTGGTCAGCGGTATTTTGTGGAGGGGATCGCGACGACCGGCCGGAAGGGGTAATGCGGGCGGCCGAACCAAGGGCAGGGAGTAGCGGAGCCGGATGACGGGACGGAGCACGGACGCCGCCATGCCGGTGGTTTCGGCGGGCGCAACCGTCGCGGACGAAGCCCTGCCTGACGCCGACGATCTCGTCCTTGGCCTCGATATCGGCGGCACGAAGCTTGCCGCCGGCGTTGTCGCTGGCGACGGGCGCGTCCTCTCGATGCGCGTCGCACCGAGCCGTGCCCACGAGGGCCCTGGGGGGATGATCCCGCGCCATCTCGAGCTCGGCCGGGACGCGGTGGCTGACGCCGGCATCGCGTGGAGCGACGTCCGCGCGGTGGGGATCGCCTGTGGCGGGCCGCTCGACCCGATCGCCGGCGTCATCCAGTCCCCGCTCAGCCTGCCGGGCTGGGACGACATCCCGCTCGTGGCGATCGTCGGAGAAGCGCTCGACCGGCCGGCCGTCGTCGACAACGACGCCACCGCCGGCGCCCTCGCCGAGTGGTGGTACGGGGCGGGCCGGGGGGGGCGAGTTCGGGACCTCGTGTACCTGACGATCTCGACGGGCGTGGGCGGTGGCCTCGTCCTCGACGGCCGCGTCTATCGCGGCGTCGCCTGGAATGCCGGCGAGCTGGGGCACCTGACGGTCGACTTCCGCGGCCGGCGCTGCGCCTGCGGCCGGCGCGGCTGCCTCGAGGCGTACGCGTCGGGAACGAACATCGCGGCGCGGGCCGTCGAGGCGATCGCCGCCGGCGACGAGCCGTCGTCACTCCGGGACCTGACGGCGGTGACGGCGCGCGACGTCGCCGAGGCCGCCCTCGATGGCGACCCGCTCGCGAGCCGGATCTGGGACGAGACGACCGAGATGCTCGGCTCCGCTGTTGCCAACATCCTCAACGTGTTCAATCCCGAGCTGGTCGTGCTGGGCGGCGGCGTGACGCGGGCCGGCGACCAGCTGCTCGGGCCGGTCCGGCGGCTCGGCCTGGCGCAGGCCATGCCGCCGGCCGCTCGGGCCGGAGACGTCGTCCTGTCCTCGTTGGGCGAGCGGCTGGGCGTCGTCAGTGCCGCGGCGATCGCCTTCGAACGGCTGCCCCGGGATGGCCGGCGGGACGAGGCCGCTGCCGGCGCCCGACGGATGAAGCGAACCCCCCCGGGTCCGCTGACGGCAGTGGGCGACGGGGCATGACGGCCGGCGCCCGGGCGCATCTCGACGAACACCGCGCCGTGCTCGACGGCATGCAGCCGCTGCTGGCGCTCGTCGACGATCTCGCGAAGACGGTGAGGGCGGCGTTCGAGAGCGGCGGCCGACTCTACTCGTTCGGGAACGGCGGGAGCGCCGCGGACGCGCAACACCTCGCGGGCGAGCTGATCGGTCGCTACCTTCGGGAGCGCCGGTCGCTGCCCGCGGTCTCGCTGTCGGTCGACCCGTCGGTCATGACCTGCATCGCCAACGACTACGGCTACGACGACGTGTTCCGCCGCCAGGTCGAGGCGCTGGCCCGGCCGGGTGACATCGTCGTCGGGTTCACCACCAGCGGCCGGTCCGAGAGCGTCGTCCGCGGGCTCGCTGCGGGCCGGCGGTGCGGCGCCACGACTGTCCTGTTCGGGGGCGGCGACGGCGGCCCCGCTGCAGAGCAGGCCGACGTCGCGCTCATCGTCCCCTCCTCGACGACAGCGCGCGTCCAGGAGATGCACGTCCTGCTGCTCCACGCGCTGAGCGACGCGATCGACGTCTGGGCGACGGACGGTCGCGGCTGACGATCCACGGCGAGCAACGAAGGCAGGAGGCCAGCTTGAGCAAGGGACCGGCGCGCTCCACGGACAAGCCCAGCGACCGCGACGGCGCGACGACCGAGTCAGGCGAGTCCGCGCCGCGGCCGGCCGATCGCGATCGGCCCGTCCTTCACCTCATCGGCAACTCCCACATCGATCCCGTCTGGCTCTGGCAATGGCCCGAGGGCTACCAGGAGGTCCGGGCGACGTTCCGTTCGGTGCTCGATCGGATGACGGAGTACCCGGAGTTCATCTTCACTTGCGATTCGGTCGCGTACTACGAGTGGGTCGAGGAGATCGACCCCGCGATGTTCGCGGAGATCCAGCAGCGCGTCGCCGAGGGTCGCTGGGAGCTGGTCGGTGGCTGGTGGGTGGAGCCGGATTGCAACCTCCCGTCAGGTGAAGGCTTCGTCCGCCAGGCGCTCGTCGGCCAGCGCTACTTCCTCGAGAAGTTCGGGAAGATCGCGACGGTCGGGTACAACGTCGACCCGTTCGGCCACCACTCGATGCTCCCGCAGCTCCTTCGTCGCAGCGGGATGGACAGCTACGTCTTCATGCGGCCCGGCCCGCACGAGCTGAAGTTGCCGGCCCCGGTGTTCTGGTGGGAGTCGGCCGATGGGTCGCGCATCCTCGCGTACCGCCTGCCGCACGAGTACTGCGCGCCCAAGGAGGACCTCGGCTACCACATCGACAAGTCGATCGCCCAGCTGCCGGAGCGTTGGAACGCGATGATGGCGTTCTACGGCGTGGGCAACCACGGCGGCGGCCCGACGCGCGAGAACCTCGACAGCATTCGCCGCCTCGACGGCGCCGGCGCGATGCCCCGGCTCGAGCACAGCACGCCGGCCCGGTTCTTCGAGGCGATCCGGGCGTCGAACGTTCGCGTCCCGGTCTACCGCGAGGAGCTCCAGCACCACGCCGTCGGCTGCTACTCGGCTCATTCGGGGATCAAGCGCTGGATGCGCCGAACGGAGAACGAGCTGCTCAGCGCGGAGTCATGGGCGGCGGTCGCCGGCGTCGTTGCCGGGCGACCCTATCCACGCGCCGAATTCGGGCGGGCCTGGCGGCAGGTCCTGTTCAACCAGTTCCATGACACGCTCGGCGGGACGGCGATCGAGCCGGCCTACCGCGACGCCCGCGACCAGCTGGGCGAGGCGGGCTCGATCGCCGCGCGAGTCCAGAATCTGGCGATCCAGTCGATCGCCCGGCTCGTCGACCTGCCGGGCGGGCCGTCGCCGGCGTACGTCCCGATCCTTGTCTTCAACCCCCACGCGTGGCCGACCCGATCGGTCGTCGAGCTCGAGTACGGCGGCCTGCGGCCGAGTGACGGCCTCCGCGACGACGCGGGCGCACCGGTCGCGATGCAGTCGATCCAGTCCTACGCGACCGTCTCGCCGTACCGCGGCCGCCTCGCGTTCGAGGCCGAGGTGCCCGGCCTGGGCTACCGGACCTATCGCATGACCGCCGACTCGCCGCGCCCAGGCGAAAGCGCGCTCCGGGCGACCGCGACGGCGCTCGAGAACGATCGCGTCCGGCTCGAGCTCGATGCCTCGACCGGCGCGATCACGTCGCTCGTCCTGCGCGATGACGGCCGTGACGTCGCCGAGCTCGCCGAGCCCGGCCGGCCGAGGGCCGTCGTCATCGACGACACGTCCGACACGTGGGGACACCGCCGGCTCGCCTACCGCGACGAGGCCGGGGCGTTCGCGGCGGAGACCGTCGAGCTCGTCGAGCGGGGCCCGGTGCGGGCGATCCTGCGCGTCACGTCGAGCTACGGCGCGTCGCGGCTGACCGAGGACTTCCTGCTTGGCGCGTCGGCTGCGGCGGTTCGCGTACGAGTGGTCCTCGACTGGCGCGAGAAGTCGAACCTGTTGAAGTGGCGCTTTGCGGCGCGCCTCCGCGACCCTCGGGCGACGTTCGAGATCCCATACGGCGCGGTCAACCGGCCGGCGGGCGGCGACGAGGAGCCGGGCCAGCGCTGGATCGACGTCTCGGGATCGCTCAAGAGGCGCGGGTCCGCCGGCGACGCGGGCCGCGACTCGCGCGACGCGCCGGAAGGAGATGGGGCCTTCGGCGTCGCTGTCCTGAACGACGGGAAGTACGCGTTCGACGTGGCCGGTTCGGAGCTCGGGGTGACCGCGGTCCGGAGCCCGATCTACGCTCACCACGAGCCGACGAGCCTCACCCCGGGAATCCGCTACCAGTTCCAGGATCAGGGCGTGCAGCGGTTCACGCTCGAGCTGCTCCCGCACCGAGGCTCGTGGGCAGACGCCTCGATCGCGCGCCTCGCGAGTGAGCTCAATCGCCCGCCGACTGTGCTCGTCGAGTCGTACCACGACGGGCCGCTCGGCCAGACGGGCTCGTACGCCTCGGTCGAGCCCGAGAATGTCGTCGTCGGCGCGCTGAAGTTCGCGGAGGACGGCGACGAGGTGCTCGTCCGCCTCGCCGAGACGGCGGGCAGGCAGTGTGCCGCGAGGCTGCGGCTGCCGGGGATCGGTCGAGACGTCGAGGTCGAGATGGGGCCCTTCGAGATCCGGACGTTCCGCGTCCCGTCCGGCGGCGGAGCCGCAGAGGAAACCGATCTGATCGAGCGACCCCTCGCCGACACCGCGCCCGGCGAGGGCTGATGCGGGAGCGCATCTCCCTCGACGGCCCGGACTGGTGGATCCGCGCCCATCTCGGGACCGAGGCCGCGCTCCAGGCTGTCGCCGGACCCGGAACGCCGATGGGCGGCGGGCCCCGCGACCAGGCGGCGGGCTGGTTGCCGGCGCGCGTGCCTGGCAGCGTGACGAACGATCTCTGGCGGGCCGGCGAGATCGCGGACCCGCACCACGAGCGCAACAGCCTCCTCGCGGAATGGGTCCCCGAGCGGGCCTGGACGTACCGCCGCGCCCTGCCGAGCGTCCGCGCTCCCGAGGGCGGACGCGTCCTGCTCCGGTTCGATGGGGTCGACGATGCGTGCCATGTCTTCGTCGACGGCGAGCGCGTTCGCGACCACGACGGGATGTTCGTGCCGTTCGAGGTGGACGTTTCGGCGAAGGTCGCCGGCGACGGCGACCACGAGCTTGCTGTCGTCGTCGAACCGGCCCCCGACATCGAGCCGCAGACGGGGCGGACGAGTCGTGTCCGCGTCCACAAGTCGCGGATGGGATACGGTTGGGACTTCTGTCCGCGGCTCGTCCACCAGGGAATCTGGCAGTCGGTCGGTCTCGAGGTCGTCGACGCGGTGAGGATCGTCGACGTCTGGGCCCGACCAGTGCTGGCCGACAACCTGCGTTCCGCGCGCGTCGAGGTTCGCGCGGCCGTTGAAGCCTCGACGCCCATGTCCGTCCGCGTGGAGGCGTCGCTCGAGGGGATGTCGTCCGGTTCGTCGATCACGTCACGCGCACTTGAGCCGGGACAGACCGAGGTCGAGTTCGAGGTCAACGTCGACGACCCGTGGCTCTGGTGGCCCAACGGCATCGGCGAGCCCGTCTTGCATCGTCTGTTCGTTCGCGTCGCCACCGGCGACGGGAGGCCGCTCGACGAGCGGGCCGTCCCGGTCGGGTTCCGGCACGTCGAGCTCGCGATGAACGAGGGGGGACCGAGCGATGCGCGGCCGTACACGTTCGTCGTCAACGGTCGCCGGATATACGCCAACGGCTGGAACTGGGTCCCGGCGGACGTCCTCCACGGCGCGACGCCGCCGGACCGGGTCGAGCACCTGGTTCGGCTCGCCGCCGCGGCGAACGTCAACCTGCTCCGGGTGTGGGGTGGTGGCCTCATCGAGACCGAGGCCTTCTACGAAGCCTGCGACCGCCTAGGGATCCTCGTCTGGCAGGAGTTCAGCCAGTCGAGCTCCGGCGTCGAGAACGAGCCGTCACGCGACCCGGCATTCGTCGAGCTGATGAAGCGCGAGGCCGAGGCGATCGTCCCCCTCCGACGGAACCATCCATCGCTCGCGGCCTGGTGCGGTGGCAATGAGCTCGAGGACAGCCGCGGCCCGCTCGAGGACAACCGGTCGCCGGTGCTGGCCGCTCTGCACGAGGTCGTGGAGCGGCTCGACCCCGGGCGAGGATGGCTTCCGACGTCGCCGACCGGGCCGCAGTTCTTCAACCGGTTCGACACCATCGAGTCCGATCCGGACGGGCTCCACGACGTTCACGGGCTGTGGGAGCACCAGGGGCTCGACAAGCAGTACGAGCTGTACGACCGCGGGACGTCGCTGCTCAACAGCGAGTTCGGCGTCGAGGGGATGACGAACCGCCGAACGCATGGCGCGCTGATCTCGGAGGAGCATCGCTGGCCGGCGGACCGCTCGAACCCCGTCTACCGGCACCTCGGCGACTGGTGGATCAACGAGCCGCTGCTCCAGGCCGCGTTCGCCGGACGGCTGAGGGACCTCGAATCGCTCCGCCGCGCGAGCCACCTGCTCCAGGCCGACGGGCTGCGCTACGCGGTCGAGGCAAACCGGCGGCGCTGGCCGCGTCAGAGCGGGTCGCTGCCGTGGCAGTTCAACGAGCCGTACCCGAACGCATGGTGCACGTCCGTTGTCGACCATCGCGGCGACCCCAAGCCGGCGTATTTCGCAGTCGCGCGGGCCTACGCCGCGTCCGTCGTCTGTGCCCGGATCCCGGGCGCGGTCCTCCGGGACGCGGGCGAGCTCCGCTTCGAGCCGTGGGCGTGGAGTCGGGATCACGCCGGCCCGGCCACGATCTTGTGGCGGCTTGTGGATGCGTCGGGCCGCGTCCGAGCCGACGGGCGATGGGCGGTCGAGCTGCCGGCCGCCCGCGACGGCCTTCCGGTTCGCGTGGCCAGCGATCACTCCGTCGGCGTCGACGGGCTGGGGCCGGTGGTGTTCCTCGACCTGGCCCTGGAATTGTCGGCCGGGAACGGAATCGCCGCGAATCGCTACCGATTCGCGACTGGCGAGAACCTCGCACCGCTGCTCGACCTGCCCGCCGGCTCGCTCGCATGGACGGTGGAGGAGGCCGCGGACGGCGCCTGGATCGTCGACCTCCGGCACGAATCGGGCCCGGCGATCGTCGGCGTCCGACTCGAGGACGACCGACCGATCGAGGTCGCCGGCTGGGCCGAGATCGACGACGGCGGCTTCGACCTGCTCCCCGGCGAGACGCGGCGGGTCGCGGTTCGGTGGGCTGGTGCGCCGGGCGAGGAGCGCCGGCTGCGACTCGACGCCTGGAACGCCGAGGCCGCCATCATCGAGGGCCCGCCGTGACCGGCGCGGTGACCGGTGTCGCAGGCTTCAGTGTTTCGAGCGCCGACCTGCCTCCGCCGGCTGCTCTGCTGCCGTACGTCGCGGCTCTCCTGGACGGCGACGTCGAGATCGACCGCGTGCCGGCTGAGACCATCGAGGAGACGTCCGACGGCGGCTTCGTCGCGTCCGGAGCCGGCACGCGCTTCGCGGCGACGGCTGCCTGGGCGCAGTCGAGCAACGTTGCCGGCCGATGGGACGTGACCCTCGAGATGCGCCTCGACGCAGGTCCGCCCGTCGCGGCCGGCATCCGTGTCGCTATCCGCATCGGCTCCGCCGACGATCCGCGCTGGCTCGTGCCGGGCCAGCTCTACGGCGAGAATCGGCCGCCCGCGAGCCGCGCCCGGTTTCCCCGCTGGGTCCCCGCAGCCGAGGAGACTCGAGATGATCCGTTCGCGGCGTCGGGCTGGTCGTTCCGGGCGGACCGGGCCGCCACGCCGTGCGTCTCCGGGACGGCCGAGGGCGTGACCGTGACGCTCGCCGCGGCCGGCGACTCCCCGCTCGGCCAGCCAGGCGTCGGCCTCGCGGGTGGCGGACGAGACGGCGCGCCGATCGAGCTGCGCCTCCATTGGCCATACCGCGAGGAGCCCGTCGTCTATGACGGCGGCCCGGCACCGCTCGCCGCCGAGGCCCCGGGTCACCGATGGCAACCCGGCGAGACCGTGCGGTTGGCGTTCCGCGTCTACCTCGCGCGCGCCGGTCTCCAAGCTTGGGCGGCGGCGATCCGCGACCTCGCCCCGTCACCGAGCGACGCGACCATCCCGACACTCGACATCGAGACGGCGGCCCGCCTCGCGGCGGAGGGTCTTCTCGCGTGGCACTACCGCGAGGAGGACGCGGCGTTGTACGAGACGGCTGGGTTCGACCGCGTGACGGCCGCGGATGCCCGGACGGACCGGGCCGCCATGCACGTCGCCTGGCTGAGCGGCGTCCCGGCCGCGACCGCACTCATCCGCCACGGCCTCCGATCCGGCAACGGCGCCGCTGTCGAGGCCGGCCGACGCGTGCTCGACGGGATCTGCTCGAACCTCGCGCCGTGCGGCTCGTTCTGGAGCCAATGGACGGCGGACCGCGGCTGGGGCAAGGGCTGGGCGGCCGGCCCCGACGCCGTCCACACGAGAACGACCGCCGAGGCAACGCAGTTCGCGCTGCGCGCGGCCGGAATCGCCGGCCGGGCGGACGACGTCGATCCGCGGCTCTGGCACGAGGCCGCAGCGTCCAACCTGCGATTCATTGCAGCTCGCCAGCGCGACGACGGGGCGCTCCCTGCGAGCTGGAACGGCCGGACGGGAGAACCGCTGGGTTGGGCTGGATCCGCGGCGCTGGCGTGGATCCCGCCGCTGCTCGACGGCGCGGCGACGCTCGGCGACGGATCCCTGGCCGCCGCGGCGCGGCGGACCGGGCGCCACTATGAAGGCTTCGTCGACGGCGACTTCCTCTTCGGCGCACCCGAGGACGTCGATCTCGGGCCGACCTCGGAGGACGGCTACGTGGCGCTGATGGCCTACGTCGCGCTCGCGGAGGCGGCGTCGACGCCCGATGAGCGTGCCCGCTGGCTCGATCTCGCGACTCGCGCCGCGACGTGGGCGCTGACCTTCCGCTACTCGTGGGATGTGTCCTTCCCAGCCGACTCGACGCTCGGCCGGCGTGACGTTCGGACCACCGGGCTCGATGTGGCATCGCCCGCGAACCAGCATCTCCACGTCTACGGACTCGTCTGCGTCCCGGAGCTGGCGCGGCTCGGCAGGATGACGCGCGACGCGTGGCTCGTCCGCCGTGCACGGGAGCACTTCGTTGCCGCGCGTCAGATGATCGTCCGCGAGGACGGCGACCTCGGCGGGCGGCGAGGCATGATGCCCGAGCGCGCGTTCCAGACGCGGTACGGGCAGAAGGGCGAGGTCGACCGGCTGTCTCACGCCTGGTGCCTCGGCTTGCTGCTGTGGGCGTCGGAAGAGGTGCGGGCGATGTCCGACCTCGCGGACGAGGCGAGGGAGGCAGCGAGCCGTGCGCCTTGACGACCGCCTCGGACGCCCGTGGGCGTTGCTCCCGAACCGCGTCTCGCGCTTCTACCGCGGCGGCCTGCTGCTCGACGGGTTCCGGGGCGCCGCCGCCCCGGCCGACACGAACGAGCCGGAGGACTGGGTGGGATCGGCGACTCGGGCGTGGACGCCGCCGGACACCGTGTCGACCGAGGAAGGGCTCGGATCGGCCGACTTCGGCGGCGGGGAACGCCAGCTGATCGCCGACATCCTGGAGGCCAACCCTGAAGCGGTCGCCGGGGTCGACCTCGTCGCACGCGCCGGGCCGACGCTGGGCGTCCTCGTGAAGCTGCTCGACGCAGGCATCCGCTTGCCGGTCCACGCGCACCCGACCCGGGCGTTCGCCCGCCACAACCTCGGCTCGTTCTTCGGCAAGGCGGAGGCCTGGATCGTCCTTGGAACACGGGAGGTGCCAGGCGAACCGGAGCCCGGGATCCGGCTCGGGTTCTCGCGTCCGGTCGGCCGCGACGAGCTGCGGCGCTGGATCGAGGACGAGAACAGCGACGAGCTCCTGGAGGCCCTCAACAACCGACCGACCGCTGCCGGCGACGTCTGGTTCGTCCCGCCGGGGACGCCGCATGCCATCGGCGCCGGCGTCTTCATCCTGGAGGTTCAGGAGCCGAGCGACTTCTCGATCGTCCTGGAGACCCGTGGCTTCCCGATCGACCCGCGCGACGCCCACCTCGGGCTCGGCTGGGACGTCGTGCTCGACGCGATCGATCGGGCGCCGATGCGTCCCGACGACCTCGTCGCCGGCACCTGGCGCGACGCCGTCGCCCCGAATCGTCTTCGCCAGTTGTTGCCGACCGTGGCGGCGCCGTTCTTCCGCGCCGACGGCGTTCGGGTCGAGGGAACGTGCCGCCCGGCGCTCGACGGTGCCTTCGTGGTTGGCGTTGCGATCGCCGGCAGCGGCACGGTTCGCGGCCCGGCGGGATCGCTCGATGTGGCGACCGGTTCGACGTTCGGACTGCCGGCGGCGGCCGCCCCAGAGGTCGAATTCCATTCCCGCGACGGCCTGACGCTCATCCTCTGCCGCGGGCCGCGTCCCGAGGACCTCGACCGGGAGGCTCCCGAATGACGGCCGCCACGCACGCGTACGCCGCGATCGTCGGGGCGAACGGGCTCGACCCGGGCGTGAGATGAGCGGCCAGCCGGCGGTCGTCTGCATCGGCGTCGCGACGATCGACGCGGTCGTCGAGGTCGACCGTCTCCCCGACGTCGACGATCGCGTGGCCGGGCTCGACGGCCGGCTTGCCGGTGGTGGTGTGGCGGCGACGGCGGCGGTGACGCTTGCCCGCCTGGGCGTGCCCGTCGCGTTCGTCGGCAGGGTTGCGGACGACGCCGCCGGCCGCTGGATCCGCGACGACCTCGCCGCCGAGGGCGTCGATGTCGACGGCTTGCGGCTCGCCGAGGGTCGGTCGCCCGTCAGCGCGGTCCTGATCCAGCGCGGCTCGCCGGGTCGGGCGCTCGCGCCGTTCCCGGGCAGCGCCGGTCCGATCGAGCTCGGGGATGCCGATCTCGACCGCTGCCGAGGGGCGGAGTGGATCCATCTCGATCATGCCGGCCTTGTCGCCCGGCCCCTGCTCACGACGATCGTCCGGACGCCCATCTCGTTCGATGGCGGCGTCGACGTGCCGGACCTGGCGCTCGCGGGCGTCGACCTCTACGCGCCGACCGAGGCCGCGCTGCTGCGGCGGTACCCGGGTCGGTCCGTCGACGAGGCGATGGCGGCCGCCCTCGATGAAGGCCCGCGGCTGGTCGTCGTCACGCGCGGCGCGTCCGGCAGCGTCGCCCTCGAGCGGGACCAGGCGACCCGATCCTCCAGCAGGTCGGAGGCGCCGGCCTTCGCGGTCGACACACCGGGCGGTTCGACGCTGGGTGCAGGCGACGTCTTCCACGGCGCCCTGCTCGCGGCGCTTGTCGGTGGCGCGTCGGTGCCTGAGGCGCTCGTCCGTGCCAACGCCTGCGCGGCGCTGGCCTGCCGCGACCTCGACGGCCGGGGCGGGATCCCGACGCGCGCCGAAGTCGAGGCCTTCCTCGCCCGCCCCGGAGCCGTGAGCCGCGCCGGTGGCTGACCCGGGCCTCGGCAGGCTCGCCCGCCCGAGCGGCGCCTTCGCCATGCTCGCGCTCGACCAGCGCGAATCGCTGCGGACGATGATCGCGGCGGCGGCGAGCGGCGGCGGCACGATCCCGGACGCGGCGCTGTCGGCGTTCAAGGTCGCGGCCGCCAAGGCGCTGGCGGCGTCCGCGAGCGCGGTCCTCCTCGACGTCGAGTACGGACTGCGGCCGGTGCGCGAGGCGCGCGCCATACCGACCGAGCGAGGCCTCATCGTCGCCGCCGATCGCCTGACCCAGGCACCCGGTGGGCCGGTCGAGGACACCGGGGTCGATGAGGCCGTCCTCGCCGACGATGCGATCGCGGCTTACGCCGACGCGTACAAGCTGCTCGTGATCTGGCATCCCGGTCGCGACGCGGCACACCGTCACGACATCGTCGAGGCGTTCCTCGCCGGCTGCCGGCGGCGACGCAAGCCCGGCATCGTGGAGGGGATCGTCCGGCCTGCGCCCGGCGACGCCCTCGACGCGCGGCGCCACGCGGACCTCGTCCTCGAGGCGGCCGCCGAGCTCGCCGCGTTCGGTCCGGCCCTGTACAAGGCCGAGGTCCCGACGCTCGGCCGCGCCGACGACGCCGCGATCGAGGCGGACGCCCGGCGGCTGACCGAGGCGGTCGCGTGCCCCTGGGTCGTCCTCTCGAACGGCACGACGCCGGAACGCTTCGACGACGCGGCGGTCGCCGCCGCGCGCGGCGGCGCCTCGGGGTTCCTCGCCGGCCGCGCGATCTGGCTCCGCTCGCTCTCCGCGCCCGATGCCGCTGCCCATCTTCGCGACTTCGCGGCGCCACGTCTTCGGGATCTCGCCGAGCGCGTCGACGCCGTCGCCCGGCCGTGGTGGAGCGTCAACAGAGAGGCGTGACGGCCTACGCCGGGCCTCCGACAGCGCCGGTCATGCGACTCGTCCCGCGGGGTCGACCGCGGCCCGGAAGACGTCGGGCCCGCCGGGGACGCCGAGGCGGTACGACCACGTCGTGCCGGCGTCCCCATCGGGCCACACCGCGTCGGCGAGGTTCATCCCGGCGTCGGCCGCGGCGGCGTACTCGAGACGGTAGCGGCGCGGCGCGGCGGCAATCGCCGCCGAGCCGCCCACGGGGTCCGCCGCGAGGATCGCCTCTTCGAGCCAATCGAGGTAGACGGCGTTGTTCACGTGGTCCATCGGATCGAGCTCATGGGGCCGAACGGCGAACCGCCGCCGGATGGCGCCGTCCGGCGTCGGCGGCAAGGCCACGCGCGTGATCTGGCCGTCCGCCTCCGGGATCCGGAAGGCCTCCCCGAAGACGTCCGGGATCCGGGTCAGCGCGCCGCGGCGATCGATCATCACCCAGTCCGTGTGGACCCATGCGGCGAGCGTCCCGTCCCCCGTCCGGAACTCGCCCCGGCGCCGCGCCCAGACGCGACGCTGGCCGACGACCTGCGTCCGGGCCGCCACGTCGCCGCCCATCGGTACCCCGCGGACGACCTCGAGCTCCGCCGATCGGACCAGCCACGTGAGGCCGCGATCGAGGTACCACTCGCGCCCGAATCCGAGCGCAGTCGAGTGCCGCCAGGCGACGTCCTGGGCGTAGCGCATCAGCCCCGACGTCCGGAGGAGGCCATCGGGCCCGGCCTCGTCGAACCGGACGCGGTACGACGCCTCGTGAACGAGCGGCATCATCTCCACCGCTCGAGCCATCAGCCCGCGACCGGCAGTCCAGCGAGCGTATCGAGGTCCTCGAGCGCCACGACCCGCGTCCCCTCGCGCGGCGCCGTCTGCCGCTCGAGCCGGACGGCGCACGACCGGCGCGCGTCGAACACCACGAGCGTTACCGCCAGATCCTCGTCGTCGTCGGCGGCGTGTCGACGAGCGTCGTCGAGCTGGTGGAGGACGTCCGCCGAGATCCCCCGAGCGCCCCACTTGCAGTCGACCGCCACCGGCGAGCCCTCGATCTCGACGGTCACGTCGTATGGATGGATCTCGGCCCGGACGCCGTCGAAGAGGATGCGCCGCTCACGGCGGACCGCCGATGCCGGCCGGCCGGGGACACCCGCCCGCAGCAGGCGCTCGGTCAATGACTCGACGATTGCGCCGCGGAACTGGCTCCGGACCTGTTCACCCCGATCCGCGACGGCGAGCGCGGCGGCGAGGATCGCGTCGGAACGCGTCGTCTCGCTGGCGTCGGACCTCGGCCCGCCCTCGGCGAAGAGGGTCGGGAACATCGTCCGCCAGGCGTCGGGGTCGGTCGACTCGCCGTTCATCACCGCCCGGGCGAGGATCCGTTGCTCCAGCGACGCATGCTCAAGGAGCTCGGCCGCGCGGGCGACGAGCGGGTCGGCCTGGATCCCCGCATAGACCACGGCACGTGCGTCGGGCGCGGCGTCCTGGAACCTCACGGCGGCGTCACGGCCGCCTCACGGCAGTTCGCCGAGGGCGATGAGGGCCACCTGCGGCAGCGTCGAGAGCCAATCGATCGCACGATGCGGATCCGCGATCAAGGATGCCTCCCCGACGGCCCGCGCGACGGCGGTACCACGCTCGCGTGCCAGCGGCTCGTCGTCGCGGCCGTTCCCCACTGCCTCAAGTCGCGCCCGCCATGCCGCGACGAGATCCTGGACGTACTGCCACTCGTCCTCGACGTCCTCGCCCAGTTCGCCGAGCGCCTCCAGGCCATCGACGGCGAGCTTCGATGCCTCGCCGACGGTCGCTGGAATCGGAATCTGCCGGCTCCCGCCGGGGACGTCGGGCTCCACGCCCGACAGACTAGCGCGCGGCGGCCGACCTCCGCCGCCACGCCCACGTCCGCTGCTGCGACTCCCCCTGAAGCGAACGATCCGCGCGGCGGAGCTGTGCGAGCAGCGTCCGGCGGCAGCTCGCGTCCCATGAGCCGGAGTACGACTCCGTCGCCGCGTGACGGATGCGCAGCGCCTCGGCGCGCTGGCCGAGCGCCTCGAGCTCGGCGACACGGTCGAGGATCGCCCGGTACAGGCCCGGCAGCTCCTCGGCGGGCGAGAGGTCCGTGACCGCCCCGGCGTCGGCAGTCGTCGAATGGGATTGCGGCGGAGTCTCCATCACGATGACGATGCCGCCCGACGGCACTCCGAGGGAATAGACACCTCGTTCCCCGCAACCGGCCCGAAGGTCCGCCCAAACCCGCCGCCGAACGCCACCGCCGCGCGAAGTGTTGCGCGCGGCCAACGAAACGGCCTGGATCAATCCCCGGAGTGGCCGCCGGATCGGACGGCGAAGTCGGCGAACGTCCCGGTCGCGGGCATCTCGACCGCCGACACGCCGTTGACGACCGCCCCGGGCGGGCCTGCCTCGAGGGCGGATCGGAGCGTCGCGATCTCCGCTGCCGGGCCTTCCGCGACGATGCGTACCGAGCCGTCACGCTCGTTCGCGACCCAACCGGTCAAGCCGCGGACGCGGGCCTCGCGCATCACGAACCAGCGGAACCCGACGCCCTGGACGACGCCGCGAACCGTGGCTTCGAGTCGGACCGGCGCTGTCATCGGGCTCCGACCTGGGGCGTCAGGCGGCGCGGGTCAGGCGCGGCCACGCGAGCAACAGCGCGTCGATCGCGAGCTCCGGGCTGACGTTCGCCTCGAGCAGCTCCGCTGTGAGGGCGAGTCGGGCGATGAACGCCCGGAGGTCGTCGGACGCGATCGTGGCGGCAGCGCGGAGATCGTCGAGCAGGGCTGGATCGCGGACCCGCTGCTCCTCGTCGAGCGTCACGAGGAGGAGGTCGCGGGCGACATCGCGCCAGATCTCGACGAGCGTCGCCGCCGCTCGGCGTCGTTCGACGGCGGGGGCGCGGACTCCCGACACTTCCGACCCGTCCTGCCCTTCCCCCCCATCACCAGACGATGCGGCCTCGCTCGGCGCGGCCACGACGACCGGGGCGGCCTTGGTGCGAGGCCGACGCGTCCTCCCCGGCCCCGGAGCGAGCGCGGCGGCGTCACCGATCCGGACTGTCCCGACGCGGTCCAGCGCCGACGCGAGCTCGCCGCCGCGCGCGAGCAGGTCCCGTGCCAGGCCGAGCCGGCTCGCGGCGCGCGCGCCGCCTAGATCGAGCAGCGAGCGCGCGATCTCGTCGCGGGCCGTCACCGCCTCGGGCGCCAGCGCCAGCGTGAGCGCGGTGCCCGGTCGGCCTCCGGCGAGCCGAGCGAGGCGGCTCGCCCGCGAGGCATCGGCGACACCGGAGTCGGCGAGCAGCGCCTCGATCTCGCGCACCGCCACGGGTCCCAGCCTGAGGCGGACGCAGCGCGACCGGACGGTCGGCAGGAGCAGGTCGTCACGGTCGGCGCAGAGCACGATCGTCACGCCGGCTGGAGGCTCCTCGAGGATCTTGAGGAGCGCGGATTGGGCATCCTCGTTGAGACGGTCGGCACGTTCGACGATGGCGATCCTGGCGCCGCCCTCGACGGGCAGCAGGGCGAGGTCGGCGATCAGCCGGCGGACCGTCCCGGCCTCGGGGCTCGCCCGGTCGCCGATCCGGACCTGGAGGCCTGGCCCGGACGGCGCGAGGCGGTGCAGGTCGGCATGAGTGCCGTGGTCCACGAGCCGACAGCCGCGGCACTCGCGGCATGGCCGGTCACGAGGCGTCTCGGCCTCGCACAGAAGTCCCGCGGCGAGGTCGAGCGCGAGGGTCGTCTTGCCGACGCCAAGGGGCCCGGCGACGATCGCGGCGTGCGGTGGCCGGCCGGCGACCATCGCCTGAACGGCTGCGACCGCGGCCGGGTGGCCGCGGGTCAGCAGTCTCCCCACGCTGGGCGCCCTCGAGTGAGTGCTGTCAGGCCGGCTCGGCCTTCTTGCGCGTCGTGCGGCGCTTCGGGGCCGTCGCTTCGGCGGCGTCGCCGCTCTCGGCCGGCGTCTCCGCTGCGGAAGCCGCTGAGCGCGTCGAGGTCGCCTTCGACTTCGTCGCGGTCGTCGACCGCGAACGACTCGGCCGCTTGGCCGCCGCAGGCTCCGCGTTATCGGCGATCGCGGGCGCTTCGTCGGCCGACGGCGCAGTTGCGGCGGCCTTGGCACGCGTCGTCCGGCGCTTGGGTGCCGCGGTCTCGGCCTGGGCTTCTGGACTCGCCGCGCCGGTCGTCGTCGTCCTCGTCGAGGTCCGGCGGGTCCGCGTCTTCGGCGCGGCCGACGCGGTGTCGGCGACCGCCTGGGCCGGTTCGACGGCCGGATCCGCGCGCGACGGCGACTCGGATGCCGGCCGCGGACCGGCCTTTCCCGACTGCGCGAGCTGCGCCCGGAGCACCGCCTCGAGCTCCTCGGGGACTTCGCTCCACGGCTCGCTCGATGAATGACGCGCCGGCTGCTGGCGATCGCGATCCGGCCGATCCTGGCGCGGCGGCCGGTCTCCCCGGCCGTACGGTTGCTGCTGTGGCTGCTGCTGACGCCCGCCGCCACTGCGGCCGCGGTCCCCGACGTCCGGGTAGCGGTTGATTCCGCCGCTCCCGCCGCGCCCAAAGCGCTCGCGGTCGAGCGCCGCGCCGTACGCTGCGCGGGCCCCGCGACCGCCGCGGCCGCCCTGGGTGCGACCGCCCCGGTTACCCTGGCCCGTCTGGCCGCGGCGCTGCTCCGCGATCAGGTACTCCGGGATCTCGGGCTCGTCGAAGTCCTCGTCCGCATCGGCGGGAGGCGGCGGCAACGGCGAGGGCCGCGAGCTCGCGACGCCCAGCTGCGAATCCCAGACCGATCCGAACGGCGTGGGCCGAGGACCGCGCGGAGCCGTCGCCACGTCGACGTCCTCGTCCTCCTCGAACTCGTCGGCGGCGTCGACTGCCGGGGCGCCCTCCTGAGCGAAACCGCCCTCCGGCGCGAAACCGGCCTCCTCGCGACCGCGGCCCCGACCGCGACCGCGACCGCCCCGGCGCCGGCGGCGGCGGCGGGCCTCATCGCCGCCGGCCGCGTCATCGGCGGCGTCGAACGGCGTCGACTCGGTGTCGACATGGGCTGCAGGCGCTTCCTCGCCGACGTCGCCTCCGCCGCCAGCGGCGGCTGAACCCGCGCGCGACAGCTTCTCGCCCGGAAGGACGGTCAGACCGGAGGCGGCCAGCGACGCGGCCGCCAGGCCGTTACCGCTCGACGCCGCGCGCGCCGCCGGCTCGGCGGCTTCTGGCGCGGCCCGACCGCGGCCTCGGCCCCGCCCGCGCCCGCGCGACGTTCCCGTGCCCTCGGTCTGCTTGTCGGGGACCTCGGTCATCGAGAGGTCCTCCTCGCCGTCGCTCGCGACGCGGCGGCCGGATCGTGACGAGCCCTTCTCGACGCGGGCGAGCTGGGTGATGTCCGTGAAGAGGTCCGCGACCTCGATCAGGTCGGACGAGGTGTTGCCGCGGAAGCTGATCACCTCGACGCGGACGCCCATCTCCTGGACGGCGCGGATCGCAGGCGCGAAGTCGCCGTCGCCGGACACGACGATCGCGACGTCGAGATTGCGGGCGGTCTTCATCAGGTCGACGACCAGCTCGATGTCGAGATTCGCCTTGACCTTGCCGTCGCCGTACTTGCGAATGTCCTTGCTGACCACCTTGTAGTGATTCCGGGCCAGGAATGAATGGAAGTTGCGCTGGTTCTCGTTGTCCGGGTCGAGACCCGTGTACGCGTACGCGCGCACGAAGTCCCGGCCGGCGGTGGCCGACTTCAGGAGCGTGACGTAATCGATGTCCACGCCGGCCGCCTTGGCCGCGTAGAAGATGTTCGCCACGTCCACGAAGACGGCGACGTTTTTGCCCACGATGACTCCTTGATCAGTTGTTTTTGGCTTCGCCGGCGCGCGTTCGCTGCTCGGTCGACGCCCTCATCGAGCGCGGCGCGCGGTGGCTCCCACCGGCGCGACGGCTCGTTCCATCAGCGGTCCGGCCTCCGTGAACCCCTGCCGCTCCCAGCGGGTGCGCTCCGCCGGATCTGATGGCTGGACC
>JBJMMH010000117.1:0-5984 GCA_045804885.1 Chloroflexota bacterium | reverse complement strand
GATCCTGCTGATCGTCGACCCGCACCTCGTGTCGGACGGGGGCTTCCAGTTGTCCTCGCTCGCGACGGCCGGAATCCTCGCGTGGGCGACGCCGTTGTCGGGCTGGCTAGGAGCGCGGGCGCCGCGCCTCCCCGCTTGGTTCAGGGAGTGCCTCGCGGTTTCGCTCGTGGCCCAGGCCGCTACGTTGCCCGTCGTCCTGCTCGCCTTCGGGCGACTGGCGATCATCGCCCCGGTCGTCAACCTCGGAGTCGTCCCGCTCGTCGCGCCGGCGATGGCGGCGTGCGGCGTCGCGCTGCTTGCCGGTCTCGCGACGCTCACCGGAGCGCCGGCGCTGCTCGCGACCGTCGTCGGCCTGCCGGCCTGGTTCCTGCTGTCGATCGTCGTCGGCATCGTCCATGTCGGTGCGAGGCTGCCGTTCGCGAGCGCAACGATCGAACCGCCGTGGAACGCTGTCGCCGCCGGCATCACGACGATCGCCATGCTGGCCATCGCGTTTCGCGACCATGGGGCGGCGGTTCGTGAGCGGCTTGCAGGCGTTGTCGCGGACCGGGGCCGAGGCGAGCGGTCCCGGCGCAGCTCCGCGTCGCCACTCCCGGCCACCCGATCGAAACGCCGTCGCCACTCGCGGACGGCGACACGGCCGGTCGTCGTTGCGCTGGCGATCGCGACGACGGCGCTCGTCCTCGTCGCGGCCCACCGGCCCGACGGCGTCACGAGGATCACGGTCCTCGACGTCGGCCAGGGCGACGCGATCCTCGTCGAGGGCAGCCGCGGCGGCCGGCTGCTGATCGACGGCGGGCCCGACCCGGATCGGCTTCTCGTCGAGCTCGATCAGCGACTGCCGCCATGGGACCGGCGGCTCGACGTGCTGATCCTCACGCATCCCCACGAGGACCACGTGGCGGGCCTCGCGCTCCTCCTCGGTCGGTATCGCGTCGGGCGCGTGTTCGAGGGCGGGATGCGCGGGCCCGGACCCGGCTATGCCGCGTGGGCGGCGGCGCTCGCCCGAGCGGGAGCGCCGCGCCGAGGAACGCTCGTCACCGGCGATCGGCTCGCCGTCGACGACCTCCGCTTCCGCGTCCTCTGGCCTGATCCGGGAGGAGTACCCCGCGAGCCACCGAACACGGGGCGCGGCATCAACGACGTCTCGATCGTGCTCCTCGGCGAGGTCGACGGCCGCCGCATCCTGCTCACCGGGGACGTCGAGGATGACGTCGACCCGGTCCTAGCGGCCCGGGGCCTGCCGAGCATCGACTTCCTGAAGGTCGCCCATCACGGCAGCGGCACCGCCTCGACGGTCGCGTTCCTCGGCTCCGTTCGGCCGTCGCTCGCCGTCGTCTCGGCCGGCGCCGGGAACCCATACGGGCATCCCGCGAAGTCGACGCTCGAGCATCTTCGCGAGGCGGGGGCAAAAGTCTATCGGACGGACACGGACGGCTCCGTCCGAGTCTCGTTCGCGGCCGGCCGGATGTCCGTCGACGCGTCCGGAGCGCGGGCCGCCTCGACAGCCCCGACACACTTCGCGGCGAACCTCCGAGAAGTGGCGAAGGCGCCGCTCCCCGGGCCGCGCATTGCCGCCTCCGCGTTCAGGTGCGCGCTACCATCGAGCGGATGATCCCGACCCTCCCTCGGCCGACGGCAACGTGACCCCGACGGCGCCGGCCGACGCGCCCGCCTCGCCCGTCGCCTACTTCTGGGGCGACGACGACCTGGCGGCGGTCCGGGCGGTCGGCCGGTTCGCCGAGGCGCTCGGCGCGGCGTACGGCGGTCCGGTCGAGCGCGTCGAGGTCCGCGGCGATCGGAACCAGGCCGCGGCCCAGATCGGGGAGGTCCATCAGCGAGTCGCCACCCAGTCGATGTTCGGCGGCGGGTCGCTCGCGATCGTGACGAACGCGGGGGCGCTCACGGTTCGCAACGAGGACCGTGACGCCCTGCTCGCGGTACTGCCGCTCGTCGCGCCGGGCAGCGGGATCGTGTTCCTCGAGGCATCCCAGAGCGGGGCGCGAGAGCCCGGCCTCAAGCGGCTCGTCGAGGCGGTCAAATCGGCCGGCGGGGAGATCCGGGCGTTCCGAGCGCCAAAGGCGGGGGAGCTTGCCGGCTGGATCGAGGCCGAGGCTCGAGAGCGCGGCGTTCGCATGGGGCCCGGGGCCGCCCGCGCGCTCGCGTCGCGTGTCGGCGGCTTCGTGACCGATAACGACGCCGATCGCCGCAACCAGACGATGATTGCCGACCGGGAGCTCGACAAGCTGGCGCTCTTCCGGCTCGAGGGCACCGTCGCCGCCGGCGACGTCGAGGCACTCGTCGCGGAGGCAGTCCCGGGCTCGGTCTGGGCGTTCACCGACGCAGTCGGCCGGCGCGATGCCGCGCGTGCGGCGGAGCTGCTCGAGCGGCTCTCGGCGATGACCCCGGAGCCGGTGCTGCTCGCGGTGCTCCACCGCCGGATCCGCGAGTTGATCGAGGTCGCGGACCGGATCGCGGACGGCGAGAAGGAGGCATCGCTGCCGCGCTCGATGGCCATCCATTCTTTCCGTGCCGAGCAGCTCGCAGTCCAGGCCCGGCGGTGGTCGCTGCCGGAGCTCCTGGCCGCGCTCGACGAACTCGTCGACCTCGACGCGACCGTCAAGAACGCCCCGGGTTACGGGGCGTCAGAGGCGCAGCGGCGGCTGGCGTTCACCATGTGGCTGGCCGCGCATCTGGGGGGCCAGCTCAGCCCGGGATAGGCGGCCGGCTTAGTCGGCGCTGCTCCAGGCTTGCTCCTGGACAACGAGATCGCTCTCGATGGCGAAGACGCAGCGGCCCTCGCGCAGGTCGAGCAGCTCGATCAGATCGGGGTCGATGTAGAGCTGGTGGCAGTCCTCGCAGAGGCCAGCCGGGATCCCGAAGCAGAGCCGCTCACTGCGGTCCGCCATGCGGAACGTCGTGTCGAACCGCGTCGTGATGAGGCGGCGGCTGCAACTCGGGCAACGCTCTCGGAGGCGGGACATCGACGGTGACGGACCTCGATCCCGGGCCGATCGAAGCGATCGACCTCAGGCGGCGATGCTAGGTGGCCCGCCTCCGCGCTCGACATGACCCGTCGGTACCTTCGACGGAGGTACCACAAGCGACGCCGGTTACTGAACCCGCAGGACCGTCTTTGCCTCCGACCAGTGCTTCTCGAGCGAGTAGTAGTCGCGCTCGGGTGGCGTGAAGATATGGACGACGACCGACCCGAAGTCGAGGAGCACCCAGTGCGACGTCGGCGTCCCCTCCCGCCCGATCGGCCGCGTTTTCTCCGCGCGCATCCCCTCGATGATCCCGTCGGCGATCGCGGCGAGCTGCCGCTCGGAGCCGCCTGAGCAGATCACGAACGCGTCGGCGAGCGTCGTCAGCCCGGTCAAGTCGAGCAGGACGATGTCGGCCGCCTTCTTGTCCGCGGCGAGCTCGACGATCCGGCGGGCGACCTCGAGCGGCGGGCGCTCGGACGGCGAGGCGGCATCCCGGCGCGGCAAGCCGTTCGGGCGCGGGCTCTTGCGCTTCGTGGTCGCGGTCGTCGGCTCGGCGGGTTCGGTCACGTGGCGTCCTCGCTGGTGGTTGGCTGTCGATATAGATGATGCGCCTCGATGTATCGGGTCACGGCCGGCGCGACCAGGCCGTCGATCGGACGGCCCGCTGCGACCCGGCGCCGGATCTCGGTCGCGGACACGTCGAGGTTGGGGCCGCGCAGGATCGCGATGCCGAGGGCGCTGTCACGGAGCCCCCGCGGCAGGGCGTCGACCGACGGCGCTGCCGTGCCCGGGCGGGGTGCCACGGCAACCCGGATGAGACGCAGCAGACGATCCGGCTCGTGCCAGGTTGGCAGCGCCGCGAACGCGTCGGCTGAGAGGATGATCGTCAAGTCGAGGTCGTGGCCCTCGGCCCGAGCCGACTCGTGGAGCGCCGTCACCGTGTCGATCGTCCATGACGGCCCGGCCCGATCGATCTCGATCCGGCTCGCCCGAAGCCCGGTCTCATCGGCCAGGGCGAGCTCGACCATGGCGAGCCGGTCGGCGGCCGGGGCCATGGCGATGTCCAGCTTGTGCGGCGGTTGACCGGCCGGAACCACCAGGACTTCGTCGAGGTCGAGCTCGCTGCGGGCGGCCTGGGCGACCGCGACGTGGCCGACGTGGATCGGGTCGAACGTCCCGCCGAGCATGCCGACGCGAGCGATCACCGGCCCGACCACGCCGTGCTCGCGGGGCAGCTCGCGTGTCACCGCTCCTCCCACGGCTGGGCCTCCCATTCCAGCTCCGTCGGACCGATCCGCACGAGGTCTCCGGGCGCGATCCCGGCCCGGCGGAGCTCGTCGTCGATCCCGAGCCGCGCCAGGTCGCGCTGGAACCGCTCGGCCGATTCCTCGACCTCGAAGTTGGTCTGGGCCGCGATTCGCTCGATCCGCTTGCCCCGGATTCGGAAGGCGCCGTCCTCGCGCTCCACGACGAACGCGTCGGAGGCCGGCTCGATCCGGTGGACGACGACGCCCGACGGCTCCGGCGGTACGCCGAGCGCCGCGGCGTCGGGCAGCAGGTCGGCAAGTCGAGCGCGAAGGTCGTCGATCGCCTCGCCCGTGGCCGCGGAGACCGCAACGACGGGCTCGTCCGACGACGCCAGCGCCCTCCGGAACGCGGGCCAGGCCTCGCGGGCCGCCGGCAGGTCGATCTTGTTGAAGGCGACGAGCAGTGGCTTCTGCAGGAGCGCCGGGTCATGCGCCTCGAGCTCGTCGCGGATGACATTGCGGTCCCAGGCGGGATCGCGCGAGGACCCGTCGACGACGTGGACGAGGATCCGCGTCCGCTCGACGTGGCGGAGGAAGGCGTGCCCGAGTCCCGCGCCGCTCGAGGCGCCCTCGATGAGGCCCGGGACGTCGGCGATCGTCGGGCGCCGGTCGTCCTCGTCACCAAGATCCATCACGCCGAGGTTCGGCTCGAGGGTCGTGAAGGGATAGTCCGCGATCTTGGGACGGGCCGCGGTCAGCGCGGCGAGCAGCGTCGACTTGCCGGCGTTCGGCAGGCCGACAAGGCCGACGTCCGCGATGAGCCGCAACTCCAGCCGGAGCCAGCGCTCCTCGCCGGGCTCGCCTTTCTGGGCGTGGCGCGGCGCCTGGTGCGTCGAGGTCGCGAAGTGGGTGTTGCCCAGTCCGCCGCGACCGCCGCGGGCGACCATCGCCGTCTGGCCGGCCATGACGAGGTCGGCGATCAGCTCGCCGGACCCGTCGTCGAACGCCGCCGTCCCGGGCGGAACGTCGAGGTGCAGGTCGTCCCCGGCGGCACCGTGGCGCTTGGCGCGCTCGCCGCGGCCGCCGGGCGTCGCCCGGAAATGGTGCTTGTATCGGAAGTCACGGAGCGTCGTCTGGCCGGCGTCGACGCGGAGGTGGATGGAGCCGCCGCGACCGCCGTCACCGCCATCAGGTCCACCCCGCGGGACGTGCGATTCCCGGCGGAAGGTCGCCGCGCCGTCGCCGCCGGCACCCGCGGCGACGAAGATCTTGACGCGGTCCAGGAACATCGGCGGGATTGTCGCATGGGCCGCCGGCGCGGCCCGACGGAACGCCGGACGCGAGCCCCGAACGGGCCTAGAGGTAGATCAGCGGGTTGACCCGCGTCCCACCGTTCCAGACAGGTCCCCGCCAGACCTCGAAGTGGAGGTGCGGACCCGTCGCGTTGCCGGTCATCCCGACTCGCCCGACCTGCTGGCCTCGGCCGACATGCTGGCCGCGCCCGACCGAGATGGACGACATGTGGTTGTACGTCGTGTACAGGTTCGAGCCGTGGGAGATCCAGACCTGGTACCCGCCTCCGTTACTCTTCCATCCCGCGAAGATCACGGTCCCGCCCGCGGCGGCCTTAACCGGCGTGCCGCGATCGGCCGCGATGTCGATCGCGTAGTGACCATAGTGGAAGTACTGGCTGATGTAGCCGCCGGCCACGGGCCAGGCGAACTTGCCGCCGCTGTACCGGGCTGGCGGC
>JBJMMH010000116.1:0-18091 GCA_045804885.1 Chloroflexota bacterium | reverse complement strand
AAGACCGCCCCGGCCGCCTCGAGCTCCGCCTGGCGCGCCGCCAGGCTCCGTCCCGGCATGGTGCTCAGACCACGCCCTTGTCGCGCAGGACCTGCCACACCTTGGGCGGCGTCATCGGGATGTCGATGTTCCGGACGCCGACATGCCAGAGCGCGTCGACGACGGCGTTCGCGATCGCGGGCGGGGCGCCGACGGTCGCGCTCTCGCCGACTCCCTTCGCCCCGATCGGGTGATGCGGCGACGGAGTGACGGTCTTGGCGAGCTCCCAGGCGGGCGTCTCGACGGCCGTCGGGAGGAGGTAGTCCATGAACGTGCCGGCCTGGTTGTTGCCGTTCTCGTCGTAGGTGATCGACTCATAGAGCGCCGGGGCCAGGCCCATCGTCAGGCCGCCGTGGATCTGGCCGTCGACGATCATCGGGTTGATGATGTTGCCGCAGTCGTCGACCGCCACGAACCGGCGAACGTGGACCTCGCCCGTGCCCCGGTCGATGTCGACGACCGCGATGTACGAGCCGAACGGGAACGTCAGGTTCGGCGGGTCGTAGTAGTCGACCGCCTCGAGGCCGGCCTCCATCCCCTGCGGGTGGTTCGTGTAGGCCGCGAACGCGATCTCCTGGATCGTCTTGGCCCGATCCGGCGAGCCCTTGACGAAGAACTTGCCGTTCGTCCACTCGAGGTCGTCCTCCGACGCCTCGAGGAGGTGGGCGGCGAGCTTCTTCGCCTTGTCCCGGATCTTCCGTGCGGCGACGGCCGTCGCCGCGCCCGCGACCGGCGTCGATCGCGAGGCGTATGTGCCGAGACCGTACGGCGCCGTGTCGGTGTCGCCGTACTCGATCTTGATGTCGGACACCGGGAAGCCCAGCTCCTCCGCGATGATCTGGGCGAACGTCGTCTCATGACCCTGGCCCTGGGACTGGACGCCGATCCGGGCGAGGACCTTTCCGGTCGGGTGGACGCGGATCTCACAGCTGTCGAACATCTTCAGGCCGAGGATGTCGAAGTCGTGGGACGGCCCGGCTCCGACGATCTCCGTGAACGAGCTGATTCCGATGCCCATCAGCTCGCCCCGTGCGCGCTTTTCCGCCTGTTCCCGGCGGAGGTCCTCGTAGCCGATCGTCTCGAGTGCAAGGTTGAGGGCCCGCGGATAGTCGCCGGAGTCGTAATTCCAGCCGGTCGGGGTCTTGTACGGAAACTGCTCGGGCTGGATGAAGTTCTCCATCCGGAGCTGGGCCGGATCCTTGCCGATGTCGTGAGCGAGGATGTCGACCATCCGCTCGATCGCATGGACGGCCTCGGTCACCCGGAATGAGCAGCGATAGGCCACGCCACCGGGGGGCTTGTTCGTGTAGACCCCGTCGACCTCGACGAATGCCTTGTCGAAGTCGTAGGAGCCGGTGATCACGTTGAACAGCCCGGCCGGGAACTTGGAGGGATCGGCCGCCGCGTCGCTATAGCCGTGGTCGGCGATCGTCTTGACCTTCAGGGCCTGGATCTTGCCGTCCTTGGACGCGCCGATTTCGGCGTGGATGTGATAGTCGCGCGCGAACGAGTCGGCCTGCAGGTTCTCCGAGCGGTCCTCGATCCACTTGACCGGCTTGCCGATCAGGAACGAAGCCGCGACGGCGAGCACATAGCCCGGATAGACCGGCACCTTGCCGCCGAACCCGCCACCGATGTCGTGCGTCTTGACGCGGATGTTCTGTTCGGAGATCGGAAGGCCTGCCCCAGCCGCAACGAGCGCCACCACGGTGCGGATCGCATGCGGCGCTTGGCTCGTGATGTGGAGCGTGAGCTGCTCACGGACCGGGTCCCAGTCGGCGACGCAGCCGCAAGTTTCGATCGAGGCAACGTGGATCCGCGGGATGTAGATGTCCTCGGCGAACCTGATCTCGCTCGCCGCGAGCGCCGTGTCGGTCGCGGCCTTGTCGCCGGACTCCCAGTGCCAGATGTGGTTATTCTGCTTGCCCTCGCCCCGGTCCGGACGGAGAACGGGTGCGTCCGACTCGAGCGCCTTGAACGGGTCGACGACGACCGGCAGCGGCTCGTAATCGACCATGACCGCGGCCACGCCGTCGGCCGCCGCGTAGCGCGATGTCGCGATCACGGCCGCGACTTCCTGCGCCTGGTACATGACCGTGTCGGTCGGCAGCACCATCTGCTTGTCGCCGGCTAGCGTCGGCATCCAATGAAGACCGTAGCCTTCGAGGTCCTTCCCGTTGATGACGGCGAGGACTCCCGGGACCTTGAGCGCCTCGGAGGAGTCGATGCCCTTGATCGTCGCGTGGGCGTAGGGCGACCGGACGATGTCGAGCCAGAGCTGGCCGGGCAGGTTCACATCCTCGATGTACTCGCCCTTACCGCGGATGAAGCGCGGGTCCTCCTTGCGTTTGACGGAGTGGCCCATTCCGCCGACTTCGGGGGTCGTGGTCGTCATGACCTCGGTCATGTCAGGCCTCCTGCCCGGCCGCGGCCGGCTCGGTCGTCGCGGCGGCCACGACGGGCGCGGACTCGGCCGCGCTCAGCTCGCCCGCCGCCTGCTTGATCGCCTTGACGATGTTCACGTAGCCCGTGCAGCGGCACAGGTTGCCGCTGATGCCGTCGCGGATCTCCTCCTCGGACGGGTCGGGGTTCTGGCCCAGCAGCCACGACGCCTGCATGATCATGCCGGGCGTGCAGAACCCGCACTGGAGCCCGTGCTGGTCCCACAACGCCTGCTGGAGCGGGTGGAGCGCGGCCCCGTCGGCCATGCCCTCGATGGTCTTGACCTCGGCGCCGTCCGCCTGGACCGCGAGCATCGTGCAGGACTTGGCGCTCTGGCCGTTGACGTGCACCGTGCACGCGCCGCAATTGCTCGTGTCGCAGCCGACGTGCGTCCCCGTCAATCCGAGGTTGTCGCGGAGGAAGTGGACGAGCAGCAGGCGGGGCTCGACGTCGGCCTCGTGGGCCTCGCCGTTGACCGTCACCGTGACGTGTTGGGTTGTCATCGCCCGTTCTCCTGCTATGCGAACGCGCGGGCGCGCTCGACGGCGGTCCGGAACGACCGGACCGTCATCTCGGCAACCATCGCGCGCTTGTAGTCGACAGGACCGCGGACGTCCGCGGCAGGCTCGCTCTGTGCCGCGGCGGCGGCCCCGACCGCCCGATACAGCTCCTCGTGCGGCGGCGCGCCGACGCCCAGGGGCTCGGCACTGGTCGCCGCGAACGGGCTGGGTGACACGCCAGTCACGCCGATTCCGAGTCCCTCGATGCGGCCGTCGTCGTCGAGACGGACGACGACCGCGACGCCGACCGTCGCGAAGTCGCCGACGCGACGCTCGAGCTTGGAATAGCCGCCACCGACGTGCCGCGTCCGCCGCGGGATCCGGATCTCGGTCAGGACCTCGGTCGGCTCGATCGCCGTCGTGAAGGTGTCGACGAAGAAGTCGCGGGCCTTGATCGCGCGCTCGCCGCCGGTGCCGCGGACGACGATCGTCGCGTTCGCTGCAAGCAGCGCCGCGGGCCAGTCGCTCGCCGGATCGGCATGGGCGATCGAGCCACCGATCGTGCCCCAATTGCGGACCTGGGGATCGCCGATGCCGCCCGCGACGTCGTGGATGAACGGGTAGGTGTCGCGGACGATCGCGTTCTCGTTGATCTGTCGGTGGGTCGCCCGGGCCCCGATCCGCAGATCGTCGTCGGTCTGGATGATCTGGTCGAGCCCGCCGACGGCCTGGAGGTCGACGAGGATGCCGGCCTGGCCGAGCCGCAGCTTCAGGAGCGGGATCAGGCTGTAGCCACCGGCGAGGAGCTTGGCCTCGCCCTCTCTCTCGTTGAGGATCCGGATCGCCTCGTCGAGGCTCCCCGGCCGTACGTACTCGAACGAAGCCGGAATCATCGCGCGACCGTCCTCCTCCACCGGATACGTGGCGTCTGGGCCCGCGGGTTTCGTGCGGGCATCGGCGGTGACGATCGGGCCGCCGGTCGGGCAGGAACTGGGTAACGGGTCGTCCGACCGGGGTCCGCGCTGGGGACGCGAGTATGCGCTCGCGGTCGTTTCACCGTCAACGAACGCAGCCGCGCCTCAGCCCGCGGCTCGGGACCTCACGCTTGATGCAGGGGCTGCATCGCGTCGCGGCGGAGCGTGCGTGGTTCTCTGGCTCGAGCCGAGTCCAGCGGGCGCCTCCGAGCTCGCTGTCGGCCTTTCCGATGCCGGAGCCGCATCGGGCGGTCTTCGCGCTGTCGATTCCGGGAATCCCGTTCGTTGTCCCCATGAACGGCGGACCAGGCGGTCCGCGACAAATGAGGAGGTTCCCAATGGGAGCTCAGGTCGTACACGTCGAGGTCACCGGCAAGGACGGCGCCAAGCTGCAGCAGTTCTTCAAGGACGTCCTCGGCTGGAGCCTCGATACCAACAACCCCGGCGGCTATGGCATGTACCGCCAGGGCGATGGGCTCACCGGCGGTATCGGGGGGGCCCAGGAGGGCACGCAGGGCGGCGTGACGTTCTACGTCCACACCGACGACCCGAAGGGCACGCTCGCCAAGGCCGAGGCGGCCGGCGGCCGGGTTCTGATGCCGCTGACCGAGGTGGCGCCAGAGACGACGATCGCCCTCTTCTCCGATCCGGAGGGACACGTCATCGGAATCATGTAGTCCCCGAAGGCCCGAGGGCCGGGCCGCGAGGGGCGGGCCCGGCCCTCTGGTTCCACGCGTACGGGCGGTCAGCCGACCGCGGCCGGAGCCGACATCGGCGCACCGGTCTCGAGGTAGGTCTTGAGGCCCGACACGATGAAGACGATGCCGCCCGAGAACTCACTCGCCATCTTCGAGCCCTCGACGAGGCCGCTCGTCGTGACCGTCAGCAGCGAGCCCCCGTCGTCCTGGGGCTCGATGTCCCAGGTCATCGTCACGGGACCGGCGGCCTTGAAGTCTGGATCCCAGTGGGCGAGGAACGTCATCCGGACGAACTTGCCGGGATCGATGTCGAGGACCTCGCCATCGGCGGCGGTCGAGCCGTCCGGGTAGGCGTAGACAATCCGGCCGCCCTTCGACCAGTCGGAGTCGACGCGGGTGCCGTAGTAGTACCGCTCGGTCTCGACGCCGTCGGTGATCGCCCGCCAGACTCGGTCGGGCGAGGCCTTGATGTAGACCGAGTACACATGGTCGGGAACGCTCATCGCCTCAGCCTCCAGAGTGCGTTTCATCGCCGCCATCGCCCCGACGACGGGCTCGGCGAACTTGCCGATCCAGCGGTCGTGGACGAGGCGGATGGGGACCGGGTTGAGGAAGTGGCGCTTTTCGCGTCCCTCACGCCGGGTCGTGATGAGGCCCGCCTCCTCGAGCACGCCGAGGTGCCGCATGACGCCGAATCGCGTCATCTGCCGCAGGGGCGTCGAGAGCTCGCCGAGCGTCTGGCCATCGCGCTCGAAGAGCCGGTCGAGAAGGACGCGCCGCGTCGGGTCGCTCAGCGCCCGGAACGTCGGCGCCATCGCGGCATCGTTCACGGTGCGACTATATGTGACTAATTAGTCACATGTCAAACACGAAGCGGCGGCGGACTGCGCCACTGGCGGTGGGAAACGCATCGGGCCGCGAAGCCGTCGTCGCGTCGATGCGACGACCCCGACGACAACGATCCCGGGCCTTGTGCGACCGTGTTTGTGGGTCCGGCGCATGGCCAAGCTATCGCGTGGCACGCTGGCCGGCTCGTCCGTGGACCTCTAAGGTAATCGGACGTTGCTCACGGCCTCGTCGGGGACCCACATCACGTGGAGGTCCTCCTTCGGGCCGCCCTTCATGTCGATGCGGATCGCGGCGAAGAGCTTCGGCGCTCCCGGCAGGGGCCGGGCATACAGGCCGACAGCTGACGCGCCACGGAAGGCGCCGACCTTCGTCGTCCCGGTCGGGTCGCTGAAGATCGTCGTCGGGCCGACATCGCAGATCGCGACCGGTCCGTCGCGGGACGGGATGATCCGCTCGTCGACGACCGGCGCCGGCGGTACCTTCTTCGCGGCGGCCTTGTCGCCGATCGGGACCTGGCTGTTGGCGTGGAAGACGTGGGCCTTGGAGCCGAGTGCGTGCGCGAATGCCTCTAGGTCGGATTGAGGGATGAACTTGAATGCCCGGCAGAGCGGATCGCCGACGAGGATGTTGTTGCCCGACCGCTCGGGGAGCAGCACGAGCGCGTGGCCCTTCACGACGGGAATCTCCTGGCAGCGATTCGCCCTGCCGAGTCGGCGGTAGTCGCCCTGGAGGACGACGGCTCGGCCGGCAGCGAGCGCCTTCAGCACGTCGCCGAATCCGTTCTGACGGACCTGGAGCTTGATCGACGGGATCTTGAGCTTCTCGCTGACGCCCTTCCAGGCGCGCTCGAGGTCGCGCAGGTTCGTCCCGTTGTCGGTGATGTCCGCATCCTTGAGGCCGCTGTGCTTCAGCATCTGGCCGCCGCTGAGCCGGACCGCGCCGCGGGTCTGGTAGTCGAGCGCCATCGCCCCCGACGTCATCGTGCAGATGAACCCGTCGAACGTCGTCGTGTTGTCCCCGATCTGACGCTGGAACCTGGGGCGGAAGACGGCCATGGGTCGCGCACTCTCCTTGCGCGAACCGTATCGGGACCGCGTCGTCGCGCCGTCTAGACTCTGGAGCAACGGCCGCGACGAACCGAGGTCTCACCCATGACGCTGCTCGACGACTACCGGGCCCGCACTCCACGATCCGCGGCGTTGTTCGAGCGGGCGACAGGCTCGATCCCGGGCGGCTCGACGCGGACCACCGTCTTCAACCCGCCGTACCCGCCGTTCATGGCACGTGGCGAAGGGCTGCGGACGTGGGACGTCGACGGCAACGAGTACCGCGACTTCCTCGGCAACTACACCTCGCTGATCCTGGGCCACGCTCATCCGGCCGTCGTCGAGGCGGTCAGCGCCCAGGTCCGGCGGGGTTCGGCGTTCGCGGCGCCGACCGAAGTCGAAGTCGAGCTCGCCGAGGAGATCCGGCGGCGCCTGCCGTCGGTCGAGCGGCTGCGGTTCACCAATTCCGGCACGGAGTCGACGATGTTCGCGATCCGCGCGGCCCGCGCCTTCACGGGGCGCGACCTCGTCGCTCGCTTCGACCATGCCTACCACGGCACCCACGACACGGCCCTCCCCCACTCGCCGGGCGTGCCGGATGCGACGAGCAGCCTTGTCGTCGATCTGCCGTGGGGTGACGCCAGCGGGGTCGAGCGTGCCCTCGCCGGCCGCGAGACCGACGTCGCGGCGGTCATCCTCGAGCCGGTCCAGGGCGCGGGCGGCGTTCGGCCGGCCGCGCCCGGATTCCTCGCGTTCCTGCGGGAGTACACCAACCGAATCGGCGCCGTGCTGATCTTCGACGAGATCATCGCGTTCCGCGTCGGCCCGCACGGGGCCCAGGGGCTGTTCAGCGTCACGCCCGACCTGACGACGCTCGGCAAGATCGTGGGCGGCGGCTACGCCCTGGCAGCGTTCGGCGGACGCGCCGACATCATGGACCAGTTCGATGCGCGGCGGCCGGGCGCGCTGAGCCACGGCGGGACGTTCAACGGGAACCCGGTCGCGGCCGCCGCCGGACTCGCGACGCTCCGCGAGCTGACGCCGGACCGCTACGAGCGTCTGGCCGAGCTCGGTGCGCGCCTCAGGAGCCGGCTCGCGGACGGGATCGCGGCTGGGGGCATCGACGCGCGGGTCGACGGCATCTCGTCGTTGTTCCAGGTCTTCGCCGGGCCCGCGCTCCGCGGGGAGGCCCCGCTCGCCGCGAGCCAGACGCTGTTCCTCGGACTGCTCCTTGACGGATTCCATCTCGCGCCGCGGGGGATGGGGGCGATTTCGACGCCGGCGAACGAGCGCGATGTCGACGAGCTCGCCGACGCAATCGTCACGCGGCTCGCGGTGATGACGCGGACGTCGGCCGCCGTCGCCGTCGGCTGATCGAGACCGGCGGCTAGCGCGGCTCCCAGGTCAGGATCCCGATCGAGCCGACCGGCGGCGTCACCAGCGTCCAGCCCTCGTCATCGCGCTCCCGGGCCATGTCCCGAAGCGCGGCCCTGAACCGCTGCTCCTTCTCGCCGTCTTCGTCTACCCAGAGCTGGCGCCGGACGAAGGTCGCGAGGCCTTCGAACGAATCGAACGTTCGCGGCGGCCGCTCGACGCGCCGGATCTCGGTGCTGCGGCCGCGAGCCCGGAGCAGCTCGACCAGGTCCGGCAATGCCGGCAGCGGGACACGGTCCATGCCGTGGACGACCGGCCAGAACGGGTCGGCGACCGAGGCCGGGCTCTGGTCGGTGAGCATCGCCACGCAGAGCCGGGACGCGGCCCGCTCCATGGCATCGACGAACGGGCCGATCTCCTCGATGTCGTAGCCGACGTGGGCGATCAGCGCGACGTCGGCGACGGGCGGTTCGCCCAGCGCAGCCAGGGCCGCGGGCCACGCGCCGGCGACGATCCGGAGGTTGGCGATTCCGTGCTCCTCGACGCCGGTCCGGAGCGCGTTGCGCATCGAAACTGACGGCTCCACCGCGATGACCTCGGCGACGTGTGCCGCGAGCGGCAGGGCGTACCGGCCGGCGCCGGCGCCGATGTCGAGCCAGCGGTCCTCCGGCTCCACGAGGTCGAGGAGCGCGTCGAGCGCCTCCTCGCCGGTCCGGCGCGGGTCAGCGACGAACAGCGCCGACACCGGCGCATAGAAGTCGCGGTCGGGGACCTCGCGAACACGGTCGACCTGCTCGCGGTTCGCCCGGACGCGGCCGGCCCAGGCGGCTTCGAGCGCGGCGGCGGTCGCTGTTGTCATCGGCTCACGATACGTCGGCGGCGCCTTGCTCGGCTTCCTCGAGGCGGCGCAGGTCGTCGGGTGTGTCGATGTCCGGGTTGCCGCCGGGGACCGGCACCTCGAGGACGAGGTCGTCGTTCGCGGCGAGCACCGGCCCCAGGCCGCGGTCGCCGGTCGCCTCGTCGACGAGCTCATACGCGGCGGCCTTGAGCAGCACGGGATTGGGTCCGCCGCCATCGGCGTAGGACGGCACGACGATCGGTCGGTCGCTGGACCGGGCCGCCGCGACGAGCGCGCGGATCACCTCCGGCCGCGTCCTCGGCTGGTCGCCGAGCACGATGATGACGGCGCGCGGCGACGGGTCGAGCGCGGCTGCCGCCGCCACCCCCAGCTGGAGCGAGCTCGAGAGGCGATCAGGGTCGGGATTCCGGACTCGACGCTCGTCGAGCCAGTCGATGCCCTCCTCGATCTCCTCGGCGTGGTTCCCGAGAACAACAACGACGTCTTCGAGCCCCGCCTCGCGGACGGCATCGAGGACATGCTCGAGGATCGGCCGCCCGTCCAAACGGGCGAGGGCCTTCGGGGAGCCGAAGCGGCTCGCCGCGCCCGCCGCGAGGACGACCGCGGCAATCGTCACCCGGCGGCGGTCGCGACGGGTGAGGCCATGGCGGCGGACGCCCCAGCGGCCGTCTCACGAGCCTTGTCCACCATGGGCCGGCCCGAGCCGCCGTATCGCTCGGCGACGACCTCGGCCATGATGGCGAGGGCCGTCTCGGCGGGTGCGCGGCCGCCGAGGTCGAGGCCGACGGGCCCCCGGAGGCGTGCGAGCTCGTCGTCGCTCACGCCGGCCGCCCGGAGGCGATCGCGCCGATCGCCCTGTGTCTTGCGACTGCCGACCGCGCCGACGTACCGACAGCCGCGCCGCAGCGCCTCGACGATAGCCGGCTCGTCGAACTTCACGTCGTGGGTCAGGACCGCGACGGCGTCGTCGGGCCCGAGGCCGATCTCGTCGGCGACCTCGTCCGGCCAGCCGACGATCAGCCGGTCCACGGCCTCGGGCGGGAAGCGCTCCGGCGTCGCGAACGACGCGCGGCCGTCGATGACGATGATCTCGTAGCCGAGCTCGCGGGCCAGCCGGACGAGCGATCGGGCGACCTCGACGGCACCGACGACCACGAGCCGGGGCTTCACCGGGAACGCCTCCACGAACACCGACCGGCCGTCGATCTCGACGGTTCGTGACGTCCCCCGAAGCAGCGCGTCACGGGCGGCGTCGACGAGCGCGGCGTCGGCGGCGCGTGACCCGAGCGACCCGGCCTCGATCCCGTTCCGACCGACGACGATCGCCTCCGGCGGACGCTCCCCGTCGCCCGGCGGAGCCGCCCCGAACTCCGGCGGCGGAGCGTCCGACGGCAGCGGGATCGCGACGACCCGGCCGAGCTGGGTGGCGGCGTCGGCCGTCACGTCGCGGATCGCCGGTTCGACCAGCACGTCGATCGTCCCGCCGCAGGCCAGCCCGACGTCCCACGCCTCCTCGTCGCTGATCCCGTAGCGGATCACCCGGGCGTGGCCGTCGCGCCTCGCCCGCTCGATCTCCTCGGCGGCCGCACCCTCGACGCAGCCGCCACTGACGGACCCGGCGATCCGGCCGTCGTCGGCGCGGAGCAGGACGGCACCCTCGGGGCGCGGCGAGCTGCCGAACGTCCGAACGACGACGGCCCGCCCGATGCCGACGCCGTCCGACCGCCACGTCTCGAGGGCCTGCAGCACTTCCTTCATCGGGACGGTCCTCCGGGTCCGGACGGGTTCACGGTAGACGCAGAGTCGGCAGGCGCTGCGGTTGCGCCATCCGGTCCGGTCGGCCAGGGCGCCGTCGGCGTCGCTGCGGCGATCGTCGCCGCCGCGTGACCGGCGGTCAACGGCCGCGCGACGTCAGGCGCGACCCGGCCGGCCCAGAGCGGCGTCAGCGGCAAGTCCCGGATGAGTGATCCCGCCCGCGCCCCGGCATCGGCCGAGGCCGCGGCGTCGCCGCCCCGTCTCACGTCGCTTGTCCGGACGCCGGCGAGGATCTCACCGAGACGCTCGAGGCTCGCGACCGTCCCGGCGGCGAGGAAATCATCGATGTACGGGAACGCCGCCCGCATCCCGCCCGCGAGAGGCTCGTAACCGGGCGTGCCAGCCAGCGGATTGAGCCAGACGAGCCGGTGGCAGTTGCGCCGCAGCCGGGCGGTCTCCGTCGCGACGAGGAGCGGATCGCCGCGGTCCCACCCGTCGGACACGACGATGACGATGCCGCTCGTCCGCAGCGTCCGCCGCGCCCAGTGGAGGTTGAAGTCACGGAACGACTCGCCGATCCGCGTCCCGCCTGCCCAATCGTTGACGGCCTCGGCGACCCGTGACAGCGCCCGGTCCCGGTCGCGATCGCGGAGCAGCCTCGTCACGCGTGTGAGCCGCGTCCCGAAGACGAACGACTCCGTCTTGACCGACGACGCCGCCGACAGGGCCTGGACGAACCGCAAGAGCAGCCGCGAGTGGCGCTCCATCGAGCCGGAGATGTCGCACAGCACCACGATCTTCCGCGGACGTTTCACGGTCCGACGCCAGACCCAGTCGGTGACCTCGCCGCCGGTCCCGAGGTTCCGCCGGAACATCGCCCGCGGCGCGAGCAGGCGGCCGTGGCTGTGGAGCTCGTAGCGCCGCGTCCGGCGGAGCTCGAGTCGCGGCTCGAGCAGGTCGACCAGGCGCTCGGCGTCGCGCAGCTCGGCCGCCGTCATCCGGTCGAAGTCGCGATGGCGGAGCGCCTCGGCCGCGCTGTACGCGTCGGGGGCCGCGATATGGCCGTCGATGTCAGCCTCGTCGACGGACTCGTCGCCGCCGGACATCGGCAGCGGCGTCCCGTCCACCGTCCCCTCCTCGCCGCGGCGCTCGTCGTCGGGTGCCGGCAGGGCGTCCTGATTCTCGACCTCGGGTGGAGCGGCGTCGTCGCTCGCCATCGTGGCGGGGCCGTCATTCGGCTGGTTGCGTCGGCGCTGTCGCCACCAGCGGGCGAAGACGCGGTCGTAGACGTCGCGATCGTCGCGCCGTCGGACGAAGACGGCCGCGCCGGCGGCACGGACGGTTGCCTTCTGGCCGATGTCGACGAGCATCAGCGCCCGGGCGAAGTCGACCGCGGCGCCGAGGTCGATCGACAGGCCGGCGGCCCGCAGGGCCCGACCGAACCCGACCGCCTCTGCGAGCAGGAGCCGGCCGTCCACGACGCCGCCGCCGAATGGCGCCCGGACGATCGCGGGATCGCCGGCCGACTGTGCGGCCGGCGACTCGACGGGACGGGTCTCTGGAGGCGTCATCGGCGCGGACTCAGGCGTGCGCCGCGGCCTCGGCGAGGTAGCGGCGCGAGGTGTCGCCGCGGATCCGCCGGATGTCCTCCTCGTACTTGAGGACGACGCCGAGCGTCTCGTCGACAACCTCGGGGGCCAGCTCGCGGGCGCCCAGGGACAGGAGCGCCGCCGCCCAGTCGAGCGTTTCCGCGATGCCCGGGACCTTCGTCAGGTCCGCCTCGCGGAGGTGGTGGACGAACGCGACGACCTCGCGAGCGAGTCGCTCCGGTGCCTCCGGGACGCGGGCTGCGACGATCTCGAACTCCTTCTGGGCCGACGGGTAGTCGATCCAGTGGTAGAGGCAGCGGCGCTTGAGGGCGTCATGCACCTCGCGGGTGCGGTTGGAGGTGAGGATCACGCGCGGCGGGCGCTCGGCCCGGATCGTGCCGATCTCCGGAACGGTGACCTGGAAGTCCGAGAGGATCTCGAGGAGGTAGGCCTCGAATTCCTCGTCGGCTCGGTCGATCTCGTCGATCAACAGCACGGGCGGCTCGCCGTCCGTATCAGCGTCGAGGGCCTGGAGCAGGGGCCGGCGGATCAGGAACTCTGGTCCGAAGATGTCGTGGGCGCTCGCGCTCGTCGCCTCGCCGCGCGCCTCGAGGAGGCGGATCTCGAGCATCTGGCGCGGATAATTCCACTCGTAGACGGCGGCGTTGACGTCGAGCCCCTCGTAGCACTGGAGCCGGATGAGACGCGTGCCGAGGCTCGCCGCGAGGACCTTCGCCAGCTCGGTCTTGCCGACGCCCGCCTCGCCCTCGAGCAGGAGCGGGCGATCGAGCTGCAACGCGAGGAACGTCGCCGTCGCAAGCGGACGGTCGGAGACGTAGCCGCGGGCCCGGAAGGAGTCCTGGATGCCCTCGATCGTCGAGAGGCTCCCGGTCACCGGCGGATTCGAGGTCACGGGGTCAGGCATCGCCGGATCGTACACCGCGGCCGAGACGGGCTCCGGCGGCCGGAGACCCGCTGGATGTCGACGGCCGTCCATTGCGGGGCCCGGAGCATGATCAGCCCTCGGGCGCTTCGAGATCCTTGGCGTACTCGGCGAATCTGAAGCGCTGGTTCCGGGTGAGGATCCCGCCATGGCCAAGCGGCGACACCAGCAGCGGACCCGGCCGCTCCCCGGTGAGGAGGCGCGGCAGGACGAGGTCGGCCGCCGTCGCCTTCGAGTACGCGCCGCACGTCGGCAGGCCCAGCACCGCGGTCCGGCCGAGGCGGCCGAGCCAGACCATCGAGCCGGGATGCGACGGGACGCCTCGGCGGACGATCTCGCCGCCGAGCTCGTCGATCGCGACGAAGAACGGGTCGAGGGGATCGGTGCTGCCGCCGCCCGCCGTGAGGATCAAATCCGCCCGCCCGCGGCCGCGCGACGCGCCCCGAAGCTCGCTGACGACGGCATCATCGCTCTCGGCGTAGACGATCGAGACAATCTCTGAACCCAGCGTCTCGACCTTCGCCCGGACACTCGCCTCGAAACGCTCGCGCCCGACGGGGTGGATCGCCTCCCGGACGACGACGGCGACGCGCATCGGACGGAACGGCGCGACCCGGACGATCGCGCCACGGCCGGACCGCGCGACCCGCTCGCCGTCGGCGACGGCCGCCTCCGGGACGACGTGCGGCGCGACCTTGACGCTTGCGACGAGGTCGCCGGCCTGGACGATCGAGCCGTCGAACGACGTGAAGACCTCGAGCGGATCGACGCGGTTGAGACGCTCCAGCTCGCGCGTCCGGACATGGAGCACACCAGGAACGCGGGCGAGAAGGTCGACCCGGCTCTCGCTGGGGCCGCGCGGGACGAGTGTCTCGTCACCGACGGCGGCCGCGAGGCGAAGCGCCGCCTCGTCCTCGTGGAGGTCGCCAGAATCGAGGACCAGGACGCTGACGCCGTCCGACGGAACGGCGTCGGGGTTGTCACGAAGCGCCAGGAGATCGTCGGGACTGAGCCGCCGGCCCTTCGACCACCGGGAGCCCGCGACCCGGAGGTCGCGAGTCAGCACCGCGCCGGCGAGCGCCGCGGGCGCGCTCCTACCCGGCTCGATCCGTTCGACGCGCAACGGTGGGGCGGAGGCCCGGCCTAGCGGCCGAGGGCGCCCTCGATCGCGCGTCGCGTGTAGATCACTGCCATCGCCGCCCGGTATTCCGCGTCTGCGTGAATATCGGAGTTGACCTCGACGCCGTCGGTGACGTGGGCGGCGGCCGCCGCGATCGACGCATCCGATGCGTCCGAGCCGATCAGCGCCTGCTCGACGTCCTCCGCCCGATACGCGTGCTCGTGGACGCCCGTCACGCCGATCGCCGCATGCGAGATCGACCCGCCGCTCGCGACAATGACGGCGGCGATGCCGACGATCGGGTAGCCCGATGCCGGCTGGGCGAGCTTCTGGTACGAGAAGCGGGCGTCGGCCGGAACCGGCCCGCGCCGAATCGCGACGAGGATCTCGTCGGGCCGGATACCGGTCTGGAACGGACCCTCGAAGAACCCGTCGAGCGGCACGACCCGCTCGCCGCCCGGCCCGCGAAGGACGGCCTGGCCATCGAACGCAAGCGCGATCGCGGCGGCATCGGAGGCAGGATCAGCGTGGGCGATCGCCCCGCCGATCGTGCCCCGGTTGCGGACCTGGACATCGGCGATCTGCTCGATCGCCTCAGCGACGGAGGGCATGACCGTCGCCGCCTGCCACTCGGAGTAGGTCGTGAGCGCCCCGATCTCGACGCCGCCGTCTGGCAGCTCGCGGTACCCCTTGAGCTCCCCGATCCGGGCGATGTCGACCAGCCGGTCGGCCGCGGCGAGACGCAGCTTCAGCAGCGGCAGCAGGCTCTGGCCGCCGGCGATGACCTTCGCCCCGCCGCCGACGGCGGCAACGGCGTCGGCCATCGTCGCCGCCCGGGTGTACTCGAACGCGGCCGGGATCATGCCTGGCCTCCCTTCGCGGACTGGATCGCCCGCCACACGTTCTGGGCCGTGAACGGCATATCGAGATGTCTGATCCCGAGCGGCGACAGCGCGTCGTTGACGGCGTTGGCCACGGCGGCCGTCGACGCGATCGCCCCCGCCTCGCCGACGCCTTTCACGCCGATCGGGTTGACAGGTGACGGCGTCACGGTCTCGTCCAGCTCGAGGTTCGGCAGCCACGACGCCCGTGGCAGGGCGTAGTCGAGCATCGAGCCGCTGAGGAGCTGGCCGTCCTCGTCGTAGACCGCCTGCTCCCAAAGGGCCTGGCCAACGCCCTGGACGATGCCGCCGTGGAGCTGGCCGTCGACGATCAAGGGGTTGATCTTCTTGCCGACGTCATCGACCGCGACGTACTTCACGAGGTCGACCTTGCCGGTCTCCTCGTCGATCTCGACGACGGCGATGTGCGTCCCGAACGGCCATGTGCAGTTCGGCGTGTCGTAGTAGGCCGTCTCGTCGAGGTAGGGCTCCATGCCCTCCGGCGCGTCGAACGCGAGGTCGAGGGCGAACGCAATCTCCGCGAGGGTGTGCTTCCGGTCCGGCGAGCCCTTCACCCGATACTCGCTGCCGTCGATCTCGATGTCGTCCGGGGACGCCTCGAGCATGTGGGCGGCGTAGCGCCGAGCCTTGTCCTTGATCTTGCCCGCGGCCTTGATCGCGGCCGTCATCCCGACCGAGCTCGTCCGAGAGCCGTACGAGCCGTAGCCGAACGGCGTTCCGAGCGTGTCCGAGTGCTGGACCACGATGTCGTCCATCGGGATGCCGAGCTCGCTCGACACGACCTGCGCGTACGTCGTCTCGTGCCCCTGGCCTTGCGGCTGGGTGCCGACCGTCACGACCGTCTTGCCCGTCAGATGGACCCGGATGTTGGCCGATTCCCACATCGCTGCGCCCCAGCCCTCGCCGACCGCGCCGATCCACTTCGACGGAGCCACGCCGCAGACCTCGATGTAGGTCGAGAGGCCCATACCGAGCAGCTTGCCGCGCGACTTTGCCTCGGCCTTCTTGGACTCCAGATCCATGTAGCCGGCGGCCATGATCGCTTTGTTCAGAGCCGGCTCGTAGTTGCCTGAATCGATGTAGATCTTGGCGCCGCCGCTGGCCGTGCCGAGGCCCGACGGGTTGTCGTACGGGAACTGGTCGGGCGGGATGAAGTTCTTGCGGCGGATCGCCGCCTTGTCCATTCCGATCTCATTGGCGAAAAGGTCCATCGCCCGCTCGACGACGTACGTCGCCTCCGGCCGGCCGGCGCCGCGGTAGGCGTCGACGAACGTCGTGTTCGTGTACACGCCGATGACCTCGGCGAAGACGTTGGGGATCTTGTAGCAGCCCGACAGCACGCGGGCGTAGAGCGTGGTCGGGATGCCGGGGCCGATCGTCGACAGGCGCCCGCCGAGGTTGGCGTATGTCTTGACACGCAGCCCGGTGATCTCGCCGTCCCGCTTGCCGGCGACCTCGACGTACGTGATGTGGTCGCGACCATGGGTCGTGGCCTGGTAGTTCTCCGTGCGGCTCTCGACCCACTTCACGGGCCGGCCGCCGATCTGCTTGCTCGCGAACATGACCAGCGCCATGTCGGCGTAGCAGAAGATCTTCGTGCCGAACGCACCCCCGACGTCGGGGGCGATGACGCGAACCTTGTGCTCGGGAATCCCGGTCACGAACGCCGTCAGCAGCAGCCGCTGGATGTGCGGTGTCTGGCTCGACATCCAGACCGTGTACTCCTCGGTGCCGGGGTTGTACCAGCCGATGTCGCCGCGGGCCTCCATCGGGTTGGGGATCAGGCGGTGGTTGACGAGCCGCTGCTTGACGACGACCTCGGCGTCCTGGAACGCGGCCTCTGTGCCGTCCTTGTCGCCGACGGTCCAGTCGAACACGACATTGTTCGGGGCGTTCTCGTGGAGCTGCGGCGCGCCGTCCTGGGTCGCCTTCTCGGCGTCGACGACCGTCGGCAGCGGCGTGTAGTCGACATCGATCTCGCGGATGGCGTCGAACGCCTGCGCCTCGGTCTCCGCGACGACCGCGGCGACGCCCTCGCCGGTCCACTTGACGTCGTCGGTGGCGAGGATGCGCGGCGTGTTGACGTTGTTCTGGAGCCCGGCCGAGCCGCCTGCCGGCCAGGCCATCGGCAGCGGGTTGTAGGGGATGTCGGCACCGACGAAGACCGCCAGGACACCGGGCATCGCCTTCGCTCGTGCGATGTCGATGGAGTTGATCTTCGCGTGGGCGTACGGGCTGCGGAGGATCGCGAGGTGCGTCGTGCCGGTCAGCTGGACGTCGTCCAGGTAGCGGCCCTTGCCGGTGATGAACTTGGGGTCTTCGACCCGCTTGATCGGTGCGCCGAGGACGTCGCTGGTCATCGTCTTGCTCCTCGGTCCCTACGCGTTCGCGCTCGCCGCGCCGGTCGGGGCGGCGGCGCCGGCCTTCATCGTCGCGGCCGCGTCCCGGATCGCTGCGACGATGTTCTGGTAGCCCGTGCAGCGGCAGTAGTTGCCCTCGAGCGCGTGGCGGATCTCGGTGTCGGTCGGGTCGGCATTCCGGGCGAGGAGGTCCGCCGCGATCATGATCATGCCGGGCGTGCAGAAGCCGCACTGCAGGCCGTGCTTCTCCCAGAACGCCTGCTGGAGCGGATGGAAGCCCTCGCTGGGTGTCAGCCCCTCGATCGTCTGGACGGTCGCGCCGTCGGCCTGGACGGCGAGCATCGTGCAGGACTTCACGGCCTTGCCGTCGACGTGGACGGTGCACGCGCCGCACTGGCTCGTGTCGCAGCCGACGTGGGTGCCGGTGAGCTGGAGGTCCTCACGGATCAGCTGGACCAGCAAGCGTCTCGGCTCGACGTCCGCCTCCCGTCGCTGCCCGTTGACCGTGAGCGAAACATGCTCGGTCACCAGTGGAGCCTCCTTCCCCTGATTCGGCCGATCGAATGGCGCATTCGCGGATGGGGTCGCGGTACCCGCTGGGGGTCGGTCCGGAAGACCTCGAATGCTGGCACCGTTGCGAT
>JBJMMH010000115.1:0-23161 GCA_045804885.1 Chloroflexota bacterium | reverse complement strand
GGCGAGGGGCTCGGGCTGGGCGACGGCGACGGGCTGGGCGAGGGGCTGGGGCTCGGGCTCGGCGAGGGGCTGGGGCTCGCGCTCGGACTGGGCGACGGGCCGGGACCGCCGCCGCCGGCCGACCAGACGACCGCGGCGTCGAACAGGGCCCGGCCGCTCGTGGTAAAGATCGCGGCGGTGTTGTCGCCCATGAACAGGCCGACGCGTCGGGCCGGGGCGGTGAGGCCGGGCATCACCGCCGTGGCGTCATAGGCGAAGTCGCTGGCGGTGGTCGTGCCGGGCAGCCGGGCGACGATGGTGGCGTTGCCGTTGGGGCTCCCCTGCGGGAGGGTGTCTGCGGCCGTCGCAATCTGGACCGTGCCGGTCAGGCCAGCCGCCAGCGGGTGGCCGGGGCTGGCGATCGTCAGGCTCTGCTGGCTCGAGACCTGGGTCCCGGCCGCCGCGGTCATGCCGAGGTCGTCCCACAGCGCGTGCTCCCAGGTGAGGACCGGGATCGTCACCGATCGGAACTTCGTGCCGACGTTAGCCGCGAGGATCGACGAGCTGATCGCGACGACCTGCTTGCCATTCGCGTCGGCGGTCGTGCTGGCACTGTCGCCCACGACGACGACGCTATAGCCGAGCGCCTGAAGCCTTGCCCGAACCGCGCCGTCGCCTGCGCCGAGCGTCGTCGGGCTTCCGCCGACGACGAGCAGTGCCGTGCCGGGGCCGCCGGGCACGTACGACGCCGTATACGTCAGGCCGCTTGCTGGCGGCGTGATGTCGTGGCTGACCGCCCCGCCGTCCGACCATTGGCTGAACACGTATGACGTATTCCCGAAGAATTGCGGCGAGTTGGCGGTCACCGAGATTCGCGAGCCCTGGATCGAGGTGATCGACGCCGGCGTCGTGACGACGCCGCTGCCGACGGTCAGCTGCATCCCGGATGGCTGCGTTGTGAAGGTCACGTTGAGCGTCTTGGGGTCGACCCGGACGGACTTGGTGTCGGTCAACCCCCGGCTATCGGTGACCGTCAGCGTGAACGTGAGATATGCCGGGTACTCATGCTCGGGGGTGACGAACGAGCCGCCTCCGCCGACGAACGTTCCCTGGGGGTGCTCATGGCACTGATCGATCGTGAAGCAGTGGTGGAGCGAGACCGACCACTTCATGCTCGTCAGCCCGAGCGTCTCCTGGGCGTCCGAAGCGGTCCCTGAATAGTTGACGGTGTCACCTGCCGCCCAAGTGAGGCTCGTGAGCGGCGCCGTGATCGTGGCCGTGGGCGGTGTGTTGCCCGGCTGCACGACGAAGCTCGTCGCGCCGGTCGCGCCCGAACCGTCCGCGACAAGGAGGCCCACCTTCACGTTCGCGCTGGCGGAGTACGTCCGAGAGGCCGTGACGCCCGTCGCGTCGTCGTACTGACCGTCGCCGTCGAGATCCCATCGGTAGGTGAGCGCCGATAGAGGACCGTCATCGGTGGTAGCAGACGCGTCGAACGTGACCGCGAGCGGCGTGGCGCCGTACGGCGGCGTTGTCGTGAAGGACGCGATCGGAGGCTGGTTTCCGGTCCCGAAGGCGTCGAGGCGGTTGACGGTGCCGAGGGCGATGTCGACGTAGTAGAGGCGGCCGTCCGGGGCGGCCTCGATGTCGACCGGTGTGACGCCGGTGGCGATCGTGTGGATGTTCGTCGAGTCGGGCAGGCCGTTGGCACCGGGCATCATCGCCCACAGGCACTTCTTCACGTAGTCGGCGATGAACAGCGCCCCGTGGTACTGGACCGGGTAGGGCGGGCCGCCGAACGCGATCCCGGTGATCGCGCCGCCGCCCGTGGTGCACCGCGCGGCATCCGGCGGAGCGTTGTGGCTGTACGTGAAGTAGGGCGCGGTGACGGCGGATGCCCCAGCTGCGTACAGGTTCTCGCAGATGTTGACGTTGAGGTTGTCCCAGGCAGGCTGCCGGCCGACGCCCTCGTAGCACGGCCAACCGAAGTTCTCGATGGTCGAGTCGGTCGGGTTGGGAATGCGGTCGATCTCCTCCCAGGTATTCCAGCCGACGTCGGCGACCCACATTTCGTTCGTCCCGGGCCTGAACGTGAACCGGTATGGATTGCGCAGTCCGTAGGCGATGTGCCGATCGTCGCTCGCGATCCCGTTGCCGACGAGCGGGTTATCCGGCAGGGCGTTGCCCGTGTTGGGGTCGACGCGGGTCATCGCGCCGCTGCCCTGGGCGCTGTCGCCGCTCGTCCTGAGATCCTGGGCGCGGAGCGCGCCTCCCTCGGTCGTCGGCAGGCTCAGCGCCTGGCCAGCCGGCCGGGGCGGGTCGCCGCAGGCATTGGGGATCACGATCGCGTCAGCTGCGCCACTGTGCTGGCCCCAGTCGGTGAAGCTTGCCGTCGCGCCCTCGCCAGAGCTGATGTAGAGGGCTCCGTCCGGTCCGAACGCGAGGTGGTCGACGGCGTGCGCCTGTTGCTGGTGGCACCAGTACGTGCCGCCGATGATGATCTGCTCCGGCCCGATCGCGATGTTCGTGTTCTGGTCGACGGTGATCCGCGAGAGGCGGCCAGCGGCCGGACAGCCATCCTTGGCGCCGCTGGGCGAGAGCGGGCACTGATCGTTGTAGAACGGCGCGACGCCGCCGGGCTGGGCGTCGACGATGTACAGCAGGTAAATGTACGGCCGTGCCGGGAACTGGGGGTCGACGGCGAGGCCGACCAGACCCCTGTCGCCAGCAACGTGGACCTGGGCCGACACGTCGATGACCGTCGTAGCCGTCGGGTCCGTGGGACCGTCGTACTCGAGGACCAGGCCGCCCCGCCCGGTGACGAAGTAGCGACCGTCAGGCGCGAAGGCGATCGCGGTCGGCGTGTCGATGCCACTTGCGATCGTTGCCACCTGGAATCCGGGCTCGATGACGGCCGCCGCCGACCGGCCCGCCGCCATCGGCAGGCCCTGCGCGACGAGGGCGAGGCAGGTGGCCGTCATGACCGCCCGGCGGATCCCGGACCGCATGCGCCAACGTGTCGGCGAGCGCACGGAACGACCCCCAACTCAGACGAAGTGACGTGCAGCAGACACTACTACAGCGATCTCGTCCAAACGCCTCGAAACCGCCCCGTGGTGGTGCTCCGAGGCACCGCGACGCCGGGCTGCCACCGGTCGGCGGCGGGTTGCCCGGCTTGTCGCGGCCGCCGGCCCTAGCCGAAAGTGAGCGAGTTACCTCCGCCGAGCGTCAACGTCAGCACGCTCCCACCGACCGCATAAGCTGCCGCCTGGCCGAGTGCCGTGACGAACGCGTCGCCGTACGAGTCTGCCGGGCACGCGACGAGCGTCGACGGCCCGGGCGTGATCGTGATGCTGTTGCCATTCGTCGTGTAGCTGCCACCAACGTTGTTGCAGTCGGCGGTGGCGTCGAACGTGCCGTCGTCATTGAACGTGATCGTGTAGCGGGCCTGGTCCGCGACGGGAACGATGCCGGGCGGAATCGCAGAGCCCGTCCCTGTCATCGTCACCGCCGTCAGCTTCCACATCGTCCCCGTGAGCTTGGCGGTGCTCGGGCTGCACGCCCACAGCAGCGTGACCGAGGCGAGGACCACCATGCCGAGTCGAAGAGCGCGCACTGGGGACCCCTCCAAGCAAACGGTCGGTTCCGTGTCGCCCGCAGCGTATCGGCCCGCCGGTCGGGCGCGCAATCCGCCGGTCCAGGCTGCGACCGATGATTCCCTGTCGATCGGCCGGTCTGAGTGGCGAAGGAGGTCGCGTTTGACCGAGCCGAGTCCGCGCGCCCCATCGATGGCACCGTCACGACCCGGGTACATCACGCTCGCCGGCCGGATTCGGCGAGAGGACTCGGCGGCGTTGACGCGGTGCGTGTGCGCCCGGGCCGCGGCCCGCGAGCCTGGGCCGCTCGCATGCGATGTCGGTGGCCTCGAGGACCCGGACATGGGCACGGTCGACGCACTCGCCCGGATGGCCCTCTCGGCGCGACGCCTCGGCCGACGGGTCGAGCTGCGGCGGGCGAAGCCCGACCTCGTCGAGCTGCTCGTGCTCGCGGGCCTCGGAGCGCTAGCCGTCGAGGTGGTCGGGGAGGCCGAAGAGCGGGAAGAACCTGGCCGTGTCGAGAAAGAACACGATCCCGCTGATCCGATCGCCTGACGTTTCGAGGACCTGCAGGGACCACGGTGCGAGCCCGCCGTTGACCGGATCGGGCTTGTACTGGCCGAAAGCGAATCGGCCATTGGCGATCGTCGGGATCAGCCGCGAGCCGCGGCAGCCGATGCCGGGGCCGAGGCACCATTTGACGACGTCATCGTGGGTTTGGAGCCACAGGTCGTACGGCGGCATCGACCACGTCGCGTCGTGCTGGAGGAGCGCCGTCAGGGCGTCCATGTCGTAGCGCTCGAACGCGTCGACATACCGCGCGAGGAGCGCCTTCTGCTCCTCGTCCATGGGGTCGATGGGGTCGCCGTCATCGCGGACGTCCTTCGAAGCGAGCGTGGCTCGTGCCCGCTGGAGCGCGCTATTGACGGACGGCACGGTCGTCTCGAGCAGTTCCGCGACCTCGTCGGCGTGCCATCGCAGCACCTCCCGGAGGATGAGGACCGCTCGCTGCTTCGGCGGCAGGTGCTGCAGCGCCGCGACGAAGGCGAGCCGGATCGACTCGCGGGCGATCGTGATTTCGGCGGGGTCGCCGCCGGACGGCATGACCCGACCGTCGGGGATCGGCTCGACCCACGCGTCCTCCGGAAGCGGATCCGGCAATGCCCGGTCCGCAGTCGAAGCCGGCCCCATGTCGATGGGTCGCTCGCGTCGCTTCCGGCCGTTCAGGGCGTCGAGGCAGACGTTGGTCGCGATCCGGTAGAGCCAGGATCGCAGCGCCGCGCGACCCTCGAACCGATCGAACGCGCGCCAGGCCCGGACGAACGTGTCCTGGACCGCATCCTCGGCCTCGAACGTCGAGCCGAGCATCCGGTAGCAGTAGCCGGTGAGCTCGGAGCGGAACGGCTCGAGGATCGCCGAGACGTCGGCGTCCTCGAGGGCGATGCCGGCCGAGGCGGACACGGCGGCGGTCGGGGCAGCGGCGATGTCGGTCATGGGCACGTCCGAGAGCGGGTGGGCAGCGTGGTCCTCCCAGTCTAGGTTGCGGTTCGGGATTTCGCCGACGCCGCGACAGCTCCGGAATCGGAGGCGCCGGACTCATTGCCGGCGCCACCTGTTGAGACTCCGCCCGCCGGCGCGACTCATCGGTCGAGCCGAGAAATGCCGCGCACGCCCGTCTCCGAAACGGCCGTGGATCGCAAAGCCGCGGCGCGGCGTGACCGACCAGCGGCCAATCGCCGGGCAGAGTAGCGTCAACGCGTGACGTTCCCGGTCCAGGTCGGCCCCTCGTCGATCACGATCAACCGCGACGACCGGTTCCTCGTCTGCCAGCCGGACGGCCGGATCCTCGGCGGTCGCGACGACGGCTTCTTCACCCGCGACACCCGGTTCATCTCGTCGTGGGAGCTGCGGGTCAACGGCCGCCGGCCGCTCCTCCTGAACTCCGCTCCGATCCAGTTCTTCTCGGCCCGATTCGAGTACACGAACGACCCGTTCCTCGACGACCAGGGTCTCGTCGATCGCCACACCCTCAGCGTCCGAGTCGACCGGACCGTGTCGGGCGGCATCCACGAGGACCTCGATATCACGAACCACGGCCGGCGTCCCGTCCGGCTCACGATCGAGGTCGCGATCGAATCCGACTTCGCCGACATCTTCGACGTCCGTGCCGATGCGCTGGTCCGGCGGGGCATCGTCAACACCCGGTTCTTCCGATCGCGTCGCGAGCTGCGCACGTCATACGAGAACGGTCCCTTCCGGCGTGAGCTGGTCGTCGCGGTCGACAAGGCGGATGCGCCGCCGCAATACGCGAACGGCAGCCTCGTCTTCGTTGCGCGCCTTCCTCCGAAGGCCAGCTGGCACACCTGCCTGCGCTGGCTGCCGATCACCCAGTCCGACGCTCGCCGGCCGTCGACGCTCGGCTGCAACGCCGTCGAATCGCCCCATCCCCAAACCGCGCGGCTGCCGGACGTCGGCCTCGAAACGTCGAACGACACGGTCCGGCGGGCATGGGACCGCGCCGTCCGCGACATGGAAGCGCTCCGCCTCGAGGACCCGACGTTCGAGCGCGGCGTCTACATCCCCGCGGCCGGCGTGCCGTGGTATGTGACGCTCTTCGGGCGGGACACGCTGACGGTCTCGATGCAGGCGATCTCGGGCTACCCGGAATTCGCCGCGGGCGCTCTGCGGCGGCTCGGCGCGATGCAGGCGAATGCCGACGACCCCGAGCGCGACATGGAGCCGGGCAAGATTCCGCACGAGGTCCGTCACGGCGAGCTCGCCCAGCTCGGGATCCTGCCGTACCAGCCCTACTACGGCACGCACGACGCGACCGGCCTGTACCTGATCGTCCTGTCGTACCTCTACCAGTGGGCTGGCGACGACGGCGTGCTCCACCGATACCTCCCCAACGCGGAGGCGGCGCTTCGCTGGGTCGACCGCCACGGGGACATCGACGGCGACCGCTTCCTGGAGTACAGGACCCGCTCGTCGCACGGCTACTACAACCAGGGCTGGAAGGACGCCGGCGACGCGATCCCTCATGCCGACGGCAGCCTCGCGCCGCTGCCGATCGCGGTCTGCGAGATCCAGGGGTACGTCTGGGATGCCAAGCTCCGGATGGGCGACGTCTACGAGATCCTCGGGCGGCCGGCCGACGCTCGTCGGCTCCGGCGGGAGGCGAAGGAGCTGTACGAGCGGTTCAACGACGCCTTCTGGTGGGAGGAGGAGGGGACCTACTACCTCGGCCTCGACGGCGACAAGAAGCCGATCAAATCGGTCGCGTCGAACGCCGGGCACCTGCTCCAGTCGGGGATCGTGCCGCCGGATCGCGCTGAGAGCGTCGTCCGGCGGCTGCTCGCCGACGACATGTGGTCGGGTTGGGGAGTCCGGACGCTGTCGTCGGAGCACGCTGCCTACAACCCGTTCAGCTACCACACCGGCACCGTCTGGCCGCACGACAACGCGCTGATCGCGGGCGGTTTCCGGCGTTACGGATTCGACGACGAGGCCGCCCGGATCGCGAAGGGTCTCTTCGACGTCGCCGAGCGACAGGTCGCATACCGCCTCCCGGAGCTGTTCGCCGGCCTGACCCGGCGGGAGGCGAGCTTTCCCGTCCAGTACCTGGGCGCGAACGTGCCGCAGGCATGGGCCGCCGGCTCCGTCCTGCGGCTGATCGCGATCCTGTGCGGAATCCACGCGACGACGGACCGCGAGGGGTCGCGCCTCTACGTCAACCCGGCCCTGCCTGACTGGCTGCCCGACGTCACGATCCGGAACCTCCGAGCGGGGCGCGGGTCGATCGACCTGGCGGTCCGCGACGGGACGGTCGACGTCCTCGCGAACTCGAGCCAGTTCGAGGTGATCCACGCCCCGGCGCCGCGTCCAGGGCCGGGCCCCGCGGGGCAGCCCGTTCCGGCCTCGACACGAACATGAGAGTTGTCCGGCGCTCTCATGATTTCCACAGAATCGCGGCGGACCCTCAGCAGACGAGCGTGGACGAACCCCTTGCGCCACGCTCGCCAGCCAGGAGACTGACATGACGGCCCCGGCCACGCCCCCTTCGAGTCCATCCCCCTCGTTCACGGGACGGACGCCCAATGCGGATCGTCGCCGGATCATTTCCGTCCTGGTGGCGCTCGTCGCGGTGGCGATGACCGCCGCGATCGCCATGGCGGCCACCGGCATGCCGGCCGCGGGGACGGTCGCGAACGGCGCGCCGAGCCCGAGCGCCAACCTCAAGCCCCATGCGGATCCGGGGGGCGGCCGCGGCCTCGGTCGCTTCGGTGGCGTGTTCGGCGGCATCGGTCGGGCTGGCGGCGTCGAGATCACCGCGATCGCCGGCTCGAGCGTCTCGCTCAAGACAGTCGACGGCTGGACGCGGACGATCGAGGTCACGTCCTCGACCGAGATCACCAAAGGCGGCCAGACGATCGCGGCCGGCGACCTCGCGGTCGGCGATTCGATCCGGTTCCGCCAGCAGCGCAACGCCGACGGCACGTTCACGATCACCCGGGTCGACGTCGTCCTGCCGACGGTCGCCGGAAGAGTCACAGCGAAGACCGGCTCGACGATCACGATCGAGCAGCGCGGCGGACTCTCGGTCACGGTTCATGTCGGCGGGTCGACGAAGTATCGCGTCGACGACGTCTCGGGAACTGCCGATCTCGACGACGTCAAGGTGGGGATGCGGATCGTCGCCGAGGGCGACCAGAACAGCGATGGGTCACTGGACGCAGCGCGCATCCTCGCCGGTACGGGCAAGCTTCGAGGCGATCACCCTCGGAAGGATCCGCCGGGTACCGGGCCCGAGGCGAGCCCCGGGTCATCGGGCAGCTCCGACTGAACGTCGTCTCGGGGCATGGAGCGAGCCCTCGCGGCCACGCGGGGTCCTCTCACGTTCTTCTCAGCGGCGTCGGCTTTCCTTTGACCACACAAGGAATCCGATCGCCAGGAGCGCCCCCACATGACCGAATGGTCGAAGATCACTCCGGACCCCATTCCAGTCCTTCCTCGCGCGTCGGCCGCCTCCCCGGCTGACGCCGCCGCGCCGGCCGCAGCCTCCGCACGGGTTGCGCCGGCCATCGCGACGCCCTCGCCGCCGACGACCGCCGCCCGCCACGACTCCTCCCGCGGCCTGCGGTCGGTCGTCGGTGCGGGCGTCCTCGCCGCGGTCCTGGCCTCCGCGTCGACGATCGGGCTCCTCGCGGCCACGCAGAGTCAGCCTCCGGCGGCGACGTCCGGTACGTCGCCCGGACAGGCCGCCGTCCAGGTGAAGACGATCACCGACGCCGACTTGCCCGCCATCGTCGCGACTGCGAAGGAATCCGTCGTCACGATCACCGCCGACGGCATGTCGACCGGCGGGTTCTCGATGTTCAACATCCCGACGACCGGTGTCGGCTCCGGCGTGATCCTGAGCGAGGACGGGTACGTCCTCACGAACCGGCACGTCGTCCAGGGCGCCGACTCACTCACGGTCGCGCTCCACGACGGCTCGGAGTACCCCGCGAAGGTCGTCAAGATCGCCGACGACAACGATCTCGCGCTGATCAAGGTCGAGGCGACGGGGCTCAAGCCGGCGACGCTCGGCAACGCCGACGCCCTCCAGGTGGGCCAGACGGCGATCGCCATCGGCAGCCCGCTCGGGACGTTCACCGAGACGGTGACGAAGGGGATCATCTCCGCGACGGGCCGCAGCATCACCGTCCAGGACGAGGAGACCGGTCGCCCGATCAAGCTCCATGACCTGATCCAGACCGACGCCGCGATCAACCCCGGCAACAGCGGGGGGCCGCTCCTCGACGCTTCCGGCGCGGTCGTCGGAATCAACACCGCGATCGCCGGCAACGCCGAGGGCCTCGGCTTCGCCATCCCGATCAAGGCCGCCGCAGACCTCATCGCCATCGCCGGCGGCCAGTCGAGCTGATCCCGCCCGGACTCGCCAGTCGCGACACGACCTATCATCCGACCGGCCCGGCCGGGAGAAACCGCACGGTCGTGCCGTAGCAGGAGCCAGGACCATGCATCTGCTCGTCGTCGAGGACGACGAACGCCTCAGCCGGTCGCTGGTGCGCCTCCTCGAGGAGGACCGCCACGTGGTCGACGTCGCGTCCGACGGCGAGACAGGGCTGGCGATCGCCGAGGACGGCGGCGGCATCGAGGCCGTGATCCTCGACGTCGGCCTGCCCGACATCTCCGGCCTCGAGGTCGCCCGCCGGCTACGCCAAAAGCGCGCTGACCTGGCGATCCTGATGCTGACGGCCCGGGACACAGTCGGCGACCGGGTGACCGGCCTCGACGCCGGCGCGGACGACTACCTCGTGAAGCCGTTCGCGTACGAGGAGCTCGCCGCGCGGTTGCGCGCGCTGTCCCGCCGAGCGACCAGCCCGAGCCGCCCGACGCCGGTCCTCGAGGTCGGCCCGATCAGCCTCGACGAGGCGACCCGTCGGGTCACGGCCGGCGGCACCGAGGTCGACCTGAGCCCGCGCGAGTTCTCGCTGCTCGAGTGCCTGCTCCGGCACCCCGGCCAGACGCTGACCCGCGACCAGCTGCTCGACCAGGCGTGGCCGTTCAGCGTCGCGGTGACGCCCAACGCCGTCGACGCCTATGTCCACTACCTCCGGACGAAGCTCGGCCGCGAGGGCTCACGCATCGAGACGGTCCGCGGCGTGGGATACCGTTTGAGTGATGCGTGACGGTGTCGGGTCCGGCGAGGGCGACCCGGCCGAACTCGAGGCGATCGCCGCCGACAACCGGCTGATCAAGCGTGTCCGCTGGCAGCTCGTGGCCTGGAGCGGCTTGTCGACGCTCCTCGTGCTCGTGGTGCTCGGCGCCGGGCTCTACCTGATCGCCGCGCGCGCCCTCGAGGACCGTGCCGAGCAGCAGCTGACTGCGCGAGCGGCGGCCTTCCGCGAGCATCCGGACCCGGGCCGGCCCGGCCAGGGCTTCAGCTTCGGCGGCGACGGCTCGGGGACGTTCGCGCTGCTCGCCGACAGCGACGGCGACGCGCTCGGGGCGGCCGGCTTCTTCCTGCCTGACGGCCTGCCCGTTGAGGCCAGCATCGACGCCGCCCGGACGGCCCGCGTCGACGTCCGGACGACCGAAGTGCGGGGAATCCCGATCCGCGTCCGGACGGAGGCGGCGACCTCGCGCATCGGCCCTGTGTTCATCCAGGTGATCCAGGACCGGTCGGCCGAGCAGGACCTGCTCGACGCGATCCTCCGGGTGCTGCTGGTGGGGGGCGCGGCCGTCGTCCTCGTCGCGATCGGATTCGGGGCGGTCTACGCGCGCCGGGCGCTGGTCCCGATTCGTGATTCGCTAGCCGCCCAGCGCCTCGCGCTTCGGCGGCAGCGCGAGTTCGCCGCCGACGCCAGCCACGAGCTGCGGACGCCGCTGACCGTCGTCCGGAGCTCGATCGAGTTCCTTCGGCGCCATCGGAACGAGGCCGTCAGCGGCGTCGGCGGGGCCCTCGACGACATCGACAGCGAGGTCGAGCGCATGACGACGCTCGTCGACGACCTGCTGTTGCTGGCCCGATCCGACTCCGGCGGCGTGACGCTCGCTCGACAGCCTCTCGACCTCGGCGACGTCGCCGCTGCCGCCGCGTCGTCGATGGCGAAGCCGGCCGGGGCGAAGGACGTCCGCGTCGTGGTCGACCCGGAACCGGCGATGGTCGAGGGCGATTCGGTCCGGCTCAGGCAGCTCGTGATGATCCTCGTCGATAACGCGATCCGCCACAGCCCCGCCGGCGGCCAGGTCCGGGTCGCGGTCCGCCACGTGAGCGACGCCGCGATTCTCGACGTCGAGGACGAGGGCCGAGGCGTGCGACCCGAGGACATGCCGCACCTCTTCGACCGCTTCTGGCGGGCGACGGGCGCGCCGTCCGGCGGGACCGGTCTGGGGCTGGCGATCGCGAAGTGGATCGTCGATCGCCACCGCGGCACGATCACCGTCTCGAACCGTCAGGGCGGTGGCGCCCAGTTCCGGGTCCGGTTGCCGCCGCTGGAGTCGACGTCGGCCTGATGCGGTCGACGAGATCGACGCACGATCCGTCTCAGACGGCTCTCACGACGAGCCGCTGGAATCCGGTTCGATGGCCGTGAACCGCCGGTCAGACGCCCCTGGGAGACCGACGTGACTGCCCTCCGACCCTCCGACGCCCCCGACGCAGGGCTCCCTGCGACCGTTCGCCGGCGCTGGCCGATCCTCGTGCTCCTCACGCTCGTCGTCGCCATGCTGCTCGGGGGCTGGCTCGGGTTCTCGTACCTGTTCCTTCGTCCCGCGGCGCCCGCTGCGGTCGGCCTGGCAGGCGCCTCGACGACGCCGAGCGCGACGAGCTCCGTCGATGCCGCGACGGCCTCACCGGTCGCGACCGCGTCACGCACCGTGAGTGCCGAGGTTGGCGGCGCGGTCTTCGACGGAACCTGGAACGTCGACTCCTCGATCGGCTCGTTCTCCGACTTCTCGGGCTCGTTCGTCGGGTACCGCGTCCAGGAGGAGCTCGCGAACATCGGCGCGGCAACGGCCGTCGGTCGGACCCCGAACGTTACCGGCAGCCTCACGTTCGACGGCTCGACCGTGACGGGCGCCGACTTCACCGCCGACCTCTCCACGCTCCAGAGCGACCGCCCACAGCGCGACGGCCAGCTCCGCCGGCAGGCGCTCGAGACCGGCACCTACCCGACGGCGACGTTCAAGCTGACCCAGCCGATGGACCTCGGCACGGTGCCCGCGGACGGCCAGGTCATCGAGTCCACCGCGACCGGCGACCTGACGATCCACGGCACCACGAAGTCGGTCCAGATTCCAGTCGAGGCTCGCGTGTCCGGCGACGTCGTCACCGTCACCGGCTCGACCGATATTCTGTTCGCCGACTACGGCATCAGCCGGCCGCAGTCGTTCATGGTCCTCTCGATCGCCGATCGGGGGACGATGGAGTTCCAGCTCCAGTTCACGAAGGCGTAGCGCCGGGCGCGATCAGGCGACCCAGGTCGTCCCCGGCCTCGCCGCCCGTACGACCCCGGCGAGAACGGCCGGTGCGAGCGCGACGAACGCGACGAGCACCCAGTCGAGGGCGTCGAGCGGTGTCGCGTGGAACGCGCTCGACAGGCCCGGGATCGCCGGGATCAGCGCCTGGATCGCGATGACGGCCATGCACGCGACGGCGAGGAACGTGTTTCGGGGCAGGGCCCCGTACGGCAGCGTCAGGCTCCGGTTCGCATATGCCCGGACGGCCTGGGCAACGACCAGAGCCGTGAACGCGACCCACCGGGCTTGCTCGAAGCCGCCGGGGTGCCAGGCCATCAGCACGAGCGCGCCGAGCAGGCTGAATGTCCCGGCTCCCGTGATCCGGGCCAGGAGGTCCGTCGTCAGGAGCGGCCGCTCGCGGTCCCGCGGCGGCCGCCGCATGGTCTCCGGCTCTTCCGGTTCGCGCTCGAATGCGACGGACGTCGCGGTGTCGATGAACAGCTCGAGCCACAGGATCTGGAGCGGCAGCAGCGGCTGGGCGTAGCCGACCAGCGTCGCGACGAGCACGAACCCGAGCAGCGCGACGTGGGTCGACACGAGGAAGACGAGGCCCTTGAGGACGTTGTCGACGATGCGGCGCCCGTCCCGGATCGCGTAGAGCAGCGTCGCGAACGAGTCGTCGCCGAGGACGAGGTCAGACGCCCCCTTCGCGACCGCCGTGCCGCTGCCCATCGCGACGGCGACGTCCGCATGCTGCAGCGCGGGGGCGTCGTTGACGCCATCGCCGGTCACCGCGACCGTTCGACCGATCCGCCTCGCTGCGTCGACCAACCGCAGCTTCTGCTCCGGCAGGGCGCGGGCGACGCCGTGGAGCGTCGGCAGCTCCGCGTCCAGGCGGCCGTCGTCCCAGGTCTCGAGCTCGCGACCCGTGACGATCCGCTCCGCGCCGAGGCCGGCCTCCGCCGCGATCGCCGCAGTCGTCGCGGGATGGTCGCCGGTCACGACGACCGTCTGGATCCCGGCCTCGGTCGCCATCCGCAGCGCGTCGCGGACGCCGTCGCGGATCGGATCGGCGAACGCGAGGATCGCGCGGAGATGCCAAGGGGCCGACGGCGCGGCACCCTCGCCGTCGCGGACGGCAAGCAGCAGCAAGCGCCGGCCGGTCTGTGCCTGGGCCTTCGCGACAGCGAGCCACGCCTCTGCCTCGTTCGAGGGCGCGCCGGCGAGCGCGAGGACTGCCTCCGGTGCGCCGAGCGCCGACTCGACGACCCGGCCGTCGCGTCGCCACGTCGCCCGGGCGACCGGCACCTGCTCCGTCGGCGGCTCCGCAGTCACGAGGTCCGCGGCGGCCAGCCCGCCAGCGACGCCATCCTCCCGGTCGGCTTCAAGCGCGGTCGCCAGGGCGAGGCTGAACGAGCCGGGCCTGGCGCCGCTAAGCGCCGCTCGCCACGCATCCTCCTCAGCCCGGATCGCCTCGCGCAGGATCGCCGGGCGATCGACCGCCGGGCCGTCGCCGGGAACGACCACGTCCGCGAGGACGAGCCGGTTCTGTGTCAGCGTGCCGGTCTTGTCGGTCAGGATCAGGCCGACCGCGCCGAGCGTCTCCTGGGCGCTGAGTCGCCGGACGAGGACGCCGCGCCGCAGCAGCCGGTGAGCGCCGAAGCCGAGGACCACGGCGAGCAGGATCGGCGGCTCCTCGGGGATGGCGGCGATCGCGGCCGAGATTCCGGCGAGCAGGTTGGCTCCCGGCGGGTAGCCCCGCGCGAAGCCGCTCCCGACCGTGATCACGATCAGCCCGACCGCGACCACGAGGAGGATCCGGACGAGCCGATCGAGCTCACGCTGCAGCGGCGAGCGCCGTCGCTCCTCGTCGGCGAGCGTAGCGGCGATCTTGCCGGTCTCCGTCAGCGGGCCTGCCGCGACCACGACCCCTTCGCCCGCGCCGCGGACCACGCTCGTTCCGCTGTACGCCATCGAGCGGCGCTCGATCAGCGCGGCGCCCACCGGGTCCGGGGCGAGCGAGGCGGCTTCGGGCACCGACTCGCCTGTCAGGGCGCTCCTGTCGATCGCGAGCCCGACGGCGGAGGTGAGCCGCAGGTCTGCAGGCACGATGTCGCCCGCGCGGACCAGGACGATGTCGCCGGCGACGAGCTCGCGCGCAGGAACGTCGATCGCCTGGCCGCCGCGCCGGACCCGCGCCACCGGCGCCGCGGCGGCTCGCAGCTCGTCCAGCGCGCGGTCGGCGCGGTACTCGACGACGACGTCGGCGCCGACGATCGGGAGCAGCCCGATGAGCACGAGCAGCCCGTCGCGGACCTCTCCCAGGGCGACCGCAGCCAGCCCGGCGACGAGCAACAGCAGGACGAACGGCTCGGTGACTGCGTCGATTACGAGAGCCGGGAGCGACGTCGGCTTCACCGCTTCCAGCTCGTTCGGCCCCCGCGTCGCGAGGCGGGCCGCCGCCTCTTCCGGCGTCAGGCCGATGGCGGGATCCACCCCGAAAGCGGCGGCGACCGCGTCCGCCGCCGTGGCCGAGGGGTCCGTCGGCAGCAGACCGGCCGCGCCGGCCCGACGCTCGCTGCCGCCGGCGGCATCCTCGGCGAGATCGCTCACGAGCCCAGCCTAGCCGCCGCGCAGCCGGTCGGCCTCTGGCGTCCGTCGTTCAGCGGCGGGCCAGATGGCTCCCGTCGTTCCAGAGCTCCACGACGCGCTGCTCGCGCTCCCAGCCGAGGCGCGAGAGTGTCGCCGTCGACAGCTCCAGCAGCGCGCCGGCGCGTGGCGCCTGGCCGATCCAGCGCGCGGCGAGGATCCGCAGGCAGTGGCCGTGGCCGAACAGCGCAACGTCACCGGGTGCGCCGAGCGCGAGCTCGATGATCCGGTCGACGCGGGCCGCGACATCTTCGATCGGCTCGCCGCCACGGACGTCAGCGGTCCAGATCGTCCAGCCCGGCTGCTCGACGCGGATCTCGTCGGTCGTCCGCCCCTCGTAGACGCCGTAGTCCCATTCCCGCAGATCGTCCGTGACGATCGCATCGCGGGCGAGCCCGGCGATCCGGCACGTCTCAATGGCCCGCTGCATCGGGCTCGTCAGGATCGCCGCGAAGCGCTCGCCCGAGAGACGCCTGGCGAGTGCCTCCGCCTGCGCGACGCCGTTCCGCGTCAGTGGGACGTCCGTGCGGCTCGTGTGCCGGCCCGACGCCGACCACTCGGTCTCGCCGTGCCGCACCAGGAAGAGCCGGGTCTCGGCCGCCATCGCCGCCTATCCGCTGCAGGGCTGGCTCGGGTTCAGGGAGACGCTCCCGGCATTGGCTGTGACGTCGAGCTCGGTTCGGATCGGCGCGGTCGCGTAGCCGGGCGTTTCCCAGCCGTCGTCGGTGCGGACGAGGCCGGCCCGCTCGAAGTCGTTCGAGGAGATCGGGTTGTCGCCCGTGTTCAACCGCAGCCCGAGGTCGTCGGGCGCGCAGATGACGAGGGATCCCGCGTTGACGGTGAGGTCGCCCTGGACCGGCAGCTCCGGCAGCCACGTCACGGTCGAGCCCGCGTTGATGGTCGCGTCGACATCGGGGATCGCGGCGATGTCTCGGAGGTCGACCGAAAGCGAGCCGGCGTTCACCGTGACGCTGAGGCCCCCGAGCGTTGCGCCTTGCAGCCGGAGCCGGCCAGAGCCCGCGTTGAGCGTCACGCCGAGATCAACCGTCGGCTCGCTTGGCACCGTCACCCGCCAATCCTCCCGGGCGCCGCCGCCGAACCCGAACCCGATCCGCTCCGCTGATTCGATCGAGACGCCGGCGTCTGAGGACCGGATCGTGGGTGAGCGACCGTCCTTCGAGCTGCCCGCGACGGACCACTCGGACCCGGAGCCGGTGCTGACGTCGAGTTGACCGCAGCTGAACGTAACGTCCACGCTGGCTGTCGACGCGAGCCCGCCCCGCTGCTCCTCGAACGGCGTCCCGGCCTCGTTGCCGCCGCACCCGACGAAGGGCCCGACGCCGGTCTCAACGAGGCCCGCCGCCATCGCTCCGAGACATGCCGCGGCGAGCACCCCGCCGATCCACGCGGCCGATCCCCGGGCGAGGATGACCGTGAGCCCGATCGCGATCAGGAGGACGGGCCAGAGCTGCCAGAGGCTCGCCACGACGTCCTCGGGAATCAGGCCCTGCCTCGCCGCGAGAAGCACCCCGCCGAAGACGAGGAAGAACACTCCGAAGAACACGAGGCGGCCGTCGACGCGCATGGATTCCCTCCGATCGGAACCGTACACGACTGTGCTAGCCTCGGTCGGCCGGGACAGGGGGAGCAGAGGGCGCAGGCGGGGAGGGATCGATGCGACTGAGCGAGTGGCGCCGCGCCGCCCCGAACCGTGAGGCCGGCAGCGCCCGGATCGCGGCGATTGTCGACCCGGTCCTGACGGCCCTCGGCGCGGGCGACGACCCGCACGGGTGGATCGCCTGGGGCGAGGAGCCGGGGACCCGCTACACGATGCTCATCCCGACGGCCGCCGGCCTCATCTCGGCGTTCGTCCGCGTCAATGTCGCCGGCGAGGGTCCTCGAGTGAGCGCAAAGCTGGTCCGATGGAGCCGGGTCCAGACCGGCGAGCTGGCGTTCGAGACATCGGCCGGGCACCGGCTGTTGAGCTTCCAGGTCGAGGGCAACGTCCTCAACGGCGCCGACGACGTCGCGGACCGGATCGCCGCTTTCGCCCTCGAGGTGTTCGCGGCGATCGACGGCCGGCCGCGGCCGGAGCCGCCGTCCCGGCCGAGGCGTGCATCCGCGGCCAAAGCGCGTCCGTCGGGCTCGAATGCACGGAGCGCATCGAGCGGCGCGAGCTCCGCATCGACGCGCGCGGCCCGCGGCCGCCCGACCGGTTCCGGTCGCTGACAGCCTCGCCCGCGTCGACGGCCGCCGCGCGAGCCGGGCTCCCAGGAGCCGGGCTACCGTCGTGGCGCCGGACCGCGCGCTACTGGATCACTCGCGGCCTCGCCTGGCTCGTCGCACGGGCCTACTTCCGGCCGCAGCTCGACCACGGCGAGCGACTCCCCGACGGGCCGGCGATCTACTGCTTCAATCACCTCAACTGGATCGACCCGTTCCTGCTGATGGCGACGCTGCCGATGCGGCCCCGGCTCTTCTTCTTCGGCCCGAAGGAGGAAGACATGGGCGTAGGCGGCCGGAACCGGCTGATGAACTGGACATGTGCGACGGTGCCTTACCGGCCGGGCAAGAACGACCTGCTCGAGGCGACGCGCCGGGTCCGCGCCGTGCTCGCGAGCGGCGGCGTGCTCGCGATCGCGGGCGAGGGCCGGATCCATGCGTCGGAGCGGGAGCTCCTTCGACTCGAGGAGGGGCCGGCGTACTTCGCGCTCCGTTCCGGCGTGCCGCTCGTCCCGATCGCGATCAGCGGCACGAGCTGGCTGAAGCTCGGGCGCCGCGTTCGGGTCACGATCGGCGAGCCGATCGAGCCGACCGGCCGGCCGAAGCGAGACGCTGTCGACGAGCTCACGCGGCGGTGCTGGACCGAGCTCCATGCTCTCGTCGCCGATCGACCAGACTTCGCGCCGCCGGGGCGGTTCGGTCGCTGGTTCACCGAGGTATTCAACGACTGGCCGGAGGGGTCGCGGCCGTCCGTCGAAGCGCCGGCTGGGGAGCGCTGACAGCCCGTCCCGCGGTGCTCGCGTGGCATACTCGCGGCGATGGCTGACACGGGCTTGTCGGGCGATCCGCGGGAGTACCGAAAGCGCCTCGACGACCAGAGCGACGAGCAGATCGACGCTTGGGCGTCAGAATTGATGCGCGACGTGGCGATCCGCCGCGGCGTCGTCCGGGTGATCGAGGACTTCCGTGTCGCAGCCCGTCTCGGTGAGACGGAATTCGAACGCGTGTTCGCATCCGGCGGTGGCCCGCCGGCAGTGATCGGGCGGGACGGGGGCGGCCGCCTGATGGTCCCCGCGATCACGCTGTTCGCGCTCGTCCCGGGCATCCGCTCGCAAGTTGCGGACGGGCGGATGCGTCTCATCGACTATCTGGTCAAGAACTTCGACGAGCTCGTCTACGTCTGACTCCGCCGCGCGGACGCGCCGCGGAGCCGGCCTCGGCGCCCGGGCCGTCGGACTTGTCCGGCTGACGCATCCCTTCCCGTCGGTCCTCGACGGCATCGCGACGGCCGCGCTGGCGGCCATCGCGGGCGCCGCTGCGCCCGACGCGGTCCGGCTCGGCCTTGGCATGACGGCGTTGCAGGCCGCCATCGGCGCCGTGAACGATGTCGTCGACGCGCCGTCCGACGCCGTCGGGAAGCCATCGAAGCCCATCCCGAGCGGCCTCGTGCCGCTCCGTCTTGCAGCGACAGTTGCTGTGGCCGCTGCCGGCATCGGGCTCGTGCTCTCGGCTGCGGCGGGGTGGGGGACAGCGGCGATCGCAGTGGGCGTGCTCGCCATCGGGCTTTCGTACGACGTGTGGCTGAAGGGAACGGCCTGGTCGTGGCTGCCGTTCGCCGTCGGGATCCCCGTCCTGCCGGTCTACGCGTGGTACGGCGGCGTCGGAGCCCTGCCGGCGGCCTTCTCGGTCCTGATTCCGGCCGCCGTGGCGGCGGGCGCCGGGCTCGCGATCGGGAATGCCCGCGCGGATCTCGAGCGCGATGTCGGAAGCGGCGTGAGCTCGATCGCAACTCGGCTAGGTTCGCGACGCGCGTGGGGCTGGGAGGTCGGGCTGTTCGGTGGTGTCGCGGCCGTCGCAGTCCTGTCCGTGATCGTCGCGGGTGGGGGCTTGGGCCAGGCGCTGGTCGTCGCCGTCGCCGGCGTCATCCCGGTGGTTGCGGCGGCGCTCTCACGCGATGTCCGGCCGGCCGCCCGGGAGCGAGCCTGGGAGGCGGAGGCGGTCGGCGTCGCCGTACTGGCTGCGGCCTGGCTCTGGGTCGCGCTCGGCTGACCCGCCGTTAGTCGGCTTCGCCGCTCCGGACCATCGCGATCGCGTTCTCGAGCTTGAGTTTCGCGATCGTGAGGTATTTCGCGAGGTTCGCTCGATCGATGTCCGAGATCGAGGAGACGACGTCGGGTGCGCGGAGGACACCGACGAGGTCCTCGACAGCATCGGCGAGCTGGTGCCGCGCCTGAACGAGGGAGTCCTCGCCGAGGACGGTCGGCGTGCGGGCCGTGCCGCCCCACGCCGCGTCGTCGTCGCGTTCGTGACCGTTGCCATTGCCGTTCGTCGGGGCGATCTTCGGCTCGAACATTTCGCCCGCGTCGACCTCATCGAGTCGAACGCGGCCGGGCCGGCCCTCGATCCGCTCGCGGAGCTTCACGAGCGACAGCTCGCCGCTGGCGACTCGCGCGGCGAGCCGTCGGCGCTTCTTCTCGTCGGTGACCTTCATGAGCTCGTAGGCATGCGAAAGGGTGTCTTTGCGCACAGACACCAGCTCCCTGATCTCGTCCGGAGCGTCCGCCAGGCGGAGCCGGTTCTCGACGTAGCCCTTGTCCTTGCCCATCTTGTCGGCGAGCTTCCGGATGCTGTAGCCGTGGTCCCGGATCATGCGGTCGTACATCGTCGCCTCTTCGAGCGGCGACAGGTCCTCGCGCTGGAGGTTCTCGATGATCGCGATCTCGAGGGCGGCCTCGTCGTCGAGATCCTCGACGAGCGCGGGAACCGTGTGGAGGCCGGCCTCGCGCGACGCGCGCCAGCGTCGTTCGCCGGCGACCAGCTGGTACCGATTCGCGCCGAGTGGACGAACAAGGATCGGCTGCAGGACGCCGTGCTCGCGGATCGACGCCGACAGTTCGTGAAGCGCCTCGGCGTCGAACACCATCCGGGGCTGGTTGGGGTTGGGCTCGATGTTGTCGACGGGGAGGACGCGCACGCCCACGCTTCGCCCGACTTCCCCGGGCTCCGCGGAGAGCAGGCTGACGATCGCGGGCGAGAGCTCGCGGTCTTCGGACAGGCGACGGGCGGCAGTGGCGCGGAAGTCAGGCCTGGCCAAGATCGATCACCTCCCGAGCGAGATCGCGGTACGTCCGTGCGGCATCCGAGGCGCCGGCGTAGACGGTGATCGGCCGGCCCGCGAGGGGTGCCTCGCCAAGCTTCACGGTGTTCCGCACGATGCTGTTGAAGACGTGGTGGTCGCCGACAACGCGAAGCTCGTCGAGCATGTCCCGGGCGAGGTTCGTACGCCCGTCGTAGAACGTGGGCAGCAACCCGAGGATGCGGAGGTCCCTGTTCAATTTCATCCGAATCGTGTTGATGACCTTGACGAGATTGTTCAGGCCCTTCATGGCGTAGTACTGCGTCTGGACCGGGATGATGACGCTCTGCGCGGCGACGAGGCCGTTGACCGTGAGGAGGCCAAGGTTCGGCGGGCAATCGATGAGCACGTAGTCGTATGCCGCCACGTTGTCCTCGAGCGCATCGCGCAAGACCTGCTCCCGACCGAGGGCGGTGAACAGCTCGCCTTCCGTGCTCGCGAGGTCGATGTTTGCCGGCGCCACGTCGATGCCGGCACTCTCGGTCGGCCGGATCACCTCGGCAAGCGATGACCTGCCGTCGGCGAGGACATCGGCCATCGACCGATCGACCGTGTTGAGATTGATTCCAAGGCCTGCCGTCAGATTCGCCTGCGGATCCATGTCGATGCAGAGGACACGGAATCCTTCCTCCTCGAGAGCACCCGCGAGGTTGATCGCGGTTGTCGTCTTGCCGACGCCGCCCTTCTGGTTGGCGATCGCGATCACGTTCGTCACCTGGGGGTCACCTCGCAGTGCGGAATGGACCGTCCGGGGTCGGCTGACGGGACCGCCGACGGGGAGCGGCTGACGGGAGCGCAACCGCATGCTACCCCAGCGAGAGTGTGACTGAGCGTCGTGGTTATCCACACACTTTGGGAGTTGTTCACCGATTCTGTGGATATGTCGCGCGACTGCAGGGGTTGGGGAAACCGGCCGGATCGAGGCCCCGGAGCCTCAGAACACGGCACTATCATTGCCGCTGTCCTTGTGCAAAGACGATTCGACGGAGGCGTCCCAACGTGCCGACGAACGAGGAACGGGTCGAGCGACTGCGGACGCTGCGCGCGCAATCACGCCTCGGTGGGGGACAGGAGCGGATAGATCAGCAGCACGCCCGTGGAAAACTGACCGCGCGCGACCGCCTCGAGCTGCTCCTCGACGCGGGGTCGTTCGTCGAACTCGACGCCTTCGTCGAGCCGCGATCCAGCGACGGCGAACACGACGGCATCCTCGGCGACGGCGTCGTCACGGGGCACGGCAAGATCGACGGTCGCGACGTCTTCGTCTTCAGCCAGGACTTCACCGTCTTCGGCGGTTCACTCTCCGAGGCGTACGCCGCGAAGATCTGCAAGGTGATGGATCTGGCGATGAAGGTCGGAACGCCTGTCATCGGCCTAAACGATTCCGGCGGTGCCCGGATTCAGGAGGGCGTCGTCTCGCTTGGCGGCTACGCGGACATCTTCCTCCGGAACACGCTCGCGTCGGGTGTCGTACCGCAGCTGTCGGTCATCCTGGGGCCGTGCGCCGGCGGGGCAGTCTATTCACCGGCGATCACCGACTTCATCGTAATGGTGGAGGGGACGAGCTATATGTTCGTGACCGGGCCCAATGTCGTCCGCGCCGTGACGCACGAGGACGTCGACTCGGAGCGGCTGGGCGGCGCGACGACGCATACAACGGTGAGCGGCGTCGCGCACCTGCGTGCGCGCGACGAGGCCGAGGCGCTCGCGTACGCCAGGCGGATCCTCGATTACCTGCCGCAGAACAATCTCGGCGACCCACCGAGACGCGCGACGCGCGACCCGTCCGATCGGCGAGACCCAGCGCTCGACACCATCGTCCCCGATGACCCCACGAAGCCCTACGACATGCATGACGTCATCACCCGAGTCGTCGATGACGGCGAGTTCCTCGAGATCCAGCCGGGTTGGGCGCAGAACATCCTCGTCGGATTCGCGCGCCTGGCGGGGAGAAGCGTCGGCATCGTGGCGCAGCAACCAGCGGTCCTCGCCGGCGCTCTCGACATCGACGCATCCACGAAGGCTGCCCGCTTCGTCCGGACGTGCGACTGCTTCAACATCCCGCTCGTGACGCTCGTCGACGTGCCGGGATTCCTGCCGGGTGTCGGCCAGGAACACGGCGGCATCATCCGTCACGGCGCGAAGCTGCTTTACGCCTACTGCGAGGCCACGGTACCGAAGATGACCGTCATCACGCGCAAGGCGTACGGCGGCGCGTACGACGTCATGAGCAGCAAGCACATCCGCGGCGACATGAACCTGGCGTGGCCAACGGCCGAGATCGCCGTCATGGGCGCGGAGGGCGCGGTCAACATCCTGCATCGCGACCGGATCGCCGGCGCGTCGGACCCGGCCGCCGAGCGGGCGACGCTCGTCGCCGATTACGAGGAGCGTTTCGCGAACCCTTACATCGCCGCGGCGCGGGGCTACGTCGACGACGTGATTCTCCCGTCTGATACGCGGCCGCGGCTGATCGCCGCGCTCGAGTTGCTCGCCGACAAGCGCGATACGAACCCGCCGAAGAAGCACGGGAACATCCCGCTGTGACGTCGACGGTGTCAGCGTCTTTGCGCAAACACGCCGACGGCCGGCGGTCACCGTTACGCCGGGT
>JBJMMH010000114.1:0-10493 GCA_045804885.1 Chloroflexota bacterium | reverse complement strand
GAACCTCGCCGCGGGCGAGGACCTGGGCCTCGAGGCCGGCACACCGGTTGTCGCCGGCATCGTCGACGCGTGGGCGAGCTTCCACGGCGCCGGGATGACGGCAAAGGGCGACGCGATCGACGTCGGCGGGGCAGCGGGCGGTTTCGGCGTCTACTGGGACCAGCCCCTCCAGGTCGCCGGCAGCTTCTCGACGATCGCCCCGCTGCCGGGCCTCTTCAGCGTCGGCGGCGCGATGGCCGCGACCGGCCGGGCGATCGACTGGTTCCGGACACAAGTCGTGGCCGGCGTCGACTCGACCGAGGTGCTGCTCGAGGAGGCAGCGGCCACGCCGCCGGGCGCGGACGGCGTGCTGTTCCTGCCGTACCTGGCCGGTGAGCGGTCGCCGATCTGGGATCCGAGCGCCCGCGGCGCGTTCGTCGGGCTCACGCTCGGCCACGGACGCGCTCATCTGACGCGGGCGATCCTCGAGGCGTCGGCGCTCGCGATCCGCCACGTGGCCGAGCCGATCCTGGCTGCGGGCGTCTCCGTCGAGGAGATGCGCGTCGGCGGCGGGCCGGCCAGAAGCGAGACGTGGAACCAGATCAAGGCCGATGTGACGGGCTTTCCGGTCGCGGTCCCGGCCGTGCTCGAGACAGCCGTCGTTGGCGCCGCCGTGCTCGCCGCGGCGGGAGTCGGCGCGTATCCGGACATCACCGCCGCGATCCGGGGCATGACCGGCGTCGAGCGCCTGCTCGAACCGCGCGCCGACCTGCGCGACCTGTATGACGCGGCGTTCGACGCGTACGTCCGCCTCCATCCCGCGATCGCGCCCGTCCTCGCTGGACTCCACGGATGACGGCGATCACAGCGACCGGTGCGAGGCTCAGCGCGAGCGGCATCCGGGTGGAGTTCGAACGGCGGGGACAGCCGCCGATCGCGGCGCTCGGCGGCTTCGACCTCACCGTCGAGGGCGCCGAGATCGTCGCGCTCATCGGACCCAACGGCTGCGGCAAGAGCACGTTCCTTCGCGTCGCGTCCGGTCTGCTCCTTCCCACTGCCGGGGCGGTACTGCTCGACAGCGAACCGGTGACCGGGCCGGACCCCGGCATCGGGCTCGTGTTCCAGGAGCCTCGACTCCTGCCGTGGCGATCCGTCGAGCGCAACGTCGCCTATCCACTCGAGCTGGCCGGCTGGGCCCGCGAGCCTCGGGACGAACGCGTCTCGACGCTGCTCGATCTCGTCGGCGTCACGGAGGCTGCCGAAGCCCGCCCGGGTCAGCTCTCCGGCGGCCAGCGCCAGCGCGCGGCCATCGCCCGGGCGCTGGCCCTCGAGCCGCGAGTCCTGCTACTCGACGAGCCGTTCAGCGCGCTCGACGCGCTGACCCGGGACCGTCTGAACATCGAGCTCCTGGCGCTCTGGGAACGGACCGCCGCGACGATCGTGATCGTGACCCACAGCATCCCGGAGGCGATCCTGCTCGCCGACCGCGTGGTCGTGATGACGCCACGGCCGGGCCGGGTCGCCGCGATCGTCCCGATCGGGATTCCCCGGCCGCGATCGCTGGCCGACCTCGATCGCGCGGCGGTGTCGGAGGCGGCTGCTGCAATCCGACGCCACCTCGATATGGGTGAGGCGGCGTGAACCGCACCGGGATCGTGTCGGTCGTCGTCTCGCTCGGCGTCTTCCTGGTGGTGTGGAAGGCGATCGTCGTCGTTGGCGGCTACCCGGCGTTCATCCTGCCGCCGCCCGAATCGGTCGCGTCCCGCTTCGTCAAGGCCTGGGCGGACGGCCTGATCGCGCCGCACGCGTGGTCGACGCTCGTCGAGATCGCCCTCGGGCTCGGCGTGGGGGCGGCGACCGGGCTGGTGGTCGGCTACGGGCTCGCCCGATCGGCCGCCGTTGAGCGCGTCGTCTCGCCCTACATCGTCGCCGCCCAGGCGACGCCGATTCTCGCGCTCGCCCCGCTGCTCGCGCTCTGGTTCGGGCCGGGGCTGACGAGCAAGGTCGTGATCTGCGGGCTCATCGTCTTCTTCCCGATCGCGGTCTCGACGATGGTTGGGATCCGCTCGGTCGACGCGGGGCTGCTCGAGATGGCCCGCTCGTTCCGGGCGACGCGGCGGCAGGTCCTGACCACGCTCGAGATTCCCGCCGCTCTGCCGTCGATCCTCGGCGGGCTGCGAGTCGGCGTGACGCTCTCCGTCGTCGGCGCGATCGTCGGTGAGTGGGCCGGCGCGAACAGCGGCCTCGGCGTCCTCGTCAATCTCGCCCGCGGCTCGCTGTTCGACATCCCGTTGATGTTCGCCACGCTCGTCACGATCGCGCTGCTCGGCATCTCGCTCTATCTCGTCGTCGTCATCCTCGAACGTCGCCTCGTCGGCGCTCGGTAGCCCAGTCGCTGGAGGTCGCATGCGCCCCTCGCCCCTCGGTCGGTCCATCGTCGTCGGTCTCGTCGCCGCGCTCGTCGCGGCGTGCGGCCAGACGGCTCCGACGCCATCCGCGTCTTCCGCCGCAGGCGCCTCGGCCGCGCCGACGCCCCCCGCTTCCGCCGCGCGCTCATCGACCGCCCCCACGCCCGTCCCGTCAGGACCGGCGACGAAGCTGACGGTCGGCCTCGGCTTCATCCCGAGCGTCCAGTTCGCCCAGTTCTACCTCGCCGACCAGGCCGGTTACTACGAGGACGAGCACCTCGACGTCACATTCCAGAACGAGATCGACGCGAACCTCGTGCCGAAGGTCGGCCAGGGGCAGGTCGACATCGGCATGTCGGACGGCACGAGCGTCATCCCGGCCGTCAGTCAGGGCATCCCGATCAAGTACATCGCGACCGTGTACGGCCAGTTCCCGTCGATCGTCTTCGGCAAGGAATCGAGCGGGATCACGTCCGCCGCGAACCTCAAGGGGAAGAAGCTCGGCATCCCGGGCCGCTACGGATCCTCCTGGATCATGCTTCAGGCGCTGCTCGCGTCAGCCGATTTGACGCCGGACGACCTCCAGATCGTCGAGTACCCGGACTTCGGCCAGGGTGCCGCGGTCTCGCAGGGAGCCGTCGATGCCGCGACCGGGTTCGCGAACAACGAGCCAGTCCAGCTCGAGCTCGCCGGCACGCCGGCGTTCGTGCTGCACGTCGACGACGTGACGCCGTTGCCGGGCCCGGGGCTGATCGTCTCGGACGCGACCGCGGCCGCGAAGCATGACGCCGTGGCGGGCTTCGTCCGGGCGACCCTCCGGGCGATGGGCGACATCGTGGCGAATCCGTCGACCGGCCTCGACGCGGCGATCGCCGCCGTGCCGGAGCTGGCTCAGGACCGTGCGACGCAGAAGGCGATCCTCGACGCGACGATCGAGGTCTGGCAGCGCAAGGGCGCGGCCGGGGCCGCGGATCTCGGGACCATCGACCGGGACGGCTGGCAGGCCTCGGTCGACTACATGACGACGCTCGGGCTCGTCCCGAACCCCGTCACGGTCGACCAGCTCGTCTCCGAGGAGTTCCTTCCGGGGCGCTGAGCGCTTCTATCATCCGGGGATGCCCAACCCGTCCCGTCGTCCCTTGCGGCGGCCGCCGTCCCTTTCCCTGCCGCCGCGGCCGCCGTTCGCGGTTCGGGCGCGGATCCTCTCGCCGCTCGACGGCGGCGGCTGGCTGGACGAGCCGGACGGCGTCGTGCTCGTCGACGCGGGCGGTCGCCTGACATTCGCGGGCGGGGTCGCAGGCGCGCCCGGCGACGTCGTCGCATCTGCGGTCGACGTCCGGCCCTGGGTCGTGCTGCCAGGCATGGTCGACCTCCACGCCCACCTCCCGCAGCTCCCGAACGCCGGCCTCGGCTTCGCGCTCGACCTGCTGACCTGGCTCGACCGGCTGACCTTCCCGACCGAACGATCGTGGGCGGATCCGTCCCGTGCCGCGCGGCTGGCCCCGATGATCTTCCGCGCCTTCGCGGCCGCCGGAACGACGACTGTGCTCGCGCACGGCGTCGTCTACGAGGCGGCGATGCACGAGTCGTTCGCGGCGGCCGAGGCCCACGGGATCCGGGCGATTCTCGGCAAGGTCATGATGGACCGGCTCACATACGACCCGACCATCGAGCCCTCCACGATTCTCGCCCGCACCTTGCGCGAGTCCGCGGCGCTGATCGAGCGCTGGCACGGGGCTGCCGACGGTCGGCTCGGCTACGCGGTCACCCCTCGATTCGCGGTCTCGTGCAGCGAAGACCTGCTCCGCGAATCTGCGGCTTTAGCGCGTGCCACGGGCACGTGGTGGCAGACCCACGTGGCCGAGGACGCCGGCGAGATCGCCGAGGTCGCTCGGCTGTTCCCGGCCGCGCAGGACTACCTGGACGTCTACGACCGAGCCGGCGGCCTGGGGTCCCGTTCCGTGCTCGCCCATGCGATCCATCTCTCCCCGCGGGAGGTCGCCCGGATCGTCGAGACCGGCACCCGCGTCGCGCATTGCCCGGCCTCGAACCTGTTCATCGGGGCGGGTGTCATGCCGCTTGCCGAGTGGCGCGACGCGGGCATCGCCGTCGGGCTTGGATCGGATGTGTCGGGCGGCCCGGATCCCTCATTGTTCAGCGTGATGCGCGTCGGGGCGTACGCGCAGATGGCGCGGCACTCGCTGGTTCGATCCGGGGGCGGCGTCCCGGAAGCTGCTCGCGCTGCGCCGCTCGGGCCGCTCGAATGGCTGCGGCTCGGGTCGCTCGAGGGGGCGCGGGCACTGGGCTTGGCAGGATCGATCGGCTCGGTCGAAGCCGGGAAGGAGGCCGACCTCATCCTCGTCGATCCATCGTTGACGGCGCCGCTTCGCGATGACGACGGGGAGGCCGCGGACGTGCTCGAGACATCTCCGCTCGACGCGGAGTCGCTGGCGAGCCGACTGATCTTCCGGGCTCACCCGGACATGGTCCGCGGCGCGTGGGTCCGGGGCCGGTTGCTGGAGGGTCCGTCGTGATCGAGGCGCGGTTCGGACACGTCAATCTGATCGCCCGCGATTGGCGGCGGCTCGCCGACTTCTACGGCCGCGTGTTCGGAATGGCGGTCGTGCCGCCCGAGCGCGATTACAGCGGCCCGGAGCTCGCCGCCGGCACCGGCGTTCCCGGCGCGGCGCTGCGGGGTGTCCACCTTCGTCTCCCCGGGCTCGCCCTCGATGTCGGCCCGACGCTCGAGATCTACGAGTACGCGTCGGAGCCTCCGGCGCTGCCGTCGGCCGCGAACCGGCCGGGGTTCGGCCACATCGCGTTCGCGGTCGCGGACGTTTCGGCGGCCCGGTCGGTGTTCCTGGCAGAGGGTGGGGGAGTCGTCGGCGAGGTCATCACCTCGACGGTCGCCGACGGCCGGCGGGTCACGTGGGCGTACGTGACCGACCCCGAGGGCAATATCGTCGAGCTGCAGTCCTGGTCGGCGCAGGCTCCGTGACGGGTTCGTCGGCCGATCCCGTTCGACCGGCGCGGCTGCGGCCCGGCGACACGGTCGCCGTCGTGTCGACGTCGTGGGGCGGCACCGCTGGGGATCCGCGCCCAGGTCGACACCGACGCTCGCTCGATCCGCCTCATCGAACCGCCGGTCACATGACGACGATGCCGCTCCCAGGAGGTTCACGGCCGTGACCGAGCGCCGTCAGAATCGGCCTCGTGTGGAACGGAAGCATCGCCTTCAGCCCTGGGCCCAGCGTCGTCAGCGCCAGGCGGTTCGCACGCGTGTCGGCGACGAGGAGAATCAGGTGACCGTCGGCGTCGTCGCGGAGCTTCAGGGCAAGCCTTCGCGCGAGCGCCTGCCCGTCGGCGACGTGCGTCTCGGCCTCGACGCGGGCACGCCACGAGCGGGGGTCGCGGCCGCGGATCTCCGCGTCCCACGCCCGGAGGTCGCCCTCGACGGGGAGTGGCACCTCCGTCCGCCATCGCAGCGTCGGGTGGAGGCGTACGCGGAGCCGCTCGAGCAGCCCCAGCTGGGCACGATCCCGGATCGGATCGCCGGCCGGATAGGACTTGAGGACCAAGTCCTGGCCCACCACGGCGAACCATGCGCCAAGGTCCTCGAGACTGACCCGATGAAGCAGCCCGTGCTCGAATCGAAACAACTGCTGGTAGGACGACCCGGACGCTGTTGCGCAGGCACGAAGGCTCAGGCCCGCAGCGACACGGGCAAGGCGGTGATCCTCGCCTGCGCGGATAACGGCCTGACGAAGCCGGCGGCGTCCGCGGTCTGCTGGCCGTTCGCGGGTTCCCATCGCCGCATGGTGGCGCGGTCGGCTTCACCGGCGATTGCGTGGACCTTTGTTCCCGCTGCCGGAACAAGCGGCGGCCGAGCGACCCGGAGGTGGATGTCCGGGCGGGCTCAGGCGCTCGTTGTTCCTGCTGCCGGAACAACGCACGTCCGAGCGACCCGGAGGTGGACGTCCGGGCGGGCTCAGGCGCTCGTTGTTCCTGCTGCCGGAACAGCGCAGGGCGCGAGCGACGCGGAGGTCATGTCCGCGCGGGCTCAGGCGCTTTTTGTTCCCGCTGCCGGAACGAGAGGCCGGCGGGGGACTCGAACGCGGTCGTCCCCACCTGGCACGGGACGATGAGCGGGCCGGAGATTCGGATCGTTGGCGGGACGCTCGTCGACGGCACCGGCGCCCCGGAACGGCCGGGAGCCGTCGAGATCCGGGACGGACGGCTGCGCATCGTCGAGGCGCGTGGCGCGGAACCGGCGGAACCGGCCGGACGGACGATCGACGCAATGGGCAAGGTCGTGGCGCCCGGCTTCATCGATCTCCACTCGCACTCGGGGCTGATGATCCTCGCCGAGCCGCGCCACGAGCCCAAGGTTCGCCAGGGCATCACGACCGAGGTCGTCGGCGTCGACGGCAACAGCTACGCGCCGTTCGCGACGCAGCAGGACCTCGACTGGTTCGTCCATCTGAACTCGGGGCTCGACGGCGACCCGCGGCGGACGCACAAGACGAAGATCGACTGGTCGTCGGTCGAGAGCTACCTCGAGCGATTCGACGACAACGTCAGCGTCAACGTCGCCTACTTGATCGGCAACTCGCCGCTGCGGATCCAGGCCGTCGGCTGGGAGGACGTCCCGGCGACGCCGCCGGCCCGGGCACAGATGCGGTCGCTCCTCCGCGAGGGGATGGAGCAGGGCGCCTTCGGCATCAGCTCGGGCCTCGACTACCCGCCGGGGAGCTACGCCACCACCGGGGAGCTGGCGCAGCTCACGCACGAGGCCGGCCGGAACGGCGGCTTCTACCACACCCACGTCCGGTACTCGCTCGGTGACCGCTTCCTCGACCCGTTCCGGGAGGCGATCGAGATCGGCCGGCTGGGCGAGGCGCCGGCCCACATCACCCACTTCTACCATCGCCAGACGTTCCCGGGCAGCCCCGACCGGATGCTCGAGCTCGTCGACGCGGCCCGCCGCGAGGGGCTCGACGTGACGTTCGACGCCTATCCCGCGGAGTGGGCGAGCACGAGGCTCCTGATCCTGATCCCGACGTGGGTCCAAGCGGGCGGCCCCATCAGGACGAAGGAGCGCCTCGCGGAGCAGAGCGTCCGCGACCGCATCCGGCGGGAGCTCGAGGATCGGGGGACGCTCTTCGCGGGCGCCGGTGGGCTCCGCGACGTCCGCATCGGCTACCTCCATCGGAAGGAGCTGCTGGCCTGGGAAGGCAGGACGCTCGGCGAGCTGATCGACGAGACCGGCAGCGACCCCGTCGACACGCTGTGCGACCTGCTGCTCGCCGAGGACCTGAGCCCCAACGAGGTCACGCCCGGGCCGCACATCGACGGCATCCGCCGCTTCCTGAAGCACCCCATCGGGATGGTCGGCACGGACTCGACGTTCGTCGGGGACAAGCCCAGCCCGCGGACCTACGGCAGTTTCCCGCGGATCCTCGGCCAGTTCGTCCGCGACGAGGCCCTGCTGAGCCTCGAGGAGGCGATCCGGCGGATGACGTCGGCGCCCGCGGCGCGGCTCGGCCTGAGGACGCGCGGCGAGCTCAAGGACGGCAACGTCGCGGACGTCGTCGTGTTCGACCCCGAGACGGTCAGGAGCAACGCGACATACGACGAGCCCCGGCAGTTCCCAGACGGGATCGAGCACGTGATCGTGAACGGCGTCCCGGTCGTGGACGCCGGGACACACACGGGTGCGACGCCGGGCCGCGCGCTCCGGCGCGGCAGGGACTAGGCGGGGACCGCCTAGATCGTCTGCAGCTCCGTCTCGAGCCGCTTCGTCGCGAGGGCGATTGCGTCGGCGAGGTCCCAGCTTGCCGGCGGGCTCGCCCAGCCGAACGCGACGCCGACCACCTCCGACGCGACGCGCAGGTCGCGTTCGCACGACGTCCGGGCCCGTTCCACGAAGTTGATCGCGGCGATCTCGGCGGTCTCGGTCAGCAGGATGGCGAATCGGATTGGCTCGATCCGGGCGATATGGTCGCTCGTCCGGAGCGACTGCGACAGCGTCCGGGCGGCGCTGATCAACGTCCGCTCGGCGACGTCCGGACCCCACAGCTGGCCGAGCCGGGCGAGCCCGGCGATCTCGACGAACACGACCGTCGTCGGGCGCTTGTAGCGGCGAACCCGGGCCGCCTCGCTGATGACGAGGCGGTCCCAGTAGTGCGGGCCATCGGTGCCGGTCAGCGGATCGTTCCAGCCGGTCGGCGCAGGCACAGGAGCGTCCACGATCTGGATCGGCTCCGAATGGGGCTCCTCCACGATGGAGACGTCATCGGTCGCGGCCGCATCGGTGGCCCCGTCATCGGTCTCGGCCGTCGTCGGCCCAGCCGAATCGGCAGGTTGCATGTTGGTCGTCACCCATTCGGGATAGATGGCCATGGTCCCTCTTGCCCTCAGCCGGGCTGGTCGCGGTCCCCCACCGCCTGGTGGGGCCAATCATCGGCCGCTGGCGGCCAGCATCCATCTCCCAATTCCGTACTAGACCGCACCGCCGGAGGTCCGGTATGCGACGGCTTGCGGCACCCGCGCCTCGATGAGAGCATCGGATCGTGACCGTCACGAGGGCCCCGCTGCGTGCCAGGATTCCCGTGCTCGCCTTCGCGGCCGTCGTCGTCGCGGGCTGCGGAGTCCGCGGCCCCGCGCCGGCAACCGATCCCGGCGTCCGCGGCAACCTCGGGCCCGAGTTCATGTGGGCGGTCGGCGAGCCCACGAAGCCCCTCGGGACCATCGATCCGGAGGCAGCCCGCGAGGCGGTCGACCGTGCGCGCGACGTCATCGAACCGGATCGCGATTTCGACTTCCCGATCTCGATCGTCGCCCAGTTCGACACTCCGGAGCACGCGGTGTCCGAGGCGGAGCAGCTTCGCGACATCCTCGAGGCATCGGCCCGCTGGTATGACGACGCTGCGAACACCGCGGCCCGCGCGGCCCGCGACGATCCTGAGCGTCAGGCGCCCCTCATCCCACCGGAGGTCGCCGCGATGCGCGAGAACCTGCTCGCGCCCGGCGAGCGAGGGATGGGTTGGGGCGGCAGGCCCGAGGACGCGGACGACGCCGTCTACACGATCGGGCCGGTCGTCGTCGCGACCGGCTTCGAGTCGGACGCGTTCGCGACGGGCGCTGATCCGCCGCTGCATCCCATCGCCCACCTGCTCGCCGCGGCCGGTGCCGACGTCCGCCTCGAGGGCGATAGATTCGGCGAAGGCTCGATCGTCTTCGACATGTCGTGCCGCCTGGCGGCCCCGACCCGCGCGGAGGCAGTCCTCGACGAGGTCGGCGACGCGGTCGTGACCGGCCACCTGAATACGCGGCCGCCGTGGATCGGTCCGCCGCTCACGAGCGCCGAGGCGCTGGCCCGGGCGACGTTCCGGCGCTTCGTCGACGGGTTCGTTGCCGGCGCAGACGATTCGCGGATCCTCGACTACGCCCAGCGGTACGCGAACGCCGGCACGAGTGACGAACGCGAAGCGGCGGTCAGTGAGATGGAGCGATACCTGCTGCAGCGGGGCCTCGAACACGTCGAGGGCGAGCTCGATCCGGCGGTCTTCGCGCTCATCCTCAAACAGCCCGACACGACGGACAAGGCCGCGCGGCAGGCGTGGTCGCGCGACATCTCGGGCCGGATGGGTGCGCTGCCGATGCACCCGTCGGAGTTCGGCGACCGACCGACCGCCGACGACGCCGGGCAACTCGCCTGGACGGGCTCGCTCCGACGCAACGGCGATCGCCTCGAGCTCGGCTGGCTGAGCTTCGGGAAGTTCTCAGCGGCGATGCCGTACGTGGCGGCCTACCTCGAGGAGCACGGCTGCGACGACGTGCGTCTGGGCACGGTCGACTTCGACGCGGTCCGCGGCGACTGACGCGCATCTCCATCGGCCGCGGACCACGGCGCCGGCCTTTGGTATCGTCCGCTGGGTAGGAGGGATCCACCAGCGTCGATGACGATCCGGACGCCGCCGACCCGGACCAGCCCCGTCGCACCTGCCCGATCGGCGCCCGAGCCGGTCATCGTCGACCCGGGGACGGTCACGACCGGCCGCGCGCGCGGGTCGGGACCGTTGCGCCGGGAGGGCCCCGCGAAGC
>JBJMMH010000113.1:0-18093 GCA_045804885.1 Chloroflexota bacterium | reverse complement strand
GTCGAGGACGACGAGGTCCGGGGCCTGGTTCGTCGCGAACTCGAGGCCCTCCTCCCCGCTGCGGGCGACCGCGACGGTGTAGCCCTCCTGCTGGAGCGCGTACTGGATGCCCCGCGCGACAGCGAACTCGTCCTCGACGATGAGGATCGTTGCGCTCATGGAGCGCGACTGTACACCGCGCGGCGGTCGGCCGAATCCGGGCCCCGTGCTAGAGTGTGCGCCGCTCTCCGAGGCGTCGCCCCGCTCGCGACGCGACCGATTCTGAGGTTCTTCCTTCCATGGCCACCGCCACGTCCGCCCGTCCCACCCTCGCCGCCGCGCCGCGCGATGTCGTCGGCAAGAAGGTCGCCGCACTACGCCGTGACGGTCTCCTGCCCGGTGTCGTCTACGGCAACGGCCTCGACTCGACGAGCGTCAGCATCGACAGCCACGAGTTCGAGCAACTCCGTCGCCACGCCGGCCCCAACGCCCTCGTCGACCTGTCCGTCGGAGGCAACAAGGCCCAGCCGGTGCTCATCAACGCCGTCCAGGTCCATCCCGTGACCCGCCGACCCCTTCACGTCGACCTGTTCGTCGTCCAGATGACCCAGGAGCTCACGGTCGACGTCCCGCTGGTTCCGACTGGTAGCTCCCAGGCGGTGTCGGAGGAGGGCGGCACGCTGCTCCACAGCGTCGAGTCCGTGAGGATCAAGGCGTTGCCCGATCACCTCCCGCAGTCGATCGAGTACTCGATCGACAGCCTCGTCGACTTCGACGCCTCGATCCATGTCCGCGATCTGTCGATCCCGGACGACGTGACGCTCCTGACGGATCCGGACGAGGTCGTCGCGAAGGTCCAGGCGCCGCGTGTCGAGGTCGAGGAGGTCCCGGTCGCCGCTGAAGGCGAGGAGGGCGAGGCCGAGGGTGGGGCCGCCGAGGGCGGCGCCGAAGGCGAGACCCAGGGCGGGCCCGCCGGCGATTCGGGCGAGTCCGACTCCGAAGGCTGAGGACTCGTCCGGGCACCGTGACAGCACCGCCACGTCCCGGCACGATCGACGATCTCCGCGAGACGATCGCGCCGTTCGCGGCGTTCTTCGCCGGCCCGATCTGGGCCCGCAACGGCGAGCCCGGGATGGCGAATTTCGCCGTCGGCAATCCCCAGGACATGCCGCTGCCGGGCTACGTCGACGCCCTCCGGGCAAAGATCGAGCCGCAGTCGCCCGACTGGTTCGCCTACAAGCTGAGCGAGCCCCGTTCGCAGGCCGTGATCGCCGCCGACCTGACGGCGCGAACGGGCCTGCCCTGGGATCCGGCCGACGTCGCGATGACGAACGGCGGGTTCGGGGCGCTCGCGGTGGCGTTCCGGGCGATGATCGAACCCGGCGACGAGGTCGTCTTCCCGACGCCGCCGTGGTTCTTCTACGAGATCCTCATCCGGGCGCCAGGCGGGACCGCCGTCCGCGTGCCGTTGGCGCCTCCGGCCTTCGACCTCGACGTCGACGCGATCGCGGCGGCAATCACACCACGGACGCGGGCCGTCCTCGTGAACACGCCGCACAACCCGAGCGGCCGCGTATTCCCGATCGAGGATCTTCGGCGGCTCGCCGAGGTCCTCGTCGAGGCATCAGCCCGGATCGGTCACCGGATCTACCTCGTCAGCGATGAGCCGTACAACAGGATCCTGTTCGATGGCCGGGTGTTCCACAGCCCAGCGGAGGTCTATCCCGACACGATCACGACCTACTCCTTCGGCAAGACGCTCCTCGCGCCGGGGATGCGGATCGGTTACCTGACGGTGCCGCCGACGATGCCCGGGCGGGAGGCGTTCCGGGACCGCGTGTTCGTCGCCCAGATCGCCCAGGGCTACGCCTTCCCGAACGCGTTGCTCCAGCACGCGATCGAGGATCTCGACCGGCTGTCGATCGACGTCGCCGCCCTGGAGCGTCGTCGCGACCGGCTCGTGCCGGCGCTCCGTGATCTCGGCTACGAGACGACGTTCCCGGAGGGCACGTTCTACGTCATGGCGAGGAGCCCCATCGACGACGATGTGGCATTCGCCGAGCTGCTCGCCGAGGAGTCCGTCCTCGTCCTGCCGGGTCGGATCGTCGAGGTCCCCGGTTGGTTCCGGATCTCGCTGACCGCGACCGACGAGATGGTCGAGCGCGGACTCGAGGGGTTCGCGCGCGCCCGCGAGCGGGCGCTCGCCGTCGCCGCGCGCTGATCCAGGGCGTCGGACGCCTTAGTCGCGGGCTTCGCGCTCCGCGAGCACGTCCTCGATCTCGTCAAGCACGGCGAGGAACGCCGCCGTGATGCCGGTCGCCGGTCCGCTGTCGGCCCTTCTGATCGCGACGATGCGCCGCCGGATCGGCGGCGTGCCGCTGATCGCGACCGTCCTGAGCGAGCCATCGGCGAGCTCCCCGGCGACCGCGGTATGCGGCAGGAGTGCGACGCCGAGCCCGCTCTCGACCATCTCCTTGGCGGCATCGATGTTGTCGAGCTCCATGACGCCACGCGGTGAGACACCGGCCGCCCGGAACATCGCGTTCGTCAGGTCGTAGTAGCTCGACGTCCGGTCGAAGAGGATCAGCCGCGCGTCTGCGATCCGCTCGACCGGGATCGAACCCTCGCGCGCGAGCGGGTGGGAGCGGTTGACGACCAGCACGAGCTCGTCTTCGTACAGCGGACGGCTCTCGATCAAGGGATGACGCAGGTCGCGGACCAGGCCGACGTCGATCTCGTGTCGCAGCGCCATGTCGAGGATCTCCTCGGAGTGGCCGGTCCGGACGACGAGCCGGACGTTGGGACTGCGCTCCGTGAAGCGGACGAGCAATCCCGGTAGGACGTACGTGCTGATCGCCGGCGCTGCGCCAAGTCGAAGCTCGCCGGCGCCGCCGCGGCGGAGGTCCGCGACGAGCTCGCCGCCCTCGCGCAATGATGCGAGCGCCCGCTCCGCGTACGGCAGAAAGGCGCGTCCGACGTCGGTCAGCTCCATGCCGCGGCGGCTCCGCGAGAACAGCGGCGCGCCCAGCTCGTGCTCCAGCGCTTGGAGCCGGGCAGTCAGCGCCGGCTGCGTCACGAACAACGTCGCCGCGGCACGGCTGAGATTGCCTTCGCGGGCGACCTCGACGAAACCTTCTACCTGGGCGAGCAGCACGGCGCGGCCATCTTAAGCGAATCATTAATGTCGTTGATAGATAGCGTCCGCAAGTTCGATCCGAGTGATGATAGGCGCCTCCCATGATCAGCCCCTACTTGCCGCAGCCCGGAGCGACCCATGCACGGCCCCAGCTCGAGCCCAGCTCGCACCACGATCGACTTCCGCCGTGATCTGCACCCCTCGCGGGCGTGGATCCTCGGAGAGGACGTCCGTGACCGGCGCCGGCTCGAGGTCATCGTGATCGGCGCGTCGCGCGAGGCGCCATCGACGGCCTGGTTCGGACCGCCGGCCGCCGAGTCCAGCGAGTGCCACTGCCCCGACTTCTGCGAGCGGGATCACGCGAATGAGTAGCGTCGCGGTCAACACCGCCCGAGGCCGTCCGAAGCGCGCGACCCTGATGCCCCCGCGCCCAACGCAGCCGACCGCGCCGCCGTTGGCGACGACGCCCCTGCTCCCGGAGGGGTTCTTCGTCCCGGCGTCGCGGTGGACGCACCCGTCGACGCGCCTCCGCGAGCTGCTCCGGACGGAGCCCTACGTCTTCGGCCCGGGCGTCTACGACCCGTTTGGCGCGCAGCTCGTCATGTACCACGGGTTCAAAGCCGTCTACTTCAGCGGGTACTCGTTCGCGATCGGCCACGTCGGGACCACCGACATGGACCTCTACGCCTCGGTCGAGATCGCGGAAGCGGCTCGACGGACAGTCGCGGGACTCCGAAAGTTCCAGCTGACGATGGCCGTCGGCGACCCGGAGAAGGGCATCCAGCCCCGCCACCTCGACATCCCACCGGTCATCGTCGACATGGATGCCGGCTACGGCAACATCTTCAACGTCCAGCGCACGACGGAGCTGTACGTCACGGGCGGCGTGGCCGCCGCCCACATCGAGGACCAGGTCCTGCCGAAGCGGTGCGGCCATATCGGCGGCAAGGCGCTCGTCCCGGCGGGGGAGATGGTCGGCAAGCTCCGGATGATGCGCGCGGTCGCCGACGATTTGGGGAACCGGGACTTCGTCGTCATCGCCCGGACCGACGGCCTCTCCGCGGTCGACGCGCCCGAGGCAGCCCGCGGCATGGACCTCGCCGTCGATCGCGGGCTGCGGTACCTCGATTCAGGCGTCCCCGACCTGCTGTGGTGCGAGTTCCCGACATCCGACCGGGAGCCCGTCGAGAAATTCACGACCGAGATCCGGAAGCGGTTCCCGGATGCCCGCTTCGCCTTCAACTGGTCATCGAGCTTCAAGTGGTTCAACGATCCTGACCCGCTGAGCTTTGCCGAGCTCGGCGAGCTGGGCGTCGGGTTCGTATTCATCACGCTCGGCGGTCAGCATGCAACAGGGCACGGCCTCTCGACGCTCCTCGAGGCGATGGCCGAGCGCCAGGAGCAGGGCTACATCGAGCTCCAGCGCAAGGAGTGGGCGGACGGCGTCGATGTCCCGACGCGGTCCCACCATCAGTTCAGTGGCGTGCCGTACCACCATCTGCTGGGCACGGCGTACGACGCAGCCCGCCTGGGATCCCAGTTCGTCGAGGCCCTGCCGGAGGACCGCGTCGTCTAGACGGAGGCTGCTTGCGCCCGCGCGTCGGGTGGCACTAGGTCCGGACGCCGCGCGCGGCCACGACCGGCAGGCGCAGCACGAGGGCGTCCGGCCGGCGGCGCCCGAGACGGCGCCGGAGTGACCGGAGGAACGTCGCGCGCTCGTCGGGTTCGAGCGACTCGAACGTGTCGGCCTCGTCGAACTCGGTGATGAAGGCCACGTAGCCGTCGACGTCGAATGGGTGCTCGAGCAACGCCCTCGACCCGATCACGTCGCGGTAGCCGGCCCGACGAAGCTCGTGGATCGCGCGGTCGACGCTCTCGACATCGCCCGGCCGGCCGTCCGGCTCGCGCGGCCCGATGCCCACGTCTTCAAGGGCGTCGTCGAGATCGTCATCGGGCTTGAACACGCGGTTGTCAGCGAGCCACGTTACGTACGCGAGGACGCCGCCCGGCCGGAGGACGCGGCGCGCCTCCCGCAGCGCGCGGGCGCGGTTGGGCACGAGCTGGAACACGAACGACGACATCGCCGCGTCGAACTCGCCGTCCGCGAACGGCAGGTCGTCGGCGAAGGCGACACGCGTCGCGAACCGTCGCCGGTCGGCTGGGCTGAGTGCGGTGTCCGCCTCGCGACCGGCCGCGACGGCCATCTCCCGAGACGCGTCGACCCCGACGATCTCGACCGACGGCCAGCGCCGGATCGCGTTGATCGCAAGCGTCCCGGTGCCCGTCCCGATGTCGACGATCCGCCGCGCGCCGGCCGCGATGGCCGGCTCGAGGAGGTCGAGGGCGTCGACGGCCCGCGGCGCGATCACCGGCGCCCACCACCGGGCGTACCCCGCTGCGATCCGGTCGTACCGCTCGGCCTGGTCCTGATCCGTCATCGACGGCATCGTGCCATGCCGGGAGGCATGGCGACCGCCGGCGCCACATATCCGGCCGGCCGGTCGTCTGCCCGCCGACGCCTGCCGCCCGATCGCGCGCCTCTCGCGCGCACCTATCGACACCGGAGGACCGGATGGATCGGATCGTCGCGCGGCGTGCGCTCCTTGTCGCGGTTGCTGTCGGCATCTCGGCGCAGGCGCTCATGGTGTCACTCGCCGTCGGCGTCAATCTCGTCGTGCTGACCGCCCTCGTCCTCTTCGTCGCGGCGCTGTTTGCGCGCGCTGCCGGCGTTCGGACCGACCCAGTCGACGCCTGGATCCCAGTCGCGGCGCTGCTCGTCGCGGTCGGGACCGCCCTGCGCTCCGACGACATGCTCGTCTTCCTCGACTCGGTGACGGCCGCGGTGCTGCTCGGCGCATCGGTGGCAGCGTTCGCGGGCGCACAGGTGACGAAACAGTCGGCCGCGAGGCTCGTTTCCCTCGGGACACATGTCCTTGCGTGGTCAGCCGGGGGCGTTCTCCGCCTCACGTACCTGGCCCGGCGACCCGAGCCGACCGACACGCCGCACAGACCGATCCCGCCGGCGGCGCGCGCGGTTGCGCGCGGACTCGCGATCGCGCTCCCGCTTCTCCTACTCTTCGCGCTCCTGTTCGCGTCCGCCGACGCCATCTTCGCGTCGGTCGCCGAGCGGCTGTTCGACTGGCAGGTCGACCTCGGCGAGGTGCCGTTCCGGCTCGCGGTCGCGTTCATCGTCGCTTGGCCCGTGGCGGGGCTCCTCGCCGTGGCAAGTCGTGCCGCTGATCCGTTCGTGGTCGACGGGCCGGCCGCCACGCGGGGCGCCGGCCGACCGCCGATGCGGTCACTGGGAGCGGCCGTCGCGACCGTGCCGCCGGCGCACGCGCTACCCCGGCTCGGCACGACCGAGGCGGTCACGATCCTCGTCGCCGTTGACGCGCTCTTCGCCGTCTTCGTCGGCCTGCAGGTGGCGTACCTCTTCGGCGGCCTCGACACGATGGCAGCCGGCGGGATCACGTATGCAAACTACGCGCGGCGCGGTTTCTTCGAGCTCGTCGCGGTGACGTGCGTCTCGGGCAGCGTCGTCGTCGGCCTCAACGCCGTCGTGGCGGAGCGCACGCGGTCGTTCATCGCGGCGGCCGTGGTCCTCGCCGGGCTCACCGCCGTCGTCCTCGCATCGGCGGCCTTTCGCATGGGTCTCTACCAGGATGCGTACGGCTGGACGGAGCTTCGGTTCTACATCGCGGCGACGATATGCTGGCTCGGGATCGGGATCGCGGCGGCGGTCGTCCTGCTCGCACGGGACCGCATGCGGTGGCTGATCCACGCGATGACGATCGGTGCGCTCGTCGTGCTCGCCGCGGTCAACGCGATCGGCCCGCAGCGGTACGTGGCCGAGGCCAACGTCGCGCGGCTGCTCAATCCCGCGCTCGTCCCGCCGGATGGCCGCCAGGGTCTCGATCTCGACTACGTGCTGACGCTCGGTCACGACGCCGACCCCGCGCTCGTCGCAGCGCTTCCTGCCCTGGAGCCACCCGACGGCGAATGGCTGATCAGCGACCTCGAGACCCGCTGGATCGATCTGGCGCGGCCGGAGAACATCGGCTGGCCCGCGTGGAACCTCGCCCGCACTCGCGCGGAGGCTGCGCTCGATCCGCTCTTCGCGAGACGCTGACGCGACGCCGCCCGGCGCTCAATGCCCGCGGTCCGATGGGATCGGCCACTACACTCGATCCGTGAAGCTGCCCTTCGAACCGCCCCTCGAGCCGATGCTCGCAAAGCCTGCCAACGGCCTCCCGTCCGACGACGGCTGGCTGTTCGAACCGAAGTGGGATGGCTTCCGGGCGATCGTCTTCCGTGACGGCGACGAGGTACTCACGCAGTCGCGCGACCTGAAGCCGCTCGACCGCTACTTCCCCGAGCTCGGCGAGCCGCTCCGCGCGGCCCTCCCCGAGCGGTGCGTGGTGGACGGGGAGGTGGTGATCGCCCGAGACGGCGAGCTCGATTTCGAGGCGCTCCTGCTCCGCATCCATCCCGCGGAGTCGCGTGTCCGCATGCTGGCCGAGCAGTCGCCGGCCTCGTTCGTCGCGTGGGACCTGCTCGCGCTCGATGACCGCGACCTGCGCGCGACGCCGCAAGGTGAGCGGCGGCAGCTGCTGGAAGGCGCGTTCGCCGCGGCCGGCTCGCCGTCGGCGCATCTGACGCCGGCCACGACGGACCGCGCTCTCGCGGAGGACTGGTTCCACCGCTTCGAGGGCGCGGGCTTGGACGGCGTCATCGCGAAGCGGCTCTCGGACAAGTACCAGCCGGGCAAGCGGGCGATGCTCAAGATCAAGCACCAGCGGACGGCCGACTGCGTCGTTGCCGGCTTCCGCTGGCACAAGAACGGCCCGGGAACGCACGTCGGCTCGCTGCTGCTCGGGCTGTACGGCGACGACGGCCGCCTCAACCACGTCGGTATCACGTCGTCCTTCACCTGGGACCGACGGGCCTCGATCCTCGAGGAGCTCGAGCCGCTGCGCGAGAACGCGGTCGAGGGCCACCCGTGGCAGGAGTGGGCGGAATGGGCCAGCCTCGGCTCCGCCGACGCCTCCGGCCAACGGCTGCCGGGCGCGACGTCACGCTGGAACCGCGGCAAGGACCTGTCGTGGCAGCCGCTGCGGCCGGAGCGCGTGGTCGAGGTCGCATACGACCATCTCCAGGGCGATCGCTTCCGGCACGCGACGACCTTCAAGCGCTGGCGACCCGACAAGTCCCCACGTGACTGCCGGTACGACCAGCTCGAGGAAACCGCGCCGTACCTGCTCCAGCAGATCTTCGGCGGCTAACCGCCGGGCGCTGGCGACTCGTCGGCGATCGTCGCTCGCCACAGCGCGATCGGCTCGGGGAATCCCTTCAGCTCGAGCCGGCCCACGGGTTCGAAACGAGCCGTGCCTCGTGGCAAGGCGACGACCACGCCTTCCTCCGCCAGCGTCTCGCCGGGCCCTGCCGCGTCCGCGATCCGCGCCGCCAGGTTCACAGTCCGCCCGAAGACGTCGCCGTCGCGAACGAACACCGGTCCCGCCGCGATGCCGGCGTGTCCCGGAGGCAGCCCGGCATCCTCCATCCCATGGACGATCGAGGTGACGCACCGGAGGGCAGTCTCGCTGTCGGGCAGTCCGAGCAGGACGCCGTCGCCGAGCTGCTTCACGACACGTCCGCCACGCTCGCGAACCGTCGCCTCGGCGAGGTCGAACAACAGGGTCGCCGCCGCCGCTGCCGCCTCGTCTCCGCGCTCGACGGTCAGCGAGGTGAACTCGGCGAGGTCGATGAATGCAATCGCCGGTGGCCGTTGAGCCCGGGACGGCAGGCGCCCGGCCGCGCCGAGGACGCCCTCCACCGCGGCAATGATGCGAGCCGTCAGCGTTACCTCGACCTGTCGCTCGTGGACGAGGCCGACGAGCCGTCGGCCGAGCGCGGACATCCGGATCGAGGGGTTCTGGGCGGGGTCCGTCGGATCGTCGGGGTTCGCCATCGGGCCGACCGTCGGGGCGCCCTGGGTCGCCGGATTCGGCTGGGCGACCTCGTCCCAGACGTCGAGCCAGCCCTCGGCGATCCTGCGCGTCGATTCACCGATCTGGCGAGCGACCCGGACGTGGGCCCGGCCTGTCGGATCCACGAGGCTCCACAACCGGACGAATTCGCCGACGAGCTCAGCCTCGTCGACCCGCGGATGGCTGTCGGGCTCGGGTTCGGGCAGCCCGAGGGCGGCGTAGATAGCGGGCAGATGCCGCCCGTCCGGTCCGAGGCTGGCGGCCAGGTCCATGTAACGCTCGGCCGTCCGAGGAACCGGTTCCGAGAAGATCGAACCGAGCGTACGCAATCCGAAGCGGCGGTTGTCGAGGCTCCAAATGAGGTCGTCGAGCTCGATGCCCGCGTCGAGCAGCGCCGCTCCCACTGATGCGACGATCTCGTCGCGTGCGTTGAACCGGCCGTCTGGAAGCGGCTGGATTGCGCCGACCTCGAGGAGGCGGTCGACGAGTTCGCCCTCGGCCGTCGTTTCCGCAAGGAACTCGTCTCGGGTAAGTCTCCTCACTCGTCGGACGTCCGCGACTTGCGCGGGGCGCGCTCGAGCTGGCCGCTCCGATCCGGCCACTCGTAGCCGGCCCAGGGGTCGTAGTCGGGGTCGAGCGGCTCCTGTGGCGGTCGATCGGCCTCCGGGACGTGGCTCAGGTTGACCCGGACCCGGTACCACAGCGACGAGCGGCCGCGCATCCCGTCCACGAGGACGTCGGCCGGTTCGAGGTGCGGTGCGGCCTCCGGGTGGCGGTCCTTCCAGCGCTCGAGGCCTTCCAGCGCCTCGGCCTTCGTCGCGGCCCGGCTGATCTCGATGACCGGGACGTTCGTCTTGCGGCGGCCGGTCGGGGTGGGTCGAGTGCCCTCCCACTCGGTCGGGAGACCGGCGTTGCGGTCCCCGGCGGCGACGGCCGCGGCACGTTCTGCGGCGACATGCGGTGGCGGGCCGCCCTCGACACCGCGGCCCTCCTCGTACTCCGTCTTCGGCCGGCGGGCACGCGAGGGCTGCACTCGCGGCGGCTCGCCCTCCTGCTTGGCGTAGTTAGGGGGCCACGGCGCGTCGGCGAGGCCTTCCGCCTCATGCCGGGCGCTGAGCTCGAGGAGGGCCTCGAGAGACCCGGCGGCTTCGTCGATGCCTGCGCCGGCATCGCCGCGCGAGCTGTAGAGCGAAGGGACCGTCGCGATCGTGAAGTCTTCGGGGAGGACGTCTGGAACCTCGGACCACCGCAGCGGAAACGACACCCGGGCGTCGGGCAGCGGCCGCACGGAGTATGCCGAGGCGACCGTTCGGTCCTTCGCGTTCTGGTTGTAGTCGAGGAAGACACCGTGGCGCTCTTCCTTCCACCACTTGCTGGTGGCGATCGACGGCGCCCGTTGCTCGACGTCGCGCGCGAGCGCTAGCGCGGCGCGTCGGACCTGGGCATACGTCCAGCGCCGCTCGATCCGGACGTTGATGTGGATGCCACGGGAGCCGGAGGTTTTGGGCCAGCCGACCAGCCCCACGCCGTCCAGGGCCTCCCGCGCCACGAGCGCGACGTCCCGGATCTGGGGCCACTCGACGCCCGGCACCGGATCGAGGTCGACCCGCAGCTCATCCGGGTGGTCGAGGTCGTCGGCCCGGACGGGATGCGGGTTGAGATCGACGCAGCCGAGGTTCACGACCCAGGCGAGGCCGGCGGCGTCGTCGATGACGATCTCGTCGGCCGTCCGCCCGGAGGGGAACGTCAGCGTCGCGACCCGCAGCCAGTCGGGCCGATTTTCCGGTGCCCGCTTCTGGAAGAACGCTTCCTTCGTGATCCCGTCGACGAACCGTTTGAGCGCCATCGGCCGGCCGCCGGCACCACGCAAGGCGCCGTCTGAAACGGCCAGGTAGTAGTTGACCAGGTCCATCTTCGTGTAGCCCGTGTCGGGGAAGTAGACCTTGTCGGGGTTCGTGATCGTGACCTCGCGGCCGTCGATCTCGAGGATTTCCTTGCGGCTGGGCATGATGCGATGCTAGCCGCAGAACGCAATCTCGGGAGGTCACGGGAATGGCCGATGCGGTGTCGTTCCGCGGTCGCGTTCGGCGCTGGGACGAGACCAAGCCGGGCGGGTTGGCCGTCGTCGACGTCCCGGCCGACGTCGTCGGGCCGCTCGGCGGTCGCCGCCAGTACCGGGTAGAGGGTTCATTGAACGGCTCACCCTTCGGGGGCAGCACGATGCTCGTCGCCGGGGGCGGTTTCGCGGTCGGGGTCAGCAAGGCCGCGCTGGCAGCGGCGAAGGCGGACGTCGGCGACGAGGTCGAGCTGGTCATCGCGCCCGTGACTCGCTGATCCGCGGCACGTCGCTCGACGAACGCTCGTCGGGGCGGTCGACACCGAGCCCGGTTGGACCGATCATGGATGACGAGGAGGATGCATCGCGTGCTGGGCAATCCTGAGCCGGCCTGTCTGCTGATCGCGGATATCTCGGGCTACACGAGCTTCCTCGCGGGGGCCGAGCTCGACCACGCCCAGGACGTCCTCGCCGACCTCGTCGGCACCGTCGTCGGATCGCTCCGGCCGACGTTCCGGCTGGCGAAGCTCGAGGGCGACGCCGCATTCGCGTTCCGGCTCGCGGAAACGCTCGACGGCCCGGCGACACAGGACGCGGTCGAGCGCTGCTACTTCACGTTCCGGCGGCGTCTGCGGGACATCGGCCAGGCGTCGAGCTGCGACTGCAACTCGTGCATGCTCGTCCCCAGCCTCGACCTGAAGCTGGTCGTGCATCACGGACCGATCGTCCGCCAGCGAATTGCCGGCCGGGAGGAGCTCGTCGGCAGCTCCGTGATCGTCGTCCACCGACTGCTGAAGAACCACGTCATCGACGGCGGCGGGCCGCGGGCCTATGTGCTCTACACCGATGCCGCGCTCGCGGCGATGGGCCTCGACGACCCCGCCGCAGCCGGCCTCATCGAGCACCGGGAGGACTTCGAGGGCGTCGGCGAGATCGTCGGCTGGATCCGCGATCTCGAGGCGGCCTGGCAGGAGGAGATCGACCGGGCGCGCCTTGTCGTCGATCCTCGTGACAGCGGACGGACGTACGAGGCGTCGTTCCGGGCGCCGGCGTCGGTCGTCTGGGAGTTCGTGACCTCGCCGGCGCTGCGGCCGCAGTGGCAGCACGGCGTCGTCGGCGTCGACGAGCAGCAGGCGACCGTCGGGCGGCGGGGCGTCGGGACGGTCAACCACTGCATCCACGGCGCCGACGCCGTCGTCGAGCAGGTTCTCGACTGGCGACCGTACGAGTACGTCACGTACCGCTCGCAGCTACCTGCCCCGGGCGTGCCGCCGCTCGTCAGCACGTACCTGTTCGACGAGAGCGAGGCCGGGATCACCCGACTGGAGCTCCGCTTCGGCCGGCCGAAGCCGGCCAAGCATCGGGCGATCTTCGAGGCGATGCTCCCGGACCTCGACGGGATGATGTCGCACGGGATCGAGGGGCTGGTCACGGCGATCGGCAACGAGATGGCGTCGCGCGAGGAGGCGGCGACGATGGAAACGCCCGAGCCGGCGCTGGCGGGGAGCGCCGGGCGGAACTTCAGCCAACCCACCGCCAGGTCCGTCTGACGGTGTCGATCGGTGAGCTTCTCGTTCGTCGCTAGGGCAGGAGGCCGCGGCTGCGGCCCGAAGGCCAGAGGAGGCACGCATGCGATACCTGCTGCTGATCTACACCCCGGAGCAGCTCGACGTCCCGGCCGAGGAGATGGGCGCCGAGCTGGAGGCGTACAACGCCTTCACGGAGGACATCAAGGCGCGCGGCCTGTTCGAAGCGGGCGAGGCCCTTCATCCGACGACGAGCGCGACGACGGTCCGGGTGAAGGATGGCCAGGCCGTCACGACCGACGGGCCGTTCGCCGAGACGAAGGAGGCCCTCGGCGGCTTCTACCTCGTCAACGCGCGGGACCTCGACGAGGCGATCGAGGTTGCCGCGCGGATCCCAGCCGCGACCCACGGCGCGATCGAGGTCCGCCCGATCTTCGACTTCGCGGACGAGATGTCGGCGGCCGGCGCGGGCGGGGCCTCGGCAGGGTCGCAGCGCTGAGTCCGGCCTGACGGGCACCTGATCCGAGCATCCCGGAGCCTGGTGCAGCGGGCCGACCCGCACGCCGTCGTCGATCGTCTCTTCCGCGACGAGCAGGGACGGGCGGTCGCCACGCTGATCCGCGTCCTCGGCGATTTCGACCTCGCCGAGGAGGCCGTCCAGGAGGCGTTCGTGACCGCGCTCGAGGTCTGGCCGGCCCGCGGCGTCCCGGACAACCCTGGGGCGTGGATCACGACCACGGCCCGGAACCGGGCGATCGACCGGCTGCGTCGCCGGCGGCGGCTCGCCGAGAAGGAGGAGCTGCTCAAGCGGGACGCCGCGATCCAGGCGGAGCTCGAGGCGGTCGACCCGGACAGGTCCATCGAAGGGGAGGCCGGCATGAGCCCGATCGCCGACGACCGGCTGCGGCTGATCTTCACCTGCTGCCACCCCGCGCTGGCGATGGACGCGCGCGTCGCGCTGACGCTGCGTACGCTCGGCGGGCTGTCGACCCCGGAGATCGCCCGGGCGTTCCTCGTTCCCGAGGCGACGCTCGCCCAGCGGCTCGTCCGGGCGAAGCGCAAGATCCGCGACGCGGGAATCCCGTACCGGGTGCCGCCGGACCACGCGCTGCCGGAGCGGCTCGACGGCGTGCTCCGGGTCCTCTACCTCATCTTCAACGAGGGCTACGACGCGACGGCGGGCGAGCGGCTGGTGCGCCGCGAGCTCTCATCCGAGGCGATCCGGCTCACGCGTGTTCTCGTGTTCCTAATGCCGGACGAGCCCGAGGTCCTTGGACTACTCGCCCTGATGCTCCTCCACGACGCCCGGCGAGAGGCGCGGACCGGACCCGCCGGCGAGCTGGTCCTGCTCGAGGACCAGGATCGGGCGGCCTGGGATCGCGCCCGGATCGACGAGGGACGCGAACTGCTGGACCGCGCGCTGCGAATGCGTCGTGTCGGCCCTAACCAGCTCCAGGCGGCGATCGCGGCACTCCACGATGACGCGGCGACGCCGGACGAGACCGACTGGGAGCAGATCGCGGCGCTGTACCTGGCCTTGGGCCGGATCGCGCCGTCGCCGGTCGTCGAGCTCAACCGCGCCGTCGCAGTCGCCATGGCGAGCGGGCCGGAACGGGGCCTGCGGATCGTCGACGGCGTCGCCGCGACGGGCCAGCTCGAGGAGTATCCCTACCTCCACGCTGCGCGGGCCGACCTGTTGCGACGCCTCGGGCGCCTCGACGAGGCCGGTGCGGCCTACGCCCGGGCGCGGGAGCTGACCGCGAACGCCGCGGAGCAGGCGTTCCTCGAGCGGCGCATCGCCGAGGTTCGTTCCCGCTGATTGCTCGGTGAGCGTGGCGTAACCGGCCGGAGATCCGGAGATGATCGTCCGATGATCGGGTGGTGAGGGCGCGTCCGTAGGCTTCCGACCATGTCGAAGCGCAAGGGTCCGCCGGTCCGGCCGATCGGGCGACGAGTGGTCCGCCGGCTGGCAGACGGGCGCCGGGTCGAGGTCCACGAGCGACCCGCGCCGAATCCCAGCGTCGTCACGGCGGATCTCGAGACAGTCCTCGCGGCGCTCGAGGGGTTCGACCCGGAGATGTCGTGGAAGAAGGCTCGTCGCGAGGTGATGCCGATGCTGCCCCGCGTCCGGCCGCTGCCGACGCCCGAGCTGGAGCTGGTCCGGGCGATGGTCCCGCCTGGAATCCTCGTCGGTTTCGGCATCGATATCGGGCCGGCGATCACCTTCGTGACGACGATGCTCCTCGAACGCTGGCGGGTGGATCCTGCGTCGCTCGCGGCCGCGGCGCTCGGGAACCTTCGGGCCGAGGCAAGTCGTTGCGGGCCGGCGGACGTCCTTCACGATCACATCGCGGACGTCCCGGTCTCGGTCGTCCAGACCAGCCGCGGCATCGCGGCATCGCTGCTGCTCGTGCCCGACAGCTTGCGGCCTATCCTCGGCGACGGCGAGCGACTCCTGCTCGCGCCAATGCGCGACATCCTGATCGCGTTGCCTGCGAACGTCGATCGCGACTTCGCCGGCTGGCTCGCCGCGGAGTGGGAGGCGATGGACCCGAACCACCTGCATCTCGGGGGCTTCCGGTACGCCCGGGGGACGATCTCACCGGAGCCGATCGACGAGGCACTCGCCCACGCCTGACGCCGTCGACAGGGCCGTTCAGGCCAAGGCGCCGGTCCCGAGGGTTGCGGCCTCGAACGCCCGCCGCACGTCGTCACGGGCGCGGTCATCGAGGCGTGCCCCCTTGAGCCGACATCGCGGCGACTCGATCACGCCCCGGAGTCGCCAGATCTCCTTTCGGGCGGCGAGGTTGAACGGCGGGAACGCCTCGAGGCGGATGAGCGGCAGCAGCGCCGTCCAGTCCCGCTCGGCCCGACCCGGATCCGAGGTGAAGCTCGTGACGATCGACACGAGCCGCTCCGGGACCGCGAGCCCCGTCATGACACCGGTCGCACCGGCACGAAGCTCGTCGATCAGGAACGTCCCGCCGAGCCCGCCGACCACGCCGAGGTGGGGGTAGCGCCGCCGGACCTCCTCGATCGTGCCGCTCGTAGGCGGCGCCTCGGCCTTCAGGCCCGCCACGAGCCGCTCGCCTTCGGTCACGGCGCCGATCTCGTCGACCGACAGCCGCACGCCGGAACCCGCCGGGTAATCCTGAACGACGATGGCCAGCCGCGCCGCCGCCGCGGCGGCGACCGCGTCGGCGAGCGCGAGCGTCGTCGTTGGGCTCACCATCAAGCCGGCCACGCCCGCATCGGCTGCGGCGCGCGCTCGTTCCGACACGACCTCAGCCGACGGACCCGTGACGCCGACGATCACGGGAGTCCCTGCCGCGGCCGCCACGACCGTCTCGAGCACCTCGGCCCGCTCCGCCTCGCTCAGCTCGGCCGCCTCGCCCATGACCCCGAGCGACGTGAGGCCCGCGACGCCGGCGGCCACATTGGCACGGGCGAGCGCCGCGCAGCCCGGGAGGTCGAGCGCGCCGTCATCGCGGAACGCGGTCGGCAGCACGCCGAATACGCCTTCGAGGCGGAACGTGGGGGCCACGCCAAGACCTTAGCACCGGGTACGGAGGATCGAGGCGAACGCGGCGTGCCGTTCGTCGCGGGAACTTCCCCATCGGACTGGACCATTGCGTCCGGCGAGCCGTCTCTGGCAGACTCCCGCGATCGTGATGACGCGCCGGATCGGACGCCGCTGTTCGTGTAGCTCCCTCTGCCGGGCAGGGCGGGCGACGTAGCGGCGCGAACCGACACCGAAAGCGCGACGCGACTCCTCATCCCCCTGCCGGCAGGGGGTTCTGTCTGTTCCGCCCATTCCAGACACCGTCACGAGGAGCAACCGTCATGACCGAGACCACGATCAAACCCGCTGAGCTCGCCGCTCGACTGAGCGAGCCCGGACTCCGCATCGTCGACGCCCGCCCGCTGGCCGCGTTCAACGGCTGGCGGCTGGGCGGCGAGTCGCGCGGCGGCCACATCCCCGGTGCCGTGGCGCTTCCCGCGTCGTGGCTCGAATATCTCGACGACAAGGACCTCGCCGAGATCGTCGATCGGCACGACCTCAGAGCGGCGACGGCGGTCGTCGTGTATGCCGACGACGACCACGACGCCAACCTCATCGCCGACCGTCTCGCGGCGAGCGGCGTGACGATCGCGCGGCTGAGGCCGGGCTGGGCGGCATGGGCGGCGGACGAGGATCTTCCCGTCGAATCGCTTCCCGGCTATCGCCGGCTCGTTCATCCAGCGTGGGTCCGGGAGGTGCTCTCCGGCGGCCGGCCCGAGGCCGCGCCGGATGGGCGCGTCCTGTTGTTCCACGTCAACTTCGGCGTTCCAGAGGAGTACGCGGAGGGTCATCTGCCGGAAGCGCGATACCTCGACACCAACTGGCTCGAGAACCCCGTGGACTGGAACCGGCGGACTCCCGAGGAGTTGGAAGGCGCGCTCACAAGGCTGGGGATCAGCCACGACACGACGGTCGTCCTCTACGGCCGCGACACCGAGGGCGGTGCCAACGAGAAGTGGCCGGGTCGCCGCGCCGGGCAGATCGCGGCGACGCGCGCCGCGCTCATCCTGCGGTACGCCGGCGTCGACGACGTCCGATTGCTCGACGGCGGGTACGACCGCTGGGTTCGTGAGGGCGGTCGGCTCGAGACCACACCCCGCGAGCTGGAGCCGATCGCGACGTTCGGCGTCTCGATCCCCCAGCGGCCGGAGCTGATCGTCGACATCGACGAGGCGAAGGAGATCCTCGTCGACGTCGACGGCGCTGCGCTCGTCAGCGTCCGGACCTGGCGCGAGCACATCGGCGCCGTCAGCGGCTACAACTACATCGGGCCGGCCGGTCGGATCGCGGGCGACATCTGGGGCAACTGCGGCACCGACGCCTACCACATGCAGCACTACCGGACGGTCGACAACACGATGCGGCCGTATCCCGAGATCGCCGCGAACTGGGCCGAGGCCGGGATCACGTCGGACAAGAAGGTGTCGTTCTACTGCGGCACCGGCTGGCGGGCGAGCGAGACGTGGTTCTACGCCTGGCTTCAGGACTGGCCGCGCATCTCGGTCTACGACGGCGGTTGGTTCGAGTGGAGCCGGGACCCCGAGAGCAATCCGATCGAGATCGGGGAGCCTGGCGACGAGGCCGCCGCCTGACCCTGGGACGCGCGCTCGGCCCCGACGCTAGGTCGCGGGCGCGAGCAGCATCCCGCCGGTCAGCACGATGACCGTCAGGACGGCGAGCAGCAGCAGCACGGGCCAGACGAACTTCAGCCACGTCCCGTAGCCGACGCGAGCGATCGCGAGGCCGCCCATGACGACGGCCGACGTCGGCGTGACGAGGTTCACGAGGCCGTTCGCGCTCTGATATGCCGTGACGACGAGCTGGGCCGGGACGTCGGCGAACCCGGC
>JBJMMH010000112.1:0-2648 GCA_045804885.1 Chloroflexota bacterium | reverse complement strand
CTCGGGGCCGCCACGAACGCCGGTGTCGAGCGCGTCGATCGCCGCGAGCTCGGCCTGGCTGAGCTCGAAGTCGAACACGTCGAAGTTCTCGGCGATCCGCTCGGGCCGCACCGACTTCGGAACCGCAGAGCGCCCGCTGTCGAGGTGCCAGCGGAGGATGACCTGCGCCGCGGTCTTGTCGTACCGCTCGGCGATCTCCGCGATCGTCGGCTCATCGAGCGCGTTCCGACGTGCCTCGGGGTCGGCCGCTCGGTAGACGTAGACGCCACCTAGCGGCGACCAGGCTTGCGTGACGATGCCCAACCGGTCGTGAGCCGCTCGGAGCGGGCGTTGGTTGTAGTACGGGTGCACCTCGACCTGATTGACGGCTGGGACGACGTCGACCCGCGGCAAGAACCTCTCTAGGTGCGCCTCACTGAAGTTCGACACGCCAATCGCCCGCGCTCGGCCTTCAGCCAGGAGGCGCTCCGCCGCTCGATACGCCGCGACCGTCGAGTCGAAGTGCTGGGGAAGCGGTTGATGCAGGAAGTAGAGATCGACGATGTCGAGCCCGAGCTTCCGCGTACTGACATCGAAGGCGTGCAGGAGGCGGTCGTGGCTGTAGTCGCTCACCCACGCTTTCGTCTGGACGAAGAGCTCCGAGCGAGCGATCCCGCTCGCGGCGATGGCGGCGCCCACCTCGCGCTCGTTCAGGTAGGAGGCGGCGGTATCGATCATCCGATAGCCGAGTCGAAGGGCGTCCTCGACGGCAGCTTGGGTGGCATCTGCTGGGGTCTGGAACACCCCGAACCCGAGGGCCGGCAGATCGACGCCGTTGTTGAGCCTGAGCGAGGGCTGTGTCGCGAGCATCGGTCTGCCTTCGGCACGAGATTGGTGGCTTGCCAAGTCAACCAACGCGCGCGGTCCGCTGGGCCGAAATGCGTTGTGCTCGGCTCGCAGTTTCGTGTCATGTCCACGAGGTGAAGACCCGTCCCGATCTGGCGAGTTCACGCCAATCTCTCTCGGCGTGTCGTTACCAGACGGCCGGCAATCCCGCGCTCCGAGGATCCGTCGCTGCTGCCAGCGAGCCGCCCGCTGCCGGGCCGCCGCCGACCAGCTCGATCGCGTGGGCGTGACCAAGCCGCCCGTCGAACGGCGCGGTCAACGTCACGGGATGCCCGAGCGACTCCAGCTGCTCGAGGACGCCCGGCGCGAAGCGCGGCTCGGCACGGACCTCGATCGGTGGCGCGAAGTGCTCCTCGGGCTCGACGAACCAGCGCGGGGCGGCGACGGCCGACGCCACGTCGACCCCACCGTCGACGAGCGCCGACACGACCTGGGCATTGACCTGGGGCTGGGCGTCGCCACCCATCGCGCCGGTCACGACCCACGGCCCCGAATCGCCCGGCCGGAACAGCATCGCCGGCAGCAGGGTGTGGAGCGTCCGCTTCCCGGGCGCGAGCACGTTGGCGTGCGACGGGTCGAGGCTGAAGAACGAGCCCCGGTTCTGGTAGTGGATCCCGGTCTCGGGGTCGACCACGCCCGACCCGAACCCCATGTAGTTCGACTCGATCAGGCTCACCGCGTTGCCGTCGCCGTCGACCGTCGCGAGATAGATCGTCCCGCCGCCCTTCGGCACCGTCGCGGCGGGTGCGGCCGCGGCATGTGACAGCTCGATGCGCCGGGCGTGGTCCGCGGCGTGATCCTTCGAGAGCAGACGATCGACCGGGACGTCCTCGAAGTCGGGGTCCGTCAGATGCGCGTCGCGGTCGGCCATGACGAGCTTGGAGGCCTCGACGCCGAGATGGACCCAGCGCGGATCAGTGACGCCGTTCGGGCCGAACGCCTCCGGCGGCGGCGCCTCGAAATTCTCGAGGACGTTGAGCAGCTCGAGAGCGACGATCCCCGACGAGTTGGGGCGGTGGGTCGTCACCCGGACGCCCCGGTAGTCGGTCGCGATCGGCTCCGTCCAGGTCGACGCGTGGGTCCGGAGGTCGGCCGCCGTGATCCCGCAGCCTGCCGCCGCGAGGCCGCGCGCCTGCCGCTCGGCGACGTCGCCCTCGTAGAAGTCGTCGAACCCGACCGAGGCGAGGCGCTCGAGCGTCGCGGCGAGAGCCGGCATCCGGACGATCTCCCCGGGCCGCCAGCGCCGCCCGTGCGGCCGGAAGACGCGCTCGAACGCGGAGGCGGTGCCGAGAACCGGCTCGATCGCCTTGAGCGTCGTCTCGACGGACGAGATGAAGCCCGACCACGCCGGGAATCCGTCCCGCGCAAGCTCGATCGCGGGTGCCAGGACCTCCGCCCGCGACAGCCGCCCGAAGCGAGCGTGGGCGTCGTCCCACGACCGCACCGCGCCCGGGACCGTGATCGCGAGCGGCCCGCGGAGTGGCAGCGTCTCCAGCCCAAGGTCTCTGATCGCGCCCGGATCGGCGGACGCCGGTGCCCGCCCGGAGCCGTTCAACGCGTGGAGCCGCCGAGCGCTCGGTTCCCAGACCAGCCAGAACGCGTCGCCGCCGATCCCGCAGCTCTCCGGGACGACGACCGCGAGGACGGCGTTCGTGGCGATCGCGGCGTCGACCGCCGACCCGCCGGCACGGAGGATGCCGAGGCCGGCCTCCGTCGCGAGGTGGTGCGGGGCGACGACCGCGCCGCGTCGCCCGCGGGCGAGG
>JBJMMH010000111.1:0-3838 GCA_045804885.1 Chloroflexota bacterium | reverse complement strand
AAGCCGCCCGGCGCGGCACACTGCTGAATGCGCCGCTGCAGCGTTACAAAATGCAAATCCAACTTGACAAATAGAAACAACAGGGCGATATTGTGCGCGTCACTCACTACACGAGGAAACCCGTGCCGCACGACGTCATCTCCACCTGTCCCGTCTGTTCGAGCGAGCTGGCGGTCACCCGACTCCATTGCGGGAGCTGCGGGACCACGCTCGAGGGCGACTTCAGCGTCGGCCGTTTTGGACGGCTGTCGCGGGAGCAGCTGGCGTTGCTCGAGAGCTTCCTGAGATCGCGGGGCAACCTCCGCGACATGGAGCGGGAGCTCGGGATCTCTTACCCGACCGTCCGCTCCCGCGTGGAGCAGCTCGTCCGGTCGCTGGGTTTCGGGCCTCGTGGCGAGGACGACACGGTCGAGGACGCCGCTGGCGGCGCGGCCCAGGACGACGGCAAGGCGCGGGTCGCGACACGCCAGGAGATCCTGGAGCGGCTCGCGCGACACGAGATCGGCGCCGAGGAGGCCGCATTGGCCATCCGGGCGATTGGGAGACAGCGATGAACGCGACCGACACCTCGCCGGCCATCGAGCACCAGATCGGCGACACGGGCTCTGTGACGATCCGCCTATCGGACTGGGATGTCGAGATCCACGCGGTCGACGGCGACACGGCCCGCGTCCGCAACGCGGCCGGCGGTCAGTTGCCCGGCGATCTCGAGGTCAACCAGGTGCCCGGCGCGATCACGATCCGCCAGCTCGACCGGTCGGGCCTGACGGCGATGCTCGGCAATCGGTCCAGGGGCGTCCGGCTGGCGATCGACGTTCCGGCCAAGGCTGTGACGGCGCTTCATACGGCGAGCGGGGAGGGCATCGTCCACGGCCTCCGCGGGCAGTTCCACGCGCGGACCGCGAGCGGCGATCTGATGCTGGTCGGCGTCTCCGGCGAGGTTCAGGTCGAGACGGTGTCCGGAGACACATCGATCCGCCTCGACCGCTCGACCCGCCTTGGCGTGAAGACCGTCTCAGGCGACGTTCTCGTCGAGGGCGGCCGCGTCGACCGGCTCGCCTTTACCTCCACGAGCGGCGACCTCCGGCTCACCAGCGAGCTCGGTGAAGGGCCGCACCTGATTGGCACCGTCAGCGGCGACGTCATCGTGACCGCCGGCAGCGGTATCCGCATCGCTGCGCAGACAGTGACCGGCGATCTCAGCAGCGCGCTGCCGCACACATCCGAGGGCCGCCGCGAACGTCGGTCGCTCGTCGTAGGCAATGGCTCGGCCGTCCTGCAATTCCGCTCGGTATCGGGCGATCTCCGGGTCGTCGGGCCCGACTTGTTGGAGGACTCCGCACCCCGCTCGCCGCAGCCGCCGACGCTGCCCGAGCCGCCTGTCATGCCTGCCCCGCCGGCGCCGCCCGCGCATCCCGCAGACGCCGCTCTGGGCGACATCGGCGCGGCGCCGGAGGACGCCGACGGACTCGAGATCCTGCGCGCGCTCGAGCGCGGCGAGATCGACGTGGACGAGGCGACGAGCCGCCTCGCCAGGCTCGACGACCCGAGCCATGAGTGACGCCCTCGAAGACGTCCTCCGGCTGGTGGCCGACGGGCATCTGACGCCGGAGGAGGCTGCCCCCGTGATCGAGGCGCTCGAGGCCCTCGGCGAGTCCGCCGAGGGGTCCGACGCCGACGACGAGCGGGATGCAACCGCGGCGGCGGCGGCCGCCCGCGGGTCGACCGGGCGCCCCAGGGCGCTTCGGCTGGAGGTGTCCGAGGCCGGCCGCCGCGTCGTCAACCTCCGTGTGCCGCTGTCGCTCGGCGACGTCGGCCTCGATCGCATCCCCGGCCTCTCGGCCGACTACGTCAACCGCATTCGACAGGCCCTGGACGAGGGCCTGACGGGGCCGATCCTCGCCGTCGACGACGACGGCGACGGCAACGGCGTCCGCATCGTCCTCGAGTAGCCAGGAGCCAAGGAGCACGAACGATGAACGCAGTCTTCGACGGAGCCAGGATCCATCAGCAGGAGCTCGACCAGGAGATCGAGTCCCTCCGGACGGAGAAGTTCCTCAGCGCCCAGGCGCCACGCCGTGCCGGCCCCGTGGCCCGCGGCCCGCGGCCTCGCGAGGGTCGGGCGGGGGATGATCAGCCTGGGCACGGCGCTGGCGAGTCGCGTCGACGCCCCAGCCGCGACCCGCTCGGCACAGACTGGCGGTCGCGCCTGAACCCGACCGCCTGCAGTCTCGTCGATCAGGCGCCTCGCGCGTCCTTCACGACGATGCCGCTCTTGATCACGATCGGGACGTCCGAGAGCACGCCGACGTCCGCGAGCGGATCCCCGCTGACGGCGACGAGATCGGCGGCGAAGCCCGGCGCGATCCGCCCGACGCGGTCGCCCCAGCCCATCAGCTCCGCCGCGACCACCGTGGCCGAGCGGATCGCCTCGGCGGACGTCATCCCGTACCGCACGAGGTAGGGCAGCTGCCGGGCGTTGAGCCCGTGCGGGTACACCCCGCTGTCGGTCCCGTAGGCGAGCCGAACGCCGGCCCCGACAGCCTTCCGGAAGCCCTCCCGCTGGGCATCGGTCGTCTGGCGGTTCTTCTCGATCGTCTCCGCAGGCCAGCCATCCCGCGTCCCGGTCTCCTCGATCCAGTCGCCGTCATACAGATCCGCGACCCAGTACGTTCCGGTCTCGGCGAGCATGGCGATACCCTCGTCGTCGATCAGGGAACCGTGCTCGATCGAGCGCACGCCTGATCGGATCGCCACCTTGATGCCCTCGGCTCCGTGGGCGTGGGCGGCGACGAAGACGCCGTGGGCGTGCGCCTCCTCGACGGCCGCGCGCACGGTTGCTTCGTCGAGCTCGACGACGTCGGGATGCGTGCCGCGGGTCAGGACGGCACCGGTCACGATCAGCTTCACCAGGTCGGCGCCGCCGGCAACGAGCTCGCGGACTTTCTGGCGCGCCTCGCCAGGCGACCGGACGACGCCGAACCGGAGGTCCGTCGGCAGCGTCACGTCGAGGGCAAGGCCGGTGATGTCGCCGCCGCCGCCGGGCGACGTGATGTACGCCCCGGCGCACTGCATCCGCGGGCCCAGGAGCCAGCCGGCCTCGATCGCGTCGCGGAGGGCGACGTCGACGAAAGCTCGGTACGTGCCGACGTCGCGGACGGTGGTGAAGCCGGCCTCGAGCGTCGCCGTCGCGTTCCGGACGCCCGTCATCGCCTCCTCGGCCGCACTCGTCGTCGTCGCCGGAACACCGGCGAATTCGAGGTCGCCGATGAGGTGGCTGTGGCAGTCGATCAGGCCGGGCAGGATCGTGAGGCCGTCGAGATCGATCATGCGGGCGCCATCCGGCATCGGCTCGTCCGCGGACACCACGGCCTCGATCCGCCCATCGCGGACCAGGATCGGGCGCTCCGGGAGCACCTCCCCGGCGTCGACGTCGACGAGCTGCGACGCGCGGATCACGGTGACGTCGGCCATGGATGGCATCGTACGGCCGGCGACTGCGCCTCCAGCGCTATGATCCGGGCCGTGCCCCACGTCGAGAAGCTCCCGTTCACCGGCGACGACGAGGCCGACCGCCTGCTCGTCGAGGAGCCGCTCGCTCTGCTCATCGGGTTCGAGCTCGACCAGCAGGTGCCGCTCCAGAAGGCGTTCTCCGGACCCCTCGAGCTCAGCCGGCGGATCGGTGGGCTCGACGCCCGGCGGCTCGCGACGATGGACGCCGAAGAGCTCGATCGAGCATTCCGGACCCCGCCGGCGCTCCACCGCTTCCCCAACAACATGGCCAAGCGGGTCCGTGACCTCGCGATCTATCTCGTCGAGCGCTACGAGGGCGATGCCT
>JBJMMH010000110.1:0-11667 GCA_045804885.1 Chloroflexota bacterium | reverse complement strand
GTCGACGTGCCGGTCATCGGCGACTTCCACTACAACGGCCACAAGCTCCTGGTCGACTACCCCGAGATGGCCGCGGCGCTCGCGAAGTACCGGATCAACCCCGGCAACGTCGGGGCGAAGCGACACGACGAGCACTTCGCGACGATCGTGAAGGTCGCGATCGACAACGGGAAGCCGGTCCGGATCGGCGTCAACTGGGGCTCGCTCGACCAGCAGCTCCTGACGGAGCTGATGAACGCCAACGCGGCGTCGGCCGAGCCACGCGACAGCCGTGACGTGATGATCGAGGCGATGATCGAGTCGGCGATACGCTCCGCTGAGCTCGCCGAGGAGACCGGTCTGCCTCATGACCGAATCATCATCAGCGCCAAGGTCTCGCAGGTCCGGGACCTCGTCGACGTCTACCGGCTGCTCGCCGCGCGTTCCGACTACCCACTTCACCTTGGGCTGACGGAGGCCGGGCTCGGCGACAAGGGGATCGTTGCGTCCACGGCTGGCCTCGCGATCCTGCTCAACGAGGGTATCGGCGACACCATCCGCGTCTCGCTCACGCCGGAACCCGGCGCACCGCGCGAGCGAGAAGTCGAGATCGCCCAGCAGGTCCTCCAGTCGCTGGGCCTCCGGTCGTTCCTGCCCCAGGTCAGCGCCTGCCCGGGCTGCGGCCGGACGACGTCGACATTCTTCCAGGAGATGGCCCAGCAGATCCAGACGTACCTCAAGGAGCGCATGCCGGAGTGGCGCGAGACGCGGCCCGGCGTCGAGGATATGCGGGTCGCCGTCATGGGCTGCGTCGTGAACGGCCCGGGCGAATCGAAGCACGCCGACATCGGGATCTCGCTGCCGGGCACGTTCGAGGAGCCGGTGGCGCCGGTGTTCATCGACGGCAGGCTGGACCGGACGCTTCGCGGGGAGGGCCTCGTCGAGGAGTTCGAGCGCATCCTCGAGGACTATGTCGAGCGTCGTTTCCCGGCGGCGACCGTTCCGGTGTCGGGCTCCTGACACCGGCCTCGCCGGCCTTCCGCGATCGGGGGAAGTGGCCCGTCCACGCTCCCGGGTGTATAGTTGCGAGCGAACTGAACGGCCGCTCCGTGACGTGGGTGACCCCCACGTTTCTTTTTGTCGGCCCCGAACCGGATACCAACTGAACCCAGCGACGGACGAGGAGGCGTGATGAGTCGAGACTTCGTCGGTGCCCTCCTTCAGCTCAATGCCGAGAAGCAGGTCCCGCGCGAGCTGCTGATCCATGCCGTCGAGGACGGCATCCAGTCGGCGTACCGCCGGGTCGCCGGCGACGAGGACATCCACGTCAAGATCGACGAGGAGACGGGCAAGATCCGGGTCTACCGGGCGCGGTACGCGGTCGCCGAGGTCGAGGACCCGCTCGTCGAGTTCACGCTCGAGGAGGCTCGTTCCCTCAAGCCCGACGCTGAGGTGGGGGAGCTGGTCGAGACCGAGGAGCTCAAGGACGATGTCTTCGGCCGGATCGGCGCCCAGACCGCGAAGCAGATCGTCCTCCAGCGGATCCGCGAGGTCGAGCGCGATCGCGTCTTTGACCAGTTCGCGAGCCGCGAGGGCGAGATGATCACCGGCACCGTCAACCGCGTCGAGCCGCGGGCGATCATCCTCGACGTCGGCACCAACGTCGAGGCGATCCTCGCGACCTCGGAGCAGTCGGCCGTCGAGCACTACCGCATCGGCCAGAACGTCAAGGCGTTCGTGCTCGAGGTCCGGCGCTCGACGCGCGGGCCGCAGATCCTCGTCAGCCGGACTCACAAGGGGTTCCTCAAGCGGCTGTTCGAGCTCGAGGTCCCGGAGATCCACAGCGGGACGGTCGAGATCAAGGCGATCGCCCGCGAGGCCGGGTCGCGCTCGAAGGTCGCCGTCGCGTCGCGCCAGGAGGGCCTCGACCCCGTCGGGGCGACGGTCGGCCAGCGCGGCGCCCGGGTCCAGGCCGTCGTCGCGGAGCTCGGCGGCGAGAAGATCGACGTCATCCCGTGGAACGACGACCCTGGTGTCTTCGTCGCCAACGCGTTGAGCCCGGCCCAGGTCATCAGCGTCGACATCGACGAGGAGCACCGGATCGCGAACGTGACCGTGCCCGAGCGGATGCTGTCGCTGGCGATCGGTCGCGAGGGTCAGAACGCGCGTCTCGCCGCGCGCCTGACCGGCTGGCGGATCGACATTCGGAGCGACGTCTCGGTCGCCGAGGCCCGGGCGGCCGCCGAAGCGGCGAAGAACGAGGCCACTCAGGAGACGACGGAGGCGCAGCCGGTCGCGCCCGAGACGAATGGCACGCAAGCTTCCCCGGCCGCCGCGGACGTCGAGAAGCCCGCGAAGAAGCCGGCGGCCAAGCCCCGAACGAAGACCGCCAAGGCGGCGAAGGCCGAGCCCGACGGCACGCCCGCCGCGACACCGGCTGAGCCCGAGAAGGAGCCCGTGGCCGCTGCCGCCGCGGCACCCAGGAAGAGCCGGGCGAAGAAGGCCGTCGCCGATGACGGCGCGGAGGGCGCGTCGTAGGCCGCGGACCGACCGCGACACGGCGACCGCCGACGCGCACGTGCACTGCCTGCCGGACGGCTCGGGACAAGCGCGAGCTCATCCGGATCGTCCGGACGCCGGGCGGAGAATTGAAGATCGACGACACCGGCCGGCTGGCGGGCAGAGGCGCGTACCTCTGCCGCGACGCCGCCTGCTGGAGCGCCGCGCTGGAGCGTGGAACGCTGGGACGGGCGCTGGAGGCGCCGGTGTCGGCGGAGCTGCGCGAGACCATGAGGTCCCGAGCGGCTGAGCTGATGACGACAACGACTGAAGGAGGAGAACGTGGCAAGGAGTAGGAGCGGAACCCGCGGGAGGCGGGGACCCAGGAAGCCGCCGCGCCGCGACGGCGGCAATCTGGCGCCCGTCCAGGTCGCCGACCCGCGCGAGCGCGGTGCGATCGAGCTGCCGGCGACGATCACGGTCAAGGAGCTGGCGGAGCTTCTCGCCGTAAACCCCGCGGACGTCATCCGCGAGCTGATCAAGAGCGGCATCTTCGCCACGATCAACCAGCTGATCGACCGCGACACCGCGTCGCTCGTCGCGAGCGAGCTCGGCTACGAGGTCGCAGAGGCAGTGGCGCCGACGAACGGGACCGGACCCGAGGGCGACGAGGAGGGCGCGCCCGCCGCCGCCACGAAGGAGGTCCTCTTCGAGGAGGACGACGCGGCGCTCCTGCAGCCGCGGGCGCCGATCGTGACAGTCATGGGCCACGTCGACCACGGCAAGACGAGCCTCCTCGACGCGATCCGCACGACCGAGGTCGCGGCCGGGGAGCGCGGCGGCATCACCCAGCACATCGGCGCGAGCGAGGTCGAGCACGACGGCAAGCGCGTCGTGTTCCTGGATACGCCCGGCCACGAGGCATTCACGGCGATGCGCGCCCGTGGCGCGAAGGTGACCGATATCGCGGTCGTCGTGGTCGCGGCCGATGACGGCGTCATGCCCCAGACGCTCGAGGCGATCAGCCACGCGAAAGCCGCCAAGGTCCCGATCGTCATCGCCCTCAACAAGATCGACAAGCCTGACGCGAACCCCGAGCGGGTCAAGACGGAGCTGTCCGAGACGGGCGTCATCGTCGAGGAATACGGCGGCGACACGCCGCTGGTCGCGGTATCGGCGCGGACCCGCGTCGGGCTCGACGACCTCATCGAGATGATCCTGCTCGTCGCCGACCTGCAGGAGCTCAAGGCGAACCCGAAGCGCGACGCGGTCGGGACGATCGTCGAGGCGCAGCTCGACAAGAACCGAGGCGCGGTCGCGACCGCCATCGTCCAGACCGGAACGCTCCGTGTCGGCGACGTGATCGTCGTCGGCGAGACGTTCGGCAAGGTCCGGGCCCTCGAGAACGCCGAGGGCAAGCGGGTCTCGAAAGCGGGCCCCTCGAGCGCGGTCGTCGTGCTCGGGCTCAACGGCGTGCCCGAGGCCGGCGACATCCTCCGCGTCGTCGCCGACGAGAAGGCCGCCCGGACGATGGTCGAGACACGCAAGGCCGAGGCGAGCGCCAAGGGCGGCGACGGCAGCGGCCGCGCGACGCTCGAGGACCTCTACCGCCAGATCCAGGCCGGCCAGGCGAAGGAGCTGCGGATCATCCTCAAGTCGGACGTGTCAGGCTCGCTCGGCGCGATCACCCACGCGCTCGAGCAGCTCGACCAGGACGAGATCCGGCTGAACGTCCTCCACGAGGGCGCCGGCGACATCACCGACAACGACATCATGTTGGCGTCGGCGTCAGACGCGATCATCGTGGGGTTCAACACGAAGATCACCGAGACCGCTCGCCGAGCCGCCGACGCCGAGGGCGTCGACGTTCGCCTCTACGACATCATCTACAAGCTCACCGACGACATCGATGCGGCGCTCAAGGGTCTCCTCGAGCCCGAGGTCGTGGAGGTCGTCGAGGGCCGTGCCGAGGTCCGCCAGATCTTCCGCGTCGGCAAGAGCACGGTCATCGCCGGCTGCTTCGTGACCGACGGCCGGATCATCCGGAGCGGCGCCCGAGTCTGGCGCGCCGGCAAGGTCATCGCGACCGACCGGATCGAATCACTCCGCCGGTTCCGCGACGACGTCCGCGAGGTCGCCGCGAACTACGAGTGCGGGATCGGCCTCGCGAACTTCAACGATCTCGAGGAAGGCGACATCATCGAGTGCGTCTCGACGCAGACCATCAGCCGGATCGCGACCGCGTAGGTCGTTGCCGGTGACCGGCACGGGTTGGGACGGATGACGCAGAGAACCCAGCGGATCGACGAGCTGTTGCGCCAGGAGATCGGCGACATCTTCCGACGCGACGTCGACGATCCGCGGATCGGATTCGTCACGATCACCGACGTCGAGACGGCGCCGGACCTCCGGCACGCCCGGATGTCGGTGAGCGTGATCGGCCAGCCGGACGAGCGCAAGGCGACGCTGGCCGCGATGGGCCACGCGATGCCGTTCGTCCGGCATGAGCTTGGCAAGCGGCTGCGGCTGAAGCGGATCCCGGAATTCCACCTCGAGCTCGACGACTCCGTCGAGCGCGGCACACGCGTCCTCCAGCTGCTCAACGAGCTCGACGAGGGCCGCGTACCGGATGACCTCGCTCCACCCGGCGAATCGCTTCCGACCCCTGTCGCGAGAGTCCATCACGAGGGCGACGCCGAGGAGGAGCCGGCCCCGGAATCGGCGCCGGTCCCCAAGCCGAAGCGCCGCCGCCATCCGAGCCGCCCGACCGGCGGGCGTGACCGGGCGTCGTCGAAGAAGCAGCATCGGTGATCGACCTCTCGCCCTGGACGCCGGCCGTCCCTGACGCCGTCGTCGCTCGGATCGCGTCGGCGCGACGCGTCCTCGCCGTCGGTCATGAGAACCCCGACGCCGACACGATCGGGGCGACGCTCGCCGTGTGCCGGCTTGTCGCCGCCTGCGGCGGGACCGCGACGCCCGTGTTCGCCGACCCGGTCCCGCCGCTGTACGACTTCGTCCCCGACATCGCGACCGCGCGGACGGACCCGGAGCCTCGCGTCGACTACGACCTGCTGGTGATCTCCGATTGCGGCAGCCTCGATCGCGTGGGAGCCGTCGCGACGCGCCACCCGGAGCTGTTCGCGACGCTGCCGCGCGTCGTCGTCGACCATCACGCCTCCAACGACGAGACCGGCCCGGCCGACTGGGTCGATCCCGTGGCGGCGGCGACGTGCGAGATGACGGTGTTGCTGGCGGCCAGGCTCGGCGTCCCGCTCGACGAGGGTGGCGGGGCGCTGGCGTCGCAGCTGATGGCGGGCGTCGTCATGGACACGGCCACGTTCGCCCATCCGAACGCCACGCCGCGGACGCTGGCGGTCGCGGCTGCCCTGGTCGAGGCAGGGGCGCCGCTTTCGGACATCTCGCGCCGCTTGTACCGGTCCAAGCCCGAGGCCCAGCTCAGGCTGTTCGGCGTGGTCCTCGGTCGGATGGAGGTGGCGGCCGGCGGTCGGATCATCCACTCTTCGCTGTTCGACGCCGATCTGGTCGCCACCGGCGCGATCCCGCCCCACTCCGAGGGGATCATCGACCTGCTCGCCCAGGCCGACGAGGCCGATGTCGCGATCGTGTTCAAGGAGGTCGGCGAGAGCACGCGCCTGAGCGTCCGGACGAAGCCCGGCGGCGTCGACGCGACGGTCCTGACCGGAACGTTCGGAGGTGGCGGCCACGCGCGGGCAGCCGGCGCGACGATCGCCCTGCCGGTCGCCGCGGCGCGCGGGCCCGTCCTCGCGGAGGCAGAGCGGCTCGTCGGGGCCATCGCTCGCTGACGAGCGTCGAACGACCCGTGGACGGAATCCTCGTCGCGACCAAGCCCGCAGGACCGACCTCCCACGACGTCGTCGCCCTCGTTCGGCGGCTCGCAGCGACGAAGCGCGTCGGCCATGGCGGGACGCTCGACCCGTTCGCCAGCGGTGTCCTGCCGCTGTTCCTGGGTCGGGCGACAAAGGTCGTCGAGTACCACCTTGGCGACGGCAAGGCGTACCGGGCGACGGTCTGCTTCGGGGCAGCGTCGACGACCGACGACCTCGAGGGCGAACTGACGCCATCGTCGGGCCGAGCCCCGACGCTCGACGAGGTCGCTCGGGTGCTTCCGGCGTTCACCGGCGAGATCAGCCAGCGGCCGCCGGCGTACAGCGCGATCAAGGTCGCCGGCCGTCGCGCGTACGCATTGGCTCGCGCGGGGGAACCCGTTGAGCTGCCCGATCGGACGGTCCTGATCGACCGGCTGGAGCTGATTCAGTGGGATGACGCGGACGCGTCACGGCCCATCGGGATCTTCGAAGTCGAGTGCTCGGCCGGCACGTACGTCAGGGCGCTCGCCCGCGATCTCGGTCAGGCAGCCGGCAGCGCCGCGTATCTCGGGGCGCTGTCGCGAACGGCGAGCGGGCCGTTCACGCTCGAACAGGCGACGCCCGTCGACGACCTCCGCGCGGCCGCCGCCGACGGCCCGGAACGCCTGGCGTCGCTGGTCCTGCCGGTCGATGCCGGCCTCGAGGCGCTTCCCGAGGTCTCCGTTGGGCCCGCCGACGTCGTGGCGATCGCCCGCGGCCAGTTCGTCCGCGCGGCCAAGCCGCTGGGCGAAGGCCCGGTCCGCGTCCGCGACGCCGATGGGAGGCTGATCGCGATCGCCCGCTACCGGGACGGGCGGCTCGCCCCGGACAAGGTCCTCATCGACGCGCCCGCCCCGGAACCTGCCCGTGCCTGACCGGGGCCCGATCACCGTCGCCGGCGTCGAGGGACTGGGGGCCGGCGACGGGCCGATCTTCGCGGTCATCGGCGTGTTCGACGGCATCCACCTCGGCCACCGCTACCTCCTCCGCCATCTCGACGTCCAGGCCGAGCGCCGCGGCGCCCGGTCGGCGGTGATCACGTTCGACGCCCATCCCGACGAAGTCATCCTCGGCGCGGCGCCGCCGCTCCTGCTCGATCCCGATGAACGACTCCACCTGCTGGGGGAGGCGGGCGTCGAGGTGGTCGTCGTCCAGCACTTCGACGCCGCGCTCCGGGTCACCGAGTACGACGAGTTCATTCACAGGATCATGTCCAGGACGCGGCTCGCCGGTCTGCTCATGACGCCCGATGCGGCGTTCGGCCATGACAGGCGGGGGACGCCGGAGACAGTCGCGGCCCTCGGCGCACACCACGGCTTCGATCTCGTCGTCGTCCCGCCGTACCTGATCGACGGCCGGCCCGTCCGAAGCTCGGACATCCGCGCGGCGATCGCGGCCGGCGACCTGGACGAAGCCGCGACGCTCCTGGGCAGGCCCTATGCGATCAGCGGACGGCTCATCGAGTCCCGCCTCGTTCCGGCGCTGCCGATGGCCACGCCGCCGGTCGGGGCCTCGTATCGCGCGACCATCGAAATGCGCGGTGAGCGCCATCCGGTGATGGTGGCCGTTGACGCGTCCGCTGCGATCGTTGTCGACGGCCCGCCCTCGCCGGCATCCGGCGCGCCGGCGACGATCGTCTTCGAATCCGGAGCAAGGTGACCGCCTCCGACGCGTTTCCTCCGGTCTTCTGGCTGGGTGACCGCAGCGAGGGCATCACGACCGACTTCGACGGTCACGTCCGGCGCGGCACGGTCCTCGGCGTGTTGTCGTCGCCCCGCCCGGCCGTCGCGGGATCAAGCGACAGGCGCTACGTCTGGCTCCGCCTGGATCCGGCCCTGCCGATCGCCTCCGATGTCTACGAGCAGGTCGTCATCACGGAGCGCCATGTCGGAGCGGACCTCGCGGCGCTCGGCGCGACGTCGATCTCCGTCTACGTGCTCGATCCCGGGCCCGTTGCGAACCTCGAGCGGGGCGTCTTCGACGCGTCGGGGTCCACGATCCTGGCGTGGGCGGACGTGGCGCTCGACCCGGCAGACCTTCCGGAGACCCAGGAGGCCGGCTTCGACCGGATCTTCAGCCTCGTGGAGGCGTTCGTTCGGCGGACTGGCCGGGCCGAGTTCGGGCCCGATGCCGAGGAGGCCGGCGTCTCGCTCAATACCTGGGTCCGGAACGTGAAGTACTTCAGGCTCCACGACCGCCTCCCCCTCGACCAGGCAGCGCGCCTCGAGGCGCTGCCCGGCTGGCAGTGGTACGAGCTCGACGAGTTCGCCCTCCTCGAAGCGTATGCGCGCCGCGAGGGCAACAGCGACGTGCCGTTCGACCACGACGAGGACGAGTTGCCGCTTGGTGCGTGGGTTGCGTCGATCCGATCTTCGCAGCGGCACCTGCCCGCCGACTGGATCGAGCGGCTCGAGGCGATTCCGCACTGGCACTGGTGAGCACGGGTGCGCTCGTTTGCCCGTTCCGGAGGCGCCCTGCTACCATCCGCCGGTCATAGAAGAGAAGGTCCAAGTAACAGAGTTCGTGTCGGAGGACCGAGTGCCGCTCGCGCGGGAAGAGAAGCAGGAGATCATCACCGGGTTCGCCACCAAGGAAGGTGACACCGGATCCCCGGAAGTCCAGATCGCGCTCCTGACGGAGCGGATCAAGGGGCTGACCGACCATCTCCGTCGTTTCCCGAAGGACAACCATTCGCGTCGCGGCCTCCTCAAGCTCGTCGGCCAGCGCCGCCGCCTTCTTGCATATCTGATCAAGAAGGACGACGCCCGCTACCGCGCCGTCATCGGACGGCTGGGGCTCCGCCGCTAGGAATCGCCGCCTCGGACCTGGGTGAACCTGGGTCCCTTCGCGTTCGACGCCCTTTCGGCAGCCTGGCCAGACGCTCGCAGGTCGCCTCCTCCTCCACGGCACAAGGAGGAATGCATTCCCGTGTCTCAGACATTCGAGACGCAATTCGGCGGTCGCACGCTGACCATCGAGACCGGCAAGCTCGCGCGGCTGGCCGGCGGGTCGGTCACCGTCCGATACGGCGACACCATGGTGCTCGGCACCGCCAACCGTTCCGAGCCGCGGCCCGGCCTCGACTTCTTCCCGCTGACGGTTGACTTCGAAGAGCGGATGTATGCCGCGGGCAAGATCCCGGGCGGCTTCATCAAGCGCGAGGCGCGCCCATCCGAGAACGCCATCCTGGCGGCTCGCCAGACAGACCGGCCCATCCGGCCGCTGTTCCCGGAGGGCTACAAGGACGATGTCCAGCTCGTGATCACCGTCATGTCGACGGATCAGGAGAACAACCCGGACGTCATCGGCACGATCGCGGCCTCGGCGGCGCTGACGATCAGCGAGATCCCGTTCAACGGCCCGATCGGCTCCGTCCGTGTCGGCCGGATCGGCGGCGAATTCGTCGTCAACCCGACGCACACGCAGCTCAAGGAGTCAGAGCTCGACCTGATCGTGGCCGGCACCCGCGACGCGATCATGATGGTCGAAGCGGGCGCGAATCTGCTGCCCGAGGACGTCATGGCCGAGGCGATCCTGTTCGGCCATCGCGCCCTCCAGCCGCTCGTCGACCTCCAGGAGGAGCTCCGGCAGGCCGTCGGCAAGCCCAAGCGAATCCCATACCTCGAGCCGGGCACCGGGTCGGTCCTCGACTTCGTCGCGGCGGTCGACGCCCGCCACGAGTTCGTCGTCCTCGATGTCGAGACGACAGGCACCGATCCCAAGATGGCGGATCTGCTCGAGATCGCCGCCGTCAAGGTCAAGGGCGGCAAGATCACCGACCGCTGGTCGACGCTCGTCAAGCCGGCCCGCCCGATCGTCGGCAACCAGATGCACGGCATCACCGACAAGGACGTCGCCAAGGCGCCGTCGGCCGCTGACGCGGCGACGGAAGCCCGCAAGTTCATCGGCGACAGCTTCGTCGTCGGTCACAACGTCGGCTTCGACCTCGGCTTCGTCGAGGAAGCGCTCGGCGACGGGACCCGCTTCGAGCAGGGGCGCTACCTCGACACCCTCGTGATCGCCCGCGAGGGCTATCCCGACCTCACGAACTACAAGCTCGACACGCTGTCGGCGTTCTTCGGCATCGAGCTCTCCCAGAACCACCGCGCCCTGCCGGACGCTGAAGCGACCGCCAATCTCCTGCTGTGGTTCGCCAACGACCTGCCGGGTCGCATCTCGACCCTGCGCGAGTCGATCGCGAACGCGGTCCGGGCCCAGCGCAACGGCGGCGACACCACCAAGCTCCTCGACGCCGCGAAGCGCGAGGCGCGGGTCTCCAAGAGCCTCTTCAACCTCGTCCAGAAGAAGACGGTTCGGCGCCTCGTCCTCGACGAGGGCATCCGGATCGACGGCCGCGGCCTGACCGACATCCGGCCGATCTCGGTCGAGGTGGGTCTCATCCCGCGGGCGCACGGCTCCGGCCTGTTCACCCGTGGCGAGACGCAGGCCCTCACGATCGCGACGCTCGGCTCGTCGTCCGACGTCCAGCGCATCGACACGATCAGCCCGGAGACCGAGAAGCGCTATCTCCACCACTACAACTTCCCGCCGTACAGCACCGGCGAGAACAAGATGATGCGTGGCCCCAGCCGCCGCGACATCGGCCACGGTCACCTGGCGGAGCGGGCGCTGGTCCCGGTGCTGCCGGACCACGATGAGTTCCCGTACGTCATCCGCCTCGTCAGCGAGTGCGTGACGTCGAACGGCTCGACATCGATGGCCTCGACTTGCGGCTCGACGCTGGCACTCATGGATGCCGGGGTGCCGATCAAGGCACCCGTCGCCGGCGCCGCGATGGGCCTCATCAGCGAGCCCGACGGAACGTTCGTCGTCCTGACCGACATCCTCGGCAAGGAGGACTCGATCGGCGACATGGACTTCAAGGTGACCGGAACGCGGGACGGCGTGACCGCCCTGCAGATGGACATCAAGGTCCAGGGCATCAGCGAGGCGATCATCCGCGACGGCCTCAAGCAGGCGCTGACGGCGCGGCTGACGATCCTCGACAAGATGGCCGACGTCCTGCCGGAGGCCCGGCCGGAGATGAGCGACTTCGCACCGCGCATCATCACGATCAAGATCAACCCCGAGAAGATCCGCGACATCATCGGCAAGGGCGGTGCCACGATCCGCAAGATCCAGGAGGACACCGGCACCGAGATCAACGTCGAGGACGACGGGACGGTCGAGATCGCCGCGGTCAGCGGCGAGAACTCGCGCAAGGCGATCACGTGGATCGAGAGCCTGACCCGCGAGGTCGAGATCGGCGCCCTGTACCTCGGCAAGGTGACGCGCATCATGG
>JBJMMH010000109.1:0-5845 GCA_045804885.1 Chloroflexota bacterium | reverse complement strand
GCTCTGCGAGCTGGCGCGTCGTCGGCCAGCGGGGCCGGCTCCTCGTGTTGCCGGCGGGCGCTCCGAACGACGTCGCCGGCGGGTCGCTCCTCGAGGCCCTCGAGTTCGGCGCCCTCCGACGGGCGCCGGGTCGGCTCGCACAGGCCGCCAGGATTGGGCTTGGGGTCTGGCTCGACTGATGACCTTGTCGTCGCGGCGCGCGAGTAGGCTGCAGACGGCCTCCGTGAGGGCGGGGTCGTTGGCCGCGCTGCCGGGCGTCTAGCCCGCTCGGGGTCGCCTCGCGGCGGCAACGAACAGGAGTGCCTCCTCGGCGAGGGCGAGGACGGAATCGTCGGCGGAGTCGTGGATGACGACCCACTCCTTCATCGGCCGGCCCTTGCCAGCGTCGAACGGGGCGCCATCGCCGGCGGCGATCAGCTCGGCGACCCGCTCGCGGGGCAGCTTCAGCACGACGCCGGCCTCGTTCGACATCGCGAAGATCCGGCCGTCGACCTGGAGTGTCCCCGACCCGAACCCGCGCCCTTCCCCAACCGTGACGGCGTCGCGGCCCGCCAGCGCGGCGACGAGTGCCTCAAATCTCTCCATCGCGCCATTTTGGGGCGGGCAGCCTCACGGCAGTGCGGCGACCGCCGCGCGCTCGATCGCGAGTCCGGCTCGGTGACGGGCAAGGAACGCCGCGAACCCCTCCACGTCGCCCGGCTCCGGCGCGAGAGGCGGCCCGATGCTCGGAGAGACCCAGCGGTCGAGGTAGTCCGGCAGCGACCCGCCCGGGTCGGCCTGAAGCAGGTAGCCGGCGAGGATCGCCATGCCCCAGGCGCCGCCCTCCCCTGCCGTTGCCGGCAAGCTGACCGGGACGTTGAGCGCGGCGGCCATGATCCGCTGGCCGGTGTCGCCGCCCTTGAAGAACCCGCCGTGGCCGCGGATCTCCTCGACGATGACGCCCTCGTCGTCGCGCAGGATGTCCAGACCCACGCGCATGGCGCACAGCGACGCGTAGCAAAGAGCGCGCATGAAGTTCTCGAGCGTGAAGCGGCCATCCTGGTTCCTGGCGAACAGCGGGCGCCCCTCGGTGAAGCCCGTGATGTGCTCGCCCGACACATAGTTGATCGACAGGAGCCGACCCGCATCAGGGTCGCCACGCAGGGCGAGCGGCACGAGGCGCGAGTAGAGCTCGTCGAGCGGCGTCTCGGCGCCGAGAGCCCGGCCGACCTGTCCGAACAGCGCGATCCAGGCGTCGAGGTCGGACGTCCCGTTGTTCGAGTGAGCCATCGCGACCGGACGGCCGTCCGGCGTGACGACGATGTCGACTTCCTCGTGGACACGGGCGAGGTTGCGCTCGAGGACGATCATCGCGAACATCGAGGTGCCGGCGGAGACATTTCCAGTCCGCGGCCGGACCGCGTTCGTGGCCACCATGCCGGTCCCAGCGTCGCCCTCGGGCGGGCACATCGGGATGCCGGGACGGATCCGGGCGGAAGCATCGAGCAGCATCGCCCCATTCGCCGTGAGACGGCCCGCCGGTCGCCCGGCGGGCCGCACATGAGGCAGGACATCCCGCAGCCTCCAGCCCAGCTGCGCCGGCTCGATCAGCGCCTCGAAGACCGCCATCCGCTCGGCGTCCCAGTCGGCCGTACGGGGATCGATCGGAAAGATCCCGGATGCCTCCCCGATGCCCACGATGTGCTCCCCGGTGAGCCGCCAGTGGACATACCCGGCGAGCGTGGTCAGGTGGGCGATCCGGCCGACGTGTGGCTGTCGCTCGATGATCGATTGGTAGAGGTGGGCGACGCTCCAGCGCTGGGGAATGGCGAAGTCGAGCCGCTTCGTCAGCTCCGCGGATGCCTCGCCGGTGATGTTGTTGCGCCACGTCCGGAAGGGGACAAGAAGGTCGCCCTCGGCGTCGAGAGCGATGTACCCGTGCATCATGCCGCTCACGCCCATCGCCGCCACCGACTCGAGCTCGATGCCGTAGCGCGTGCGGACATCGTCAGCGAGCGACGCAGCGGACGTTCCGAGTCCACGCTCGATGTCAGCGAGGTCGTACGTCCAGACGCCGTCGGTGAACTGGTTCTCCCACCCGAAGGAGCCGCTCGCGAGCGGCGTCGTGTCGGGACCGATGAGCGTCGCTTTGACTCGCGTGGAGCCGAATTCGATGCCGAGCGTCGCCGCGCCCGACCGGATCGTCTCCGCCGGGTCCGCGCCGTGGTCGGCCACGGGTCGATCCTCGATCACGCCGGCGATCCTCGTGGGAACCCCGGGGTCGTCCGGGCCCAAATCACGGCCGGCGGCTACCGACACCCGGGGAGCCGGAGGGCTGGCCGTAGTAGGCGCCCGGGCCGTGCTTGCGGTCGAAGTGGCGCCGCAGGAGGTCGGCCGAGATCGGCGGCGTCGCAGGGTCGATCGCGAGCGTCCGCCAGGCGATCGTGGCGATCGCCTCGAGGGCGATCGCGGCCTCGACGGCGTCCCCCGGCGTCGCGCCCCATGTGAACGGGCCGTGGGCCCGGACGAGGACCGCCGGCGAGTCAGCCGGCGCGCTGCCGCTTTCGCGGATCGTCTCGGCGATGACGGCGCCCGTCTCCCACTCGTACTCGCCGTCGACCTCGTCGGTGACGAGGTGGCGGCTGATGAGGACGGGGCCACGGAAGTAATCGGCATGAGTCGTGCCGAGGGCTGGGATGGGGCGACCCGCCTGGGCCCACGCCGCGGCCGACGCCGAGTGGGTGTGAATGACGCCGCCAATCTCTGGAAACTCCAGGTAGATCCGGCGGTGCGTCGGCGTATCGGACGACGGCCGGGCCTGACCCTCGACGACGCGGCCGTCGTCGAGCGCAACCGCGACGAGGTCGTCCGGCCGGACGTCCGCGCAGGGCTGCCCGCTCGGCTTGATCCAGAGGACGCCCGCGTCGCGATCGACGCCGGACGCGTTCCCGAACGCGAGTGTCACGAGGCCGGCCCGCTCGATCGCGCGGTTGGCCTCCGCGACCTCCGCGCGGAGATCGGTGCTCACGGCCCGGCTCGCGGGATCCAGACCCGCATGCCGCCATCCCCTCGGTTGCCCCACGCGAAGTACGGCACGGCGCGCAGATCGAGCGGCGACGAGGCGGGCGTGACCTCCGCCGAGGCGATTAGTCCGACGACGGCGTCGCCGATATCTGGCCGAGGGTCATCGACGAGGCGAGGATCGTCGGATACCGCGACGTCCTCGAGCTCGACGCCGGCCGGGAGGTCGGCCGACTCGATCGCGTACACGAGCGGCCCACGCGTGAGCGCGATGCAGCCGCGGATCGCGTCGACGCGCGGATCCGGGACGACGGCCCTCGGCGACATGTCGAGCGAAAGCGTCACGCTGTCGCCCGGCTGCCACCGCCGCGAGACGGTGATCGACGGCGCCCCGGCCGTCGCGCCAACAACCTCGCCCCGGTCGTCACGCACCGTCGCGCCGTCGCTCCATGAAGGGACCCGCAGGAAGAGCTCCCACTCGCTCCCGTCGGACTCGAGGACCGTGACTCGGACGTCGCCGCTCCACGGGTAGCCCGTTTCGACGCGGAGTCGGACCGCGCCCGTCGCCAACTCCGCCGAGGCGTACTGCCAGAGCTGGACCCCGCGGTCCGTCGTGGTCGCGAGCATGTGATGCCACGAACCGACGAGCCGCATCAGGTTGGGCGGACAGCAGGCACAGGCGTACCACGGCTGGCGGTCTGCCGAGCCCGGCTCCGACCACGTCCGGTGCGTCCGTCGCTGGAGCGGGTTCACGTAGAAGAACTCCGTGCCCTCGATCGACAGGGCCGGCAGGATCGCGTTGTAGACGGTCCGCTCGATGAGGTCGGCGCAGGCCGGATCGCCCGTTGCGAGAAGGAGCCGCCAGGCGAGCATGACCGACGCGATCGCGGCGCACGTCTCCGCGTACGCTCGATCCGGTGGCAGCTCGAACGCGTCGCCGAACGCCTCGTCCTTGTGGCGGCTGCCGACCGCGCCGGTCATGTATGTCTTCGACGCGACCATCGTCCGCCAGCGCTCGTGGACGGCCTCGAGCAGCTCGCGGTCCCCGGTCTCGACCGCGACGTCGACGGCACCGGCGTCGAGGTACAGCTGGCGCACCGCGTGGCCGACCGGCTCCGGGGCCTCGCGGACCGGCAGGTGGTCCTGCCAGTACGCCCGCCCGAACCGGCCCTTCCCGAGCCAGCCCCGGCCGCGCCTGTCGATGAACGACGCCGCGAGCTCCAGCCAGCGCCGCTCGCCGGTGGCCCGGGACAGCTCGACGAGCGCCATCTCGATCTCGGGATGGCCATCGATGCCGTCGCGGCGACCGGGCCCCAACTCCCGCTCGACGGAGGCACAGGCGCGCCCGGCGACGATGAGGAGACGATCATCACCGAGCGCGCGGTGCCAGGGGATTGCTGCCTGGACGAGATGGCCGATGCAGTAGAGCTCGTGGCCCCACTGGAGGTCGCGGTACTCGGTCCCGGTCGCGAGGACCTGGACGAACGTGTTGAGGTAGCCGTCGGGACGCTGCGCGGCCTCGACGAGCCCGATCGCCTCGTCGGCCATGGCCCGGATCTCCGGGTTGTCCGCGCGAGCCAACTCCCAGCCGGCGCCTTCGAGCCACTTGTAGACGTCGGAATCCAGGAACGGGAAGGGCTTGTCGAACATGATTCCGAGCGCCCGGTAGCCTTCGCGCGCGGCGTTCGCGGCGAGTCGGAAGTTCTCGAGGGTCCCTACCGCACGAAGCTGCTCGAACCCGGCCGGGATCGTCCGCTCCCGGTTCATCGCGGCACGGTCCGCCCAGAAGCCACCGGTGACCGCGATGTTCGAGGCGTCGAGCGGGCGCAGGACGGAGACGGCAGCGGCGGTCGGCAGCACGGACGCGACGGAGAGCGATGCGGCGGCCTCGGCCATCTACGGCCCGCGATTCAGGTAGTAGAAGGCCTGGTTCCAGCGGAGCTCGCGCTTGAAGTCGGCAGGCGTCGTCGACGCGCCGATCGTGACCAGCTCGAGATCGGCGATATCTGCGAAGTCCACGATCGCCTCGATCCCCAATGCCGTCGTCAACGCAGTGTGATGCGGCCCGCCGGCCGTCAGCCACGCCTCGGCTGCGGTCGCCAGGCTGGGTCTCGGCCGCCACACGGCGCGGGCGACGGGCAGCTTGGGCAGCGGCGCGTCGGACTCGACGACGTCGACCTCGCTGGCGATCAGCCGGAACCGGTCGCCGAGATCGGCGAGGCCCAGAATGACCGCCGGGCCTGGAGCCGCGTCGAAGACGAGCCGGACGGGGTCCGATCGGCCGCCGATCGAGAGCGGATGGATCTCGCACGACGGTCGGTCGGCCGACAGCGACGGGCAGACCTCGAGCATGTGGGCGCCGAGGACCTCCGGCACGGGATCACCGAGGTGGTAGGTGTAGTCCTCCATGAACGACGTGCCACCGGGCAGGCCATCGCTCATCACCTTGAGGATGCGGACCAGCGCCGCGGCCTTCCAGTCACCCTCCGCTCCGAAGCCGTAGCCGTCGGCCATCATCCGCTGGACGCCGATGCCCGGCAGCTGGTCAAGCCCGCCGAGGTCCTCGAACGTATCCGTGAACGCCCCGAAGCCGCCGTCGGCGACGAACGACCTGAGCCCAGCCTCGATCCGGGCCGCAGTCTGAAGCGCCTTGTGGCGGTCGCCGTCGGCGAGGAGTGCCGGCGCGACCTCGTAGGAGTCGAGGTAAGAGTCAACCACGGACGTCACGTCGCGGTCGGGAACGTCGGCGATCCGGTCGACGAGCTCGTTGACGCCGTAGCCGTTCACCGAGAACCGCAGCCTCACCTGGGCCTCGACCTTGTCGCCCTCGGTCACCGCCACCTGG
>JBJMMH010000108.1:0-4035 GCA_045804885.1 Chloroflexota bacterium | reverse complement strand
GCCCCCGATCCCGGGTGGGCCAGGGCGGATCGGATTCTCGCGGTGCGCCTCGACGCGATCGGCGACGTCCTGATGACGACGCCCGCGATCCGGGCGATCCGCGAATCCCGGCCGGACGCCCATCTCGCTCTGCTGACCTCGCCCGCGGGCGCCGAGATCGCGCGCCTCGTGCCGGCGCTCGACGAGACCATCGTCTACGAGGCCCCGTGGCTCAAGCCTGTCCCGGCCGGCGGCGTCGACCCGGACGCGGATCGTCGCTTGATCGCCGACATCGCCGACCGCCGGTTCGACGCGGCGGCCATCTTCACCGTCCACTCGCAGAGTGCGCTGCCCGCTGCGCTCGCCTGCCACCTCGCCGGAATCCCGCTCCGCCTCGCGCACGTCCGCGAGAACCCGTACGGGCTCCTGACAGACTGGGTCCCCGACCCCGAGGCCGACGAGCCGATCCGCCACGAGGTCCGACGCCAGCTCGACCTCGTCGGGCATGTTGGCTACCGGACCCTTGACGAGCACCTCTCGGTCCGGGTCCCGCCGAACGACGCGCGGATGATGCGGATGCTCGTCGAGCGGCTCGGCCTGCGGTCCGTGCCGGCGGACCGCTGGATGGTGGTCCATCCAGGCGCGACCGCATCGTCCCGGCGCTATCCGGCAGAACGCTACGCCGCAGCTTTGACGACCCTGGTCCGGGACGATGGCTGGCGCGTGGTCCTGACCGGCACGGCCGCGGAAGCCGACCTCGCGCAAGCGATCCGCGACGCCGTCAACGCCGCCGTCGTCGGGGCGGCGACCTCGCTTGCGGGCCGGCTCACGACGGCCGAATTCGCCGCGCTGCTGGCGCTGGCGCCGCTCCTCGTTGCGAACAACACGGGCCCGGTTCACCTCGCGGCAGCGGTCGGGACGCCGGTCGTCGTCGTGTACGCCCAAACGAATCTCCAGCACACGCCGTGGGCGGTGACGTCCCGAGTCGTGACGAACCCCGTCCCATGCGCAGGCTGCCGAAAGAGCGTGTGCCCCCTCGCCCACCACGCGTGCCTTCGGGCGATCGCGCCTGGGGAGGTGGTCGCCGCCGTCCGCGACCTCGCGGCGGAGCTCGCCGCCGGCGCCGTCGCGGCTGGCCGTCGGATGTCGCCTCGCGCGACGGAGGCGCCGCTGCTTGGGAATGCCGGGCCTATCGCTCAGCCACCGCCCGTTCGGGGGGCGCGGTCGGTCAGGCCGCGGGGCCGGCAGCGACCTCGCTGGGCGTCTCCGCGAGCTCCTTGAGGGCGCGGAGGTGCGCGTCGGCGAGCTCGCCGATCGACTCGCGGCCCAGCCGGACGAGCACGCCTGCCCAGCGATCGTGGGTCTCGAACCAGCCGTCGTGAACGACGCGCGTCCCGCCGGCGAGCGGCTCGAGGCACCACGACCAGCCGATCTCGAAGCCGGGCGCGACGATCGCCAGCGCGAACGCGGTGTCCGGCCGAGCCTCGAGGCTCTCGACGTGGACGGCCGTCCGTAGCAAGCCCAGGTGGACCTCGCCGCCGCGCCCCGAGCCGGCTGCCGGCCACGACGGCTCGCCGTCGCGGAGCGAGAGCTCGGCGAACAGCCGATCGAGGGCCGCCTCGTCGTGGAGCGTGGTCCACACGCGCCGCGGCGATGCCTTGACCCAGCCGCGTCGCTCGACGGAGCGTCGTCCGTCGTCATGGCCCGGCGGCCGCGGTCCCCGCTGGATCGTCCCGAACGCCATCGTCAGACTCCGATCGGATGCCAGACGGTCTTCATCTCGAGGAACGCCGCGATCCACTCCGGCCGCTCCGAGGCGTGGTCGTCGAGCCAGTCGAACTTGGCATCGGTCGTCGTCGACGGCCGCCGCGCGAGCCGCTTGACGTTGTCGGCGGCGGCGAGCTCGACATCCGTTCGGAGGTCGTCGGGGACGCCCCAGACGTCGATCGCGTCGACGTCGACGTGGCCGGCGAGGATCGGCACAAGCTCAGGCTTCAGGCCCGTCAGCAGATTGACGACGCCGCCGGGCACGTCGCTGGTGGCGAGGACCTCCGTCAGCGTGACGGCGGGCAGCGGCCGTGTCTCGGATGCCAGGAGCACGACGGCGTTGCCGGCGACGATCGGCGGCGCGAGCCGCGACACCAGTCCGAGCAGCGAGGAGGACTCCGGGGCGACGACGCCGACGACACCGGTCGGCTCCGGGATCGTGAAGTTGAAGTAGCTGGCCGAGACCGGGTTAGAGCTCCCGAGGACCTGGGCGATCTTGTCGGCCCAGCCGGCGTACCAGACCCACCGGTCGATCGAGCGGTCGACGATCTCGCGGGCCTTGCCGTCGCGCAGCCCCTCGGCCTGGCCGACCTCGGCGATGAACTGATCGCGGCGGCCCTCCATGAGCTCGGCGACGCGGTACAGGACCTGGCCCCGGTTCATGGCGCTCTTCGCGGCCCAGCCGGGGAACGCCTTGCGCGCCGCGCGGACCGCGTCGCGGAGGTCCTTCCGGGACGCCCGGACGGCGTTCGCGAGCGGCTTCTCGTCGGCCGCCCGGACGACGTAGCTCCGACCCGATTCAGAGCGCGGAAACGCGCCGCCGATATAGAGCTTGTACGTCTTGCGGACGTCGATCCGGTCGGCCATCAGACTGATGGTAGCGGCTCGTCGGCGATCCGCTCAGGAGCGAGGCTGAACGCGACGATCACGATGAGGACACCGGCCCAGAAACCGAGCCTCGACACAGTCGAGCCCACAACGACGAGCAGCACGTCAAAGTCGAGGACGACCATGGCGGGAATCATCTCGAGAAGGCCGTGGCGGTAGAGCGACGGCGACGCCACGACTGACGCGACGCCTAGCCGCCGCAGGCCCGCGAGCCCCCGCGGCAGCAGGCCCCAGACGACAGCAGCACCCGCCAGGACGAGGAACGCACCGTACGGGAGATCACGCGCCAGCGCGAACGAGTTCAGGATCGGCATGGTCTGGACCGATGTCTGCCACGCGAGGAGGCCACGAATCCAGTCGACCCACGCGCCGATGCCGAGGAGGGGCAACGTGACGAGCACGACGATGCCGACGACCAGGAGGCCTTCGAACAGTGGCCGCCAGCGACGACCACGGACGAGCCAGAGCGCCGGTATGGCGAACTGCGGCTTGAACAGCGGGCCGGCAACGAGGACACCGGCTCGTCGCGGCCGCCACACCGCTAGCGCGAGGATCAGCAGCCCGTAGACGACCACGTTACCGACCCAGATCGCCTCGATGAATGGCGGCCACAGGAGAAGGATCGGAACCCACAGCCACCGGACGCCGACGAGGCGGAGAGCCGCGACGCACGCGACGGTCGACGCCACGATCGACGCGCTGCCGACCACCATCAACGGCAGCTGCGACAGCGCGGCGGCGATCGGCAGGAACGGCGGCGGGTACAGGAACGGGTACTCGGCAACCTCGCTGGGAACCGCCTGGAGCGGCGTGAACTGGTAGGCCGGAAGACCCGTGACAAACCGTTCACCCGCGGCCAGGTAGATCCGCAGGTCGAGCAACGCGTTGTTGCGGTCGATGCCGAGCAGGATCAGCCCGACATCTACGAAGACCATCGATCCGACCGCCGTTCCCAGGAGGACGGCCCGGCCCGACGGTCGGAACCCTTCGACGATCGCGAGCACCATGCCGACGACGCCGGCGATGACGATCGCCGCGAGTCCGGGCAGCGCGGCGCCGCCGGGCAGTCCGAGCACCGCCAGTAGCCTGCCGGCCCGGAGGCCGCTGAGCACGATCACCACGACGAGTCCCGCGATCAGGATCAATCCCGCGATGACGATGTTCAGCCGCCCTCCACGGATCAGGTCGACGGCGGTGATCGCTACGACCGGCGCCGCGGCAACCCACAGCCAGAGCGGGAAGAGCCGCGCCCCGGGAATAGCCGCCACCGGCCCGATGATCACGATCGCGACCAGCGTCGCGGCACCGATCCAGGCTCGGTACGGCCGGATCGCGGCGAGCAGAGCCGCGGAGCGCTGCTTCAGGTCAGCGGTCGTCGAGGCGGACGTATGCGTGCAGGCC
>JBJMMH010000107.1:0-6850 GCA_045804885.1 Chloroflexota bacterium | reverse complement strand
GCCGATCTCGGCGGCCGGGCGGGCGCGGGCGATGGAGATCGGCCTGGCCGCGCGCGACGCGGCGACGGCCGCGTTGACGTCGGTGATCGCGCCGCTCCCGCACTACCGCGGCCAGCCGTCGCCGCTGATCGCGACGATCGTCGAGGCGATGGCGCGGACCCTCGCGCTGCCGGAGGTCGAGGTCGAGCGGATCCGCGTCGCCGCCCTGCTCCACGACGTCGGCAAGGTCGCGGTCCCGCAGGACATCCTCGACAAGCCGTCGGCGCTGACGTCGGCCGAGTGGCGCGCCGTCGTCCAGCATCCTCGTATCGGCCAGGTGATCCTCGAACAGGCCGCGGCGCTCAAGGACGCGGTCCCGATCATCCTCCACCACCACGAGCGGTACTCCGGGCACGGCTACCCGTTCGGGCTGCGCGGGTCGGACATCCCGCTGGGGGCGCGCATCGTCGCCATCGCCGACGCGTACGACGCGATGACCCACGACCGCCCGTACAAGCGGGCGATGGGCCATGAATCCGCGGTCCGCGAGCTGCGGCGCCACGCCGGGACGCAATTCGACCCGGATCTCGTTTCGCTCTTCTGCGACCTCTTTGCCGGCCACGCCCCGATCCCCAATGCGGAGGTCGCGGCGCTGACGTCGCTCTCACACCCGACAGCGGCCGCTGCCGGCACCGCTGCTGCCGCGTCGAAGCCGCGACGCGCCCGGACCAAGCGTGCCGCCGGCACGGCCGAGTTCCCCGTGTCCGACGACACAACTGCCCCGGAGTCGGCCGCCGGTTGACGGGACGTCGCCCGCGCGGTGATCCGGACGTAAGCGGCGGATGATCGTTGGCGAAGCGTCGCCTGGTACGGTCCCCTTGCCCGCTTCGTTCCAGCCGGCCTCGCCGACCGTAGTACTGACGGCCAGCAGACCACAGCAGGTCCGCCGACCCGCCTGAACCCGACCGCCGGGGCCGGCCAAAACTCGCGCGCCGCCGTCGCGACGCGCCGCCGCTCGCCCGCCGTGTCGATCCCGCCGGACCACGCAGGGCCGGCCTCCGATGACCCGTCGGCCGGCCGAGAAGGAGAACGCGGACCGTGAACAAGGTCGTGTTGACCGGTCGCCTCACGCGCGACCCGGAGATGCGCAGCCTGTCGAGCGGCAAGGCCGTGACGCAGTTCAGCATCGCCACCAACGAGTACATCGGCCAGGGCAAGGAAAAGGCCGAGTACCACAACATCGTCACCTGGGACCGCCTGGCACAGACGTGCGGTGAGTTCCTCGGCAAGGGCCAGCAGGTCGCGATCGAGGGCCGGCTCCAGACACGGAGCTGGGACGACGATCGCGGGGCCCGGCACTGGAAGACGGAAGTCGTCGCCAATCACGTCGAGATGCTCAGCGGCCGGCGGAAGAAGGACTACGCCGACGCCTCCGCGGCGAACGCTTTGGCGGCCCAGGCGAACGGCTACGTCGACAGCGAGGATGCGGCCATCGCAGCCGCGGCCGAGCCGGAAGTCGACGACTCGGAGCTCACGGCCGAGGCCGAGGAGGATGCCGAGACCGTCGCTGCCTGACCAGAACCATCGAATGTGCCCAGAGCGAGGCGGCGGCGGTTTCCCCCTCCCCGCCGCCGCCCGCTCGTTCGTGCCGGAGACGGCCGCGGACGCGACCGAAGGCTCAGCGGAACTCGAAGAACGACACCGCCAGGATCACGTAGACGAGCGTCAGCAGCGCGCCCTCGAGCCAGTTCGACTCACCGTCGAACGCGATCAGGGCGCTGATCGCGACCGCGACGCCGACGGCCGCGACCTCGAGCGGCGCGAAGACGAGGTCCATCGGCTGCCCGACGACAAGCCCGAGCAGCACGAGCACGGGACCGACGAACAGCGCGACCTGCAGGCTCGACCCGAACGAGACGGCCATCGCGAACTCCATCTTGTTCTTGACGGCGAGCTGGACCGCGACGAGGTGCTCGGCGAGGTTGCCGATCGTCGGAATGAGGATCACCCCGACGAAGACCTCCGATAGGCCGAAGCGCTCGATGAACGGCTCGATCGCCCCGACGAGGATCTCGGAGAGGACGGCGAGCAGTGCCGCAGCCACGAGCAGCACGCCGATCGCGATCCGGGCCGTCCACGCCGGGCCGCCGTGGCCCTCGGCCGGTCCGTGGCCGCCGAGCGTCGTCGCCGGGTTCGTGAACTGGAAGATGAGCGAGATCGCGTAGCCGACGATCAGCAGCAGGGCGACGAGGACGGACTCCTCGACCAGGCTGCCCTGGGTGGGCTCGGCGGTCGTCGCGGCGAAGACGCCCGGGATGAACAGGCCGATCGCGGCGAGGACGAGCAGCGCGGCGTTCGAGCCGGCCACGCGCTGATCGAAGAGCTGGATCCCGTTCTTCAGGCCGCCGAGGAGCGCGCTGACACCCAGGACCAGCAGGAGATTGCCGACGATCGAGCCCGTGATCGACGCCTTGACGACGTCGATCAGGCCGGCCTGGAGCGCGAAGAACGAAATAATGAGCTCCGCGATGTTCCCGAACGTCGCGTTGAGGATCCCGCCGACCTGCGGGCCGGACAGCGCGCCGAGCCGCTCCGTCGAGAGCCCGACGATCCACGCCAATCCGAGGATCGCGACGGCCGCGACGATGAACAGGATCGTCGGGTCGATGTGGAGGACGAAGTCGAGCACGATCGCTGCGAGCGCGATCCCGACCGTCACGAGGACCGCGACCCGCGCCGGCCTCGAAAGCGGACCTAGAACGGGGAGCCCGCGGTTGGCGGTCTGGGCAGGCGCCGTCATCGCCGGCTCATCCTATCGATCGGGCGCGGCATAGAGGCGGCGGCGCGGGATCCCGGTGGCGGCAGCGACGCGGCGCGCCGCGTCGCCACGCGGTGAGCCGGCGGCGACGAGGCGCTCGACCTCCGCCCGGGCTGCCGTGACGGCTTCCGTCGCGGCGTCGGCAGGCGAGCCCGTCCCCGTGCCGGCGTCATCGGCTCGGCGCTCGCCCACGACGATCGCGAACTCGCCCCGGAGCGTGATCTCTCCGTCGCCAGCCAGCTCGGCCAATCGACCAAGCCCATCACGGAGGATCTCCTCGTGGATCTTCGTCAGCTCCCGGCAGACGGCCGCTCGCCGGTCGGGCCCGCATGCGACGGCGAGATCGTGGAGGGTGGCCGGGACGCGCGACGGCGCCTCGAACAGGACCGTCGCCCGCTCGTCGGCGGCGACCCGGGCGATCCGCTCGCGCCGCTCGCGGCCCGACCGCGGCAGGAACCCTTCGAACGACCAGCGCGGCCCGGCGACGCCGCTCGCGACGAGCGCCGCGAGCACCGACGAGGCGCCCGGCAGCGGGACGATCGTGCCACCCTCCGCGGCCCACGCCGAAACCAGCTCGCCGCCGGGATCGCTGACGAGCGGTGTGCCCGCGTCCGTGATCAGCGCCAGGTCCGCGCCAGTCCGCAGGTGCGAAAGCAGCTCCGCCAGGCGGCCCGCCCCGCTCCGGGCGTGATAGCTGACCGTCCGCGTCGGGATCGCGTGCTTGTCGAGGAGCCGCCGGCTCAGTCGCGTGTCCTCGGCCGCGATGAGCGGCACGGCCCGCAGGACGTCGAGCGCGCGGAGCGTGACGTCGCCGAGGTTCCCGATCGGGGTCGCGACGACGAAGAGCCGGCCGCTCACTTCCGCGCGGAGCCGGGTCGCCGTCTGGGGTACAGGTAGTCGACCCCGGCGGTGCGTGGCCCGAGCTTCGCGATCGGCGGGACCTGACGCTTGAACTCGGCGCCGGCGACCATGCCGTCGACACGCTCGATCATGGTGCGCTCGAAGCCCAGCGCAACCATCTCGTCGACCGAGCGCCGCTTGTCGATCCGCCAGAACAGCAGCCGGTCCAGCTCCGGATAGCTGAAGCCGGCCTCTGATTCATCGGTCTGACCCGGCCACAGGTCGGCCGACGGCGCCTTGCGGATGATTGCCTCGGGGACGCCGATGTCCGCGGCGATCTGGCGGACCTGGCTCTTGTAGAGGTCACCGATCGGGTTGAACGCGCAGGCGCTGTCGCCGAAGAGCGTCGTGTAGCCGATCAGCGACTCAGTCTTGTTGCCGGTCCCCACGACGAGCCCGCCCCATGTCACCGACCGGTCGTACAGCACGGCCATGCGCTGGCGGGCCATGTAGTTGCCGCGGCGGAGCGCCGAGGCGTCGGCGTCGTCCGCGAAGTAGGCGTCGACCATCGGACTGATGTCGACGACCTCGCTGGCACAGCCCAACCCATCGACGACGGAGCGGGCGTCGACGAGCGAGGCGTCCGACGACGTCCGATACGGCATCAGCACGCACAGCAACCGGTTCGCGGGAATGGCCGCCGCCGACAGGAACGCGACCAGGGCGGAATCGATCCCGCCCGACAGGCCGAGGACAAGCCGCTCGAAGCCGGCCTGACGGAGCTGGCCCCGGATGAACTCGGTGATGACCGTCCGGGCGACGCCGGGGTCGATCGCGAGCTCTTCCGGCAACTCGAACAGGGCTGCCGACGATGAGGGCGTGGCCATCGGGGCTCAGCGTTCCGCGGCGGCGTCTGGCAGCGACGGGTCGCCGCGCCGGAAGCCGATCGGTCGCGCGATCGGATCACCGGGCGCGACGTCGAGGCCGGGCTCGGCGAGGTCGTCGGCGGTCGTGTCGCGTGCCAGTCCCGCCCGCTCGGCGACGATGCGCGTCAGCTCTCGGACCGCCCATTCCGGGCGCTCGTCGCGAAGCAGCGGCAGCGCGACGCGCTCGCGGCGAACGTCGGCGAGCGATATGTCGACGGTGAACAGGCCTTCCTCGAAGAGCGGCGCGCTGAACAGCGACTCGCCCGTCGGCGCGACGACCTCCGAGCCGCCCCAGAACGAGATCGACTCGTCGACGCCGACGCGGTTGCAGAAGATCACGAACGATGTCGTGAGCTGCGCGTACGTCCGCATCAACGTCCGCCACGACGTCGCCGTTCCGAGCCCGACTTCGTTCGTCGCGGCGAGATCGCGACCGGGCGACGACGAGACGTTGATCAGGACCTGGGCGCCGTCGAGGGCGAGGAGCTGCGCGACGGTCAGATGCCAGAAGTCCTCGCAGATCGCGAGGCCGAGCCCGACCCCGAGCCGCGACGGCGTCGCCCGCAGGAGATCGCCCGCGGCGAAGAACCGCCGCTCGTCGAAGAGGCCATACGTGGGGAGGAACAGCTTCCGGTGGACGTGGCGAACGCGGCCGTCCTCGAGGAGGGCGGCCGCGATGAAGAGGCGATGGTCACCAGACTCCTCGACGAATGAGACGACGACCGAGAGATCCTTCGTCTCCGCGGCGAGGGCGGCGAGGCGGGGGTCGTCGAGCCGGATCGCGACCTCGGCCGCGAGGTCCTGGAGCAGGTACCCGGTCAGCCCGAGCTCCGGGAACACGACGAGGCCGGCGCCCCGCTCGCGCGCCTCGCGGATCAGCGCGTGGTGACGGGCGAGGTTCTCGTCGAAGCGGCCGAGGGTCGGCGCAATCTGGGCGAGCGCGACACGCAAGGCGGACACGGCCCGAGTCTAGCCGGAACGTGGCGGCCCGAGATCAGGCGTGGAGGTCGCGCGGCGGAGGGGCGGCGGGCGTTGTCGGCGGGACGGCACTCACGCCGGCGTCAAACGCCGCCGCCGGCGCGGCGCCATCTCCGGGCGGCGCGCCGGCCGGGGCTGCACCAGGTCGCGGGCGCTTGCCGAGGGTCATGACCTGTTCCGCGGAACCGGCCACCTCCTCCGCGAAGTGGCACGCGACCGCGTGACCGGTCGCGAGTGGTCGGAGTGCGGGGTCTTCGGTCGTGCAGCGCTCGGGGTTGCCGAGGCGTTCGCGGAGCCAGCAGCGGGTATGGAACCGACAGCCGGACGGCGGCGCCGCCGGCGATGGCACATCACCCCGCAGGATGATGCGGCGGCGCTGTGCCTCTACCGCCGGGTCCGGGATCGGGATCGCCGACAGGAGCGCCACGGTGTACGGGTGGAGCGGCTCGCCGTGGAGGTCGCGCGACGAGGCGAGCTCGACGATCCGCCCGAGATACATGACGGCGATCCGATCGCTGATGTGCTTCACGACCGACAGGTCGTGAGCGATGAACAGGTAGGTCAGGCCGAACTGGCCCTGGAGGCGTTCGAGGAGGTTGATGATCTGAGCCTGGATCGAGACGTCGAGGGCGGAGATCGGCTCGTCCGCAACGATCAGGTCGGGGTTCACCGCGAGCGCCCTGGCGACGCCGATCCGCTGGCGCTGGCCGCCGCTGAACTCATGCGGGTAGCGATCGGCGAAGTCCGGGTTCAGGCCGACCGTCCCGAGCAGATTCCGAACGGTCTCGTTCCGCTCCTTCGACGAGCCGATCTTGTGGATCTCGAGCGGCTCGCCGACGATCCCGCCGGCCGTCATCCGCGGATTCAGGCTCGCGTACGGGTCCTGGAAGATCATCTGCATCCGCCGCCGCTGATGACGGAGGGCGCCTCCCTTGAGCGCCCCGAGGTCGTTGCCCTCGAACAGGACGCGGCCGGCGGTGGGCCGGTAGAGCTGGATGATCGCGCGCCCGGTGGTGCTCTTGCCGCAGCCGGATTCGCCCACGAGCCCGAGCGTCTCGCCACGGCGCAGGCTGAAGCTGACGCCGTCGACCGCACGGACGTCGCCGACGTGACGCTCGATCAGGATCCCGATCGTGATCGGGAACCAGACCTTGAGGTCCTCGATCGTGAGCAGCGGCTGCTGCCCGTCGTCATCGGTGACCGACAAGGCCCGACCCGTCACGGGATCCGCGGCTGTCGGGGTCGTCACGGTTGCTTCCTCGTCGGGTCGTTTCCCTCTTCCGGCGGCACGGGGAGTCCGGCCGCGCTC
>JBJMMH010000106.1:0-7070 GCA_045804885.1 Chloroflexota bacterium | reverse complement strand
GACCTCGTCGTCGTCGAGGCCCACGCCAACGAGGGTCCAACGCTCAAGCGCTGGCAGCCCCGCGCCCAGGGTCGGGCGTTCCCGATCCACAAGGGCCAAACCCACATCACGATCGTCGTCGCGGATCAGGAGGCCTGAGCTATGGGTCGCAAGGTCCATCCGTACGGCTTCCGCCTGGGTGTCTCGCGCACCTGGACCGCGAAGTGGTACGCGGACAAGGAATACACCGCCCTCCTCAAGGAGGACATCGGAATCCGCCAGCTCGTCGACCGACGGCTCGCCAACGCGAGCGTGTCGGGGGTCGAGATCGAGCGCGGCATCAACCACGTGACGGTCACGATCCACACGGCCAAGCCGGGGATCGTCATCGGCAAGGGTGGCACCAACGTCGAGATCCTCCGCCAGCAGATCGGGCAGCTGACAAAGCGCCGGGTCAAGCTGGAGATCAAAGAGATCCGCCAGCCGGAGCTCGACGCCCACCTCGTGGCGATGAACATCGCCCAGCAGCTCGCCCGCCGCATCGCGTTCAAGAAGGCGATGAAGCAGGCGATCCAGCGGTCGATGAAGGCCGGCGCCAAGGGCGTCCGGATCGCCGTCGCGGGGCGCCTCGGCGGCTCCGAGATGGGCCGTCGGGAGTGGGATCGCGAGGGTCGCATTCCGCTCGGCACGCTCCGGGCCGACATCAGCTACGGGCAGGTTCACGCCCACACGACCTACGGCCGGATCGGGGTCAAAGTCTGGATCTACCGCGGCGACATCGCCCCCGAGCGGACGACGCCACGGGAGGCTCCGGCCCAGGCCGCCATCGGTGGGGGGGTCTGACGATGCTGATGCCGCGACGCGTCAAGCATCGCAAGGTCATGCGCGGCCGCATGTCCGGCGTGGCCAAGGGCGGCCACACGGTCGCGTTCGGCGACTACGGCCTGGCGACGCAGGAGCCGGCGTGGATCACGAGCCGCCAGATCGAGGCCGCCCGGCGGGCGATGACGCGGTCTGTCAAGCGCGGGGGCAAGATCTGGATCCGGATCTTCCCCGACAAGCCAGCGACGAAGAAGCCGGCCGAGACCCGGATGGGCTCCGGCAAGGGCGCGCCGGATCACTGGGTCGCGGTCGTGAAGCCAGGCAGGATCCTGTTCGAGATGGCCGGCGTCGGCCGGGCGGAGGCGGTGGAGGCGATGCGCCTCGCCAGCCACAAGCTGCCCGTCGCGACGCGGGTCGTCGTGCGCGACAACGTGACGGAGGCCGACGATGGACATCGATAAGGTCCGGGCACTGTCCGACGCCGAGCTCGACCAGGCCCTCGTCGACGCCAAGCAGGATCTCTGGCAGGCGCGCTTCGCGCTCTCGACACGTCAGCTCAAGGACTACAGCTCGATCCCCCAGACACGACGGACGATCGCCCGGATCCTGACCGTCCAGCGCGAGCGCAAGCTCGAGAAGACGGCGTGAGGACGGCGATGTCGACTACAACCGGAGCAACCACCAACGTGCAGCAGACAAAGCGGAAGACCAAGGTCGGCCGGGTCGTGAGCGACAAGATGGACAAGACGATCGTCGTGTCCGTCGAGCGCCTCGCCCGCCACCCGATCTACAAGCGCGTCATCCGCCTGACCACGAAATTCAAGGCCCACGACGAGGACAACGACGCCCACACCGGCGACACGGTCCTCATCGAGGAGTCCCGGCCGCTCTCCGCGACGAAGCGGTGGCGGCTCGTGTCGGTCGTCGCCCGGGCCGGCGAGCACGGCCACGGCAGCCCGTCCGAGATCGTGGCCGAGGAGGCCGAGGTCACCGAGGCTATTCACGCCGCCGCCCACCCGGGCCGGCAGCGCGACGAGTCGGCGGCCGGCGACGAGACGGCGACAACCGGCCCGGTCGAGGAAGCCGATAGTGCGAGCACTCCCGCCGCGGCCACCGACGAGACATCGGCCGCCACCGAGGGAGGCGACCGTTGATCCAGCCGCAGTCCCGGCTGCGCGTCGCGGACAACACCGGCGCGCGGTCGATCCAGTGCATCCGCGTCATGGGCCGCTCGCTCAAGACGTCGGCGGGCGTCGGCGACGTGATCGTCGCCAGCGTCAAGCAGGCGATCCCGAACGCCGCCGTCAAGAAGGGCGACGTCGTACGGGCGGTCGTCGTCCGGACGGCCAAGGAGTACGGCCGGCCTGACGGCAGCTACATCCGCTTCGACGAGAACGCCGCCGTGCTGATCAACAACCAGGGCAATCCCCGCGGCACGCGGATCTTCGGGCCGGTCGCCCGCGAGCTGCGTGATCGCAACTACATGAAGATCGTGTCGCTCGCCCCGGAGGTGCTGTGATGGCCATCCGGACCGCGCAGCCGCGCAGCCCGAAGGTCCCCGAGATCCGCAAGGGCGACACCGTCGTCGTCCTCGTCGGCAAGGACGCCGGCAAGCGCGGCACCGTCGAGCGCGTCGTGCGCGATCCACAGGGCTTCAAGAAGTCGGCGACCAAGCACGGGAGCGCCTGGCAGCGCGTCTCGCCGACCGCGTCGGTGGCCGTGGTCGTCGAGGGCCTGAACGTCGCCAAGCGCCATACCAAGGCCCGCCAGCGATCGACCGGCAGCAACGTCGGCAGCATGCCGAAGGTCGACCCGGGCGGGATCCTGGATCTTCCCCAGCCCCTCCCCATCGCGAAGGTGATGCTCGTCTGCAGCCATTGCTCGAAGCCGACCCGGATCGCCCACAAGGTCCTCGACAATGGTCGCCGCGTGCGGATCTGCCGGCACTGCGGCGAGCAGCTGGAGAGCCGCTCGTGACCAGTCGTCTCCGTGAGCGCTACGACGCCGAGATCGTCCCGGCGCTCAAGAAGCAATTCGAGTACACGAACCCGATGCAGGTGCCGCGGGTCGCGAAGATCGTCGTCAACATCGGCCTCGGCGAGGCGCTCACGAACGCGAAGGCCCTCGACGCGGCCGTCGGCGATCTCACCACGATCACCGGCCAGAAGCCGATCGTGACGAAGGCGAAGCGTTCGATCGCCCAGTTTCGTCTCCGGGCGGGCAACACCGTCGGCGCGAAGGTCACCCTCCGCGGCGAGCGGATGTGGGACTTCCTCGACCGGTTGACGACGCTCGCGCTGCCCCGGATCCGCGACTTCCGCGGGGTGCCGAGCAAGTCGTTCGACGGCCGCGGCAACTTCAGCCTCGGTCTCCGCGAGCAGCTCGCGTTTCCCGAGATCGAATACGACAAGGTGGACCGTCTCCGCGGGCTGGAGATCAGCATCGTGACGACGGCGAAGACCGACGAGGAGAGCAAGCGTCTGCTCGAGCTCCTCGGCATGCCCTTCGCCTCGTAGGCGCGGGGAGGAGCACAGATGGCCAAGAAGTCGATGATCGCCAAGGCGAACCGCAACGCGAAGTTCCCGGTTCGTGCCTACCACCGCTGCTATGTCTGCGGCCGGTCGCGGGCCTACATGCGGCGGTTCGCGCTGTGCCGGATCTGCTTCCGGGAGCGCGCGCTCCTCGGCGAGCTGCCCGGCGTCACGAAGTCGAGCGGGTAGGAAGCGATGAACATCTCCGATCCGATCGCGGACATGCTCACCCGCGTGCGCAACGCCTCACGGGCGCGGCACACGGAGGTCGTCGTGCCCGCGTCGCGGACGAAGCGCGAGATCGCCCGCATCCTCAAGGACGAAGGCTTCATCGCCGACGTCCACGAGGAGCAGCAGGGTCCCACGCTCATCCTGCGGCTCACCCTCAAGTACGTCGACGGCAAGGTGCCGGTGGTGTCGGGGCTGAAGCGCATCAGCAAGCCGGGACTGCGGGTCTACGCCCGCAAGACCGACATCCCGCGCGTCCTCGGCGGCCTCGGCATCGTCATCGTCAGCACCAGCCAGGGGATCATGACCGGCACGCAGGCCCGCAAGGCCGAGCTCGGCGGCGAAGTCCTCGCGTACGTCTGGTAGGAGCACGACGATGTCCCGAATCGGTCGCCTCCCCATCGCCATCCCCGCCGGCGTCGACGTGACGATCGACGGCCGGACGGTCACGGTCAAGGGTCCGAAGGGCGAGCTCCGCCGGGAGCTCCACCCGGACATGGCCGTGAGCCGCGAGGACGGCTCGATCGTCGTCAGCCGACCGACCGAGCAGAAGGTCCACAAGCAGCTCCATGGCCTGACCCGGACGCTCGTGAACAACATGGTCGTCGGCGTGACCGACGGCTATCGCAAGGGCCTCGAGATCACCGGCGTCGGCTACCGCGCCGTGAAGGTCGGCGAGAAGCTCCAGCTGAGCCTCGGCTACAGCCACCAGATCGAGATCGACCCGCCCCAGGGCATCTCGTTCGAGCTCGAGAACCCGACCCGGCTGGCCGTCGTCGGCATCGACAAGGAGCTCGTGGGCCAGATAGCCGCCAAGGTCCGCTCGACGCGCAAGCCGGAGCCGTACAAGGGCAAGGGCGTCCGGTACGCCGGCGAGCACATCCGCCGCAAGGCCGGCAAGGCCGGCAAGATCGGCGGCAAGAAGTAACCACGCAGCAGTGACGAAGGAACGATCACGATGAGCAAGGTCGCGTCCCGCGGCGCAGCACGACAGAAGCGCCACGAGCGGATCCGCCTCCAGATGGCGGGCTCCGCGGAGCGGCCGCGCCTCGCGGTCTTCCGCAGCAACAGTCATATCTACGCCCAGGTGATCGACGACGCCACCGGGCGCACGTTGGCGACGGCCTCTACCGTCGAGAAGGAGCTTCGCGGCTCCAAGTCCACGAAGACGGAAGAGGCTTCGGTCGTCGGCAGGCTCGTCGCGGAGCGGGCGAAGTCCGCCGGCGTCGAGCAGGTCGTCTTCGATCGAGCCGGGTTCCGGTACCACGGGCGGATCAAGTCGCTCGCCGATGCCGCCCGCGAAGCCGGCCTCGACTTCTGATCGAATAGGAGCACCGATGGCACGGATCGACCCCAACAAGCTCGCGCTCGAGGAGCGCGTCGTCCAGATCAACCGCGTCGCCAAGGTCGTCAAGGGCGGCCGGCGGTTCAGCTTCAGCGCGATCGTCGTCGTCGGTGACGGCGCCGGCCACGTCGGAGCGGGTCTCGGCAAGGCCGGCGAGGTCCCCGAGGCGATCCGCAAGGGCGTCGAGGACGCGAAGAAGAACCTGATCAAGATCCCGATGGTCGGGACCACGATCCCGCACGAGGTCCGTCAGGTCTACTCGGCTTCGCGCGTGCTCCTCAAGCCAGCCTCCCAGGGCACGGGCGTCATCGCGGGCGGCTCTGTCCGAGCCGTCGTCGAGGCGGCCGGCATCCGGGATATCCTCGCCAAGACGCATGGCTCGACAAACCCGGTGAATGTCACCCGGGCGACGATCGAGGCCCTCCGCAGCCTCCACTCCGCCGAAGAGCTGGGTCGCCGCCGCGGCATCAAGCTCGTGAGCCGGATCGCCGGTCAGACGGCCACCGAGCTCCAGACGGAGGCCGCCAATGGCCGCTAAGCTCCGCGTGACCCAGACGAAGAGCACGATCAGCCACATCGCGCGCAACCGCGCGACGATCCGGGCGCTCGGCCTGAAGCGGATCGGCCACATCGTCGAGGTCCCCGACAACGACGCGACCCGCGGCATGGTCCGCCAGGTCCGGTTCCTCGTGTCCGTCGAGGAGATCGACGAATCCGAGCCGCAGGAGAAGGCCACGTCATGAAGCTTCACGACCTCCGCCCGGCGCCCGGCTCGCATACGCGCCGGACCCGGGTCGGACGCGGCATCGCCGCCGGCAAGGGCAAGACCGCCGGCCGCGGCACGAAGGGCCAGAAGGCACGCGCCGGCGGCTCGATCCCGCCCTGGTTCGAGGGCGGCCAGACGCCGCTCCACATGCGCATCCCGAAGCTCCGCGGCTTCACCAACCGGTTCAAGGTCGACTACGAGGTCGTGAACGTCGGTGCGATCGCCGCGGCCGCGGAGCGCGGCGCGTTCGAGTCGGGCGACATGCCTGGCGCGCCGAAGGGCAAGAAGGCCGCCGCGCTGACCGTCAACCAGGACGTGCTTCGCGCCGTCGGGCTCGTCCGGTCGATGAAGAAGCCGCTGAAGATCCTCGGCGCCGGCGAGCTTTCGGTCGCACTGTTCGTGGTCGCGGACGCGTTCACGAAGTCGGCCACGAGCAAGATCGAGGCCGCAGGCGGCACGGTCAGCATCCTCGAGACGCCGCCAACGGCGATCCAGGCCATGGGTGTCGACGGCGAGCCACGGCCGGCCCGCGTGGCGCGGACCGCGGCAGGAAGGCACGCCGCCAACCAGAGCGCCGAGGCCAGATCCGCACGCGAGGCGGCTGCGGCCGAACGCAAGCAAGAGGCGACCGCGGCGTCGGCCGCGAAGGCCGCCAAGCCGCCGAAGGCAAAGAAGGAGTCCGCGGGGGTCGCGGCCGAGCCCGCGAAGGGGGTCGCCGAGCCCGCGGCCGACGCCAGCGACACCCAGCCGGCGGGTGAGCCGGCCGACGAGACAGCCGAGGCAGACGCCACCGACGACGAGAACGCGTAACAAGTGTTCGAGTCGCTGCTCAACGCCTTCCGGGCGCCGGATATCCGGCGCCGGATTCTGTATGTCCTGGCGATCCTGATCGTCTTCCGGTTCCTGGCCCACGTGCCGGTGCCGGGCGTCGATCGGACGCAGCTCTCGCAGTTCTTCCAGAACAACGCGCTGTTCGGGGTGCTCGACCTGCTGTCGGGCGGCGGGTTGTCGAGCTTCTCGGTCGTGGCGCTCGGCGTGAACCCGTACATCAACGCCTCCATCATCATGCAGCTGATGACGGGCGTGATCCCGTCGCTCCAGGCACTGAGTCGGGAGGGCGAGTACGGCCGCAACAAGATCAACCAGTACACGCGCTACCTGTCCGTGCCGATGGCGCTCCTCCAGGCGTACGGCTTCCTGGCGCTGCTGAACTCCCAGAACGTGCTGTCCTCGGGGTTCGACTTGTCCAACGGGGCCACGCTGACCCAGATCGTGACCCTGACCGCGGGCTCGATGGTCCTGATGTGGCTGGGTGAGCTGATCACCGAGAAGGGGATCGGCAACGGCATCAGCTTCATCATCTTCGCCGGCATCGTGAGCCGGGCGCCGGCCGCGATCG
>JBJMMH010000105.1:0-3382 GCA_045804885.1 Chloroflexota bacterium | reverse complement strand
GCTCGTTGACCGCCTCGACTTCGAGGAGGCGAACAACCGAGTCCTGTCCGAGGGCGGCGAGCCCGCCACGGCGCAGACGGTCCTGCTCGGCGTCACGAAGGCGTCGCTGAACACGTCGTCGTTCCTCGCGGCGGCCTCGTTCCAGGAGACCACCCGGGTGCTGACCGAGGCCGCCATCAACGGCGCCAAGGACCACCTGATCGGCCTCAAGGAGAACGTCATCATCGGCAAGCTCATCCCGGCCGGGACGGGCGCGCCGGCCAACGTCGCCGCCCGCAAGGAGCGGGATCGCCGGGCCGCCCTCGAGGCGCTTGCCGGCGAGGCGCTCGAGGAAGGCGCAGGAGCCGAGTACAACCCCTTCCTCGAGGAGGGCGGGGTGCGGCCGACCGACGAAGCCGAGAGCCTCGCGCTCGCGGCGACGATTGGCGCCGGCGACGCCGACGCCGAAGGGCAGGACGCCGAATTCAACCCGTTCCTCGGCGACGAAGAGGCCTCGGATGGAGACGGCAGTGACGGTGCCGACGACGCTGCCGCGGCGGCCGCGGCGCTTGCCGGGGAGCCCGAGGAGGAGGGCGCCGAGGCCAAGTAGCCGCGGCGCTCCGGCGAGGGCCTGAGCAGTGACAGCAGGGTAGGCGCGGGGAGCCCGAAAGAGCTCCCCGATCGCCCAAGACCGGCCGACCGAGGTCCGAGGCGGAGCTCCGCAACGCCATCGGCCCGAGGTTTGACACTCTTTTTGGGCCGCTGATACACTCCGCGATCGTGGCCTCGAGGAGGGGTCCGCGATCGGCGTGCGCGCCGGCACCCCCAGAGTCCATCCACCAGACCACTTGATGAGGGCCCCGTCGCGAGCCTGACCGCTCGACGACCGCCGAGGCCTTCGTGCCACCAGGACATTCCGAAAGGAGCAGCGTCTTCGTGCCGACGATCAGCCAGCTCGTGCGCCATGGGCGGCAGCGCAAGATCGCGAAGATCAAGTCGCCCGCGATGCGCAAGAACTGGAACAGCCTGCGCCAGCGCCAGGTGCCGATTGCGGGTGCCCCGCAGAAGCGCGGTGTCTGCCTGCAGGTTCGGACGATGACGCCCAAGAAGCCGAACTCCGCCCTGCGCAAGATCGCCCGCGTGAAGCTGACCAACCAGATGGAAGTCACCGCCTACATCCCTGGGATCGGCCACAACCTCCAGGAGCACTCGGTGGTCCTCGTCCGCGGTGGCAAGGTCCGCGACCTGCCGTCGGTGAAGTACCACATCATCCGGGGCACGCTCGACGCGGCCGGCGTTCGTGATCGCAAGCAGGGCCGGAGCAAGTACGGAGCGAAGGCCTCGACCGGACCGGGGGCCCGCTGATGCCGCGTCGCGCCAGCACTCCCCGGATGCTCAAGTACCAGACGATCCCGGCGAACCGGACGACGGCGCGCTTCACGGCCAAGCTGATGTCGAACGGCAAGCGGAACCTCTCGGACCGGATCCTCCGTGCCGCGCTCGCCCGGGCCGAAGCCCAGGCGCATCGCCCCGGCCTCGAAGTCCTCGAGGCGGCCCTCCGGAACGCGACCCCGATCATCGAGGTCAAGCCGCGCCGCGTCGGCGGCGCCACGTACCAGGTCCCGGTCGAGATCCGGGGCGAACGCCGTATGTCGCTCGGCGTCCGCTGGCTCGTCCAGGCGGCGCGCAAGCGCAGCGGCAAGAGCATGAGCGAGAAGCTCGCGGCGGAGCTCGTCGATGCCATGAACGGGCTCGGCGCGGCCGTCAAGCGACGCGAGGACACCCACAAGATGGCCGACGCGAACCGCGCGTTCAGCCATTTCAAGTGGTAGGTCGGGGAGAGTAGGCACACAGTGGCACGACAGGTTCCGCTGGCGCGAACGCGGAACATCGGGATCATCGCCCATATCGACGCGGGCAAGACGACGGTGACCGAGCGGATCCTCTTCTACACGAAGAAGATCTACAAGATCGGCGAGGTCCACGAGGGCGCGGCGACGATGGACTGGATGCCCCAGGAGCAGGAGCGCGGGATCACGATCACCGCCGCTGCGACGACGGCGTTCTGGGGTGATCACCGTATCAACATTATCGATACGCCCGGGCACGTGGACTTCACGGTCGAGGTCGAACGAAGCCTCCGCGTCCTCGACGGCGCGGTCGTTGTATTCGACGGTGTCGCCGGCGTCGAGCCCCAGTCGGAGACGGTCTGGCGCCAGGCCGACCGGTACGGCGTGCCCCGCTTCTGCTTCATCAACAAGCTCGACCGAACCGGAGCCGACTTCTGGCGCGGCGTCGAATCGATCCGCGACCGCCTCGGCGCCGACGCCGTGCCGATCCAGATTCCGATCGGCCGGGAAGACCAGTTCCAGGGGATCATCGACCTCGTCGAGATGAAGGCCGTCTACTACCGCGACGACCTCGGCAACAAGATCGACGTCGTCGAGATCCCGGACGACCTCCGCGAAGAGGCCGAGAGGCACCGCCACCTCGTCGTCGAGAAGGCGGCCGAGATGGACGATGGGCTCACCCACAAGTACCTCGAGGGCGAGGAGCTGACCGTCGCCGAGATCAAGCGCGGGCTCCGACTCGGGACGCTCACCACGAAGATCATCCCGGTGGTGACCGGCTCTGCCCTCCGCAACAAGGGCATCCAGAAGATGCTCGACGCAGTCGTCGACTACCTGCCGTCGCCACTCGACGTCCCGCCGATGATCGCGCTCGACCCGCGGTCCGGCGACGAGGTCATCCGGACGCCCGACGACACCGAGCCCTTCAGCGCGCTCGCGTTCAAGATCGCGGCGGACCCGTTCGTCGGCAAGCTGGCGTTCTTCCGGGTGTACTCCGGCACGCTGAAGTCCGGGTCGTACGTCTTCAACCCGACGAAGGGCAAGCGGGAGCGGATCGGCCGCATCCTCCAGATGCACGCCAATCACCGCGAGGAGATCGAGGAGGTGTACGCCGGCGACATCGCCGCGGCTGTCGGCCTGAAGGACACCTTCACCGGCGACACCCTCTCGGATCCCGATCATCCCGTGATTCTCGAGTCGATGTCGTTCCCGGAGCCCGTCATCGAGGTCAAGATCGAGCCGAAGACGAAGGCCGACCAGGACAAGCTGACGATCGCCCTCCAGCGGCTCGCCGAGGAGGACCCGACGTTCCGCGTCCACACGGACCCGGAGTCGTCCGAGACCCTGATCGCCGGGATGGGCGAGCTCCACCTCGACGTCCTCGTCGACCGGATGATCCGCGAGTTCAAGGTCGCGGCGAACATCGGCAAGCCCCAGGTCTCGTATCGGGAGACCATCCGCCGGGAGGCGCAGGGCAATGGTCGCTTCGTCCGCCAGACCGGCGGCAAGGGCCAGTACGGCCACGCCGTCATCAAGCTCGAGCCGGCCGAGAA
>JBJMMH010000104.1:0-4744 GCA_045804885.1 Chloroflexota bacterium | reverse complement strand
CCTGCGCGAGGCGGAGGCGACGTCGCGCGAGACGGTCGAGCGGCTGCGAACGGAATGGCAGTCGCAGGTCAGCAGCGACCAGCCGACCGTCGACGAAGAGGAGATCGCCCAGGTCGTCGCGATGTGGACCGGGATCCCTGTGACCCGCATCGCCGCGGAGGAGTCGGAGCGGCTGCTCCACATGGAGGACGCCCTCCACGGACGGGTGATCGGCCAGCAAGAGGCGATCGAGGTCATCTCGAAGGCGGTCCGGCGCGCGCGCGCCGGCCTGAAGGACCCGAAGCGGCCGATCGGCTCGTTCATCTTCCTCGGCCCCACCGGCGTCGGGAAGACCGAGCTGGCCAAGGCGCTCGCGGAGTTCATGTTCGGCAGTGAGGACGCGCTCATCAAGATCGACATGAGCGAGTTCATGGAGCGCCACAACGTGTCACGCCTCGTTGGTGCGCCGCCCGGCTATGTCGGCTTCGACGAAGGCGGCCAGCTGACGGAAGCGGTCCGCCGGAAGAACTACTGCGTCGTCCTCCTCGACGAGGTCGAGAAGGCCCATCCGGAGGTTTTCAACATCCTCCTGCAGATCCTCGAGGACGGTCACCTCTCGGACGCCAAGGGCCGCCGGGTCGACTTCCGGAACAGCATCATCATCATGACCTCGAACCTGGGCGCCAAGCAGCTCCAGACCAACTCGAGCCTCGGCTTCCGCAACCGTGGCGACGATGCCGAGTCGCAGGCCCAGACCTCCTACGAGCTGATGAAGGAGAAGGTCGCGACGGAGCTGAAGAACAACTTCCGCCCGGAGTTCCTCAACCGGATCGACGCGACGGTCGTCTTCCGCTCGCTGACCGTCGAGGAGATCGCCCAGATCGTGGATCTCATGCTGGCCCGCGTGCGCGACCAGCTCCGGGCCCAGCAGATGTCGCTCGAGGTCACCCAGGAGGCCAAGGAGCACATCATCAAGCTCGGCTACGACGTCGCCTACGGCGCGCGTCCGCTCCGACGCGTGATCCAGAACATGATCGAGGACGTCCTCGCCGAGCATCTGCTGCTCGGCAAGTACGAACCGGGCACGACGATCGTCGTCGACAAGGACCCGGAGGCCGGCCTCGACATCCACGCCGCCGAGACGCTGACCCCGGTCGAAGCCGGCTGATCCCGGCCGCCGCCCCCCGCCCGGCGTGACCCGAGCCGCCCCGAAGCCGCACAGCCGGTACGTCTGCCAGTCGTGCGGCGAGGCGTTCCTCCGCTGGGAAGGGCAATGCCGCAACTGCGGCGGGTGGAACAGCCTCGTCGAGACGGTCGTTCGCGAGACGCGGCGGAGCGGGGCCGCTTCCGCGGGATCCTCGCCAGCCACCGCCGCCTCGATCGCGTCCGTGCCCGAGCCCAGCGTGCCTCGGCGACCGTTCGGGATCGGCGAGCTCGATCGGGTGCTGGGAGGCGGCGTCGTCGTCGGCTCCATCGTTCTCCTCGGCGGCGAGCCCGGGATCGGCAAGTCGACCCTCTTGCTGCAGGCGGCCGCTGGAGCGTGCCGAGCCGGTGCCACCGTGCTGTACGCGACGGGCGAGGAATCTGCGGCGCAGGTCCGGCTCCGGGCGGACCGGCTCGGGCTCCTCGGCAGCCCGGCCGGCGAGGGGATCCGCGTCGCCGCGGAGTCGGACGTGGGCCGGATCGCCGAGCTTGGGCGTCAGGAGCGGCCGACGTTGCTGATCGTGGACTCGATCCAGACGGCGACCGTCGACGACCTCGATGGTCCCGCGGGCAGTGTCGGCCAGGTCCGCGAGGCGGCGCTGCGCCTGGCTGAGCTGGCGAAGTCGGAGTCGATCGCCGTCGTCCTCGTCGGCCATGTCACGAAGGACGGCTCGCTGGCCGGGCCCAAGACCCTCGAGCACCTCGTCGATGCAGTACTGGCCCTCGAAGGCGAGCGCTACTCGCCGCTCCGGATCGTCCGCGCCTCGAAGAACCGCTTCGGCTCCACCGAGGAGGTGGGTGTCTTCGAGATGGGATCCGCCGGCCTTCTGGAACTGGACGATCCCGCCCGGGCGTTCCTGTCTCATGACGCCGCTCGCGCCGATGGTGTCCTGCCCGCACCGGGCAGCGTCGTCGCCCCGACCCTCGAGGGCAGCCGGCCGATCCTCGTCGAGGTCCAGGCATTGGTCGCCCCCGGCCCGGTCGGGACGCCTCGTCGGACCGCGAGCGGCGTCGACTCCAACCGAGTCGCGCTGCTCATCGCCGTCCTCGGCCGCCGCGCCGGGATCGGGCTGTCAAGTCACGATGTCTACGTCAACCTGGCTGGAGGGCTCGCCGTCGAGGAGCCCGCGATGGATCTCCCGATCGCGCTCGCGCTCGCGTCATCACTGCGGGATCGGCCTATCCGCGCCGGGACGGTCGCGATCGGCGAGGTTGGGCTGCTTGGCGAGCTGCGCCCCGTTCCAGGCATGGACCGCCGCCTCCGGGAGTCGGCTCGCCTCGGGTTCACGCGGGCGATTGTGCCCGCGTCGGGTGCGGACGCCCGAACCCAGGCCGCCGGAGACGGTGGCACGGCCGTTGACGGGCTCACGATCGTCGCTGCCGGGACGCTCCGCGACGCCGTCGAGCTGGCGCTCGAGTCCAGCCCCGAGCGCATGGCGAGCGCCCCGGCGCGATGCTAGGCTGGCGACCGCGCCGGACGCCCCCACGCGGTGGCCGGTCCAGCACCGGAGGTCCCCCGAGCCAGCCGTGATCCGCAACATCCGACTGCTCGGCGTCGTGCTCGGCGGCCTGATCGGCATCGCCCTCGCCCGGCCCGCGGGCCTTCTCCTCCAGGATGCGAGCGGCGGGATCCAGGTGACGCCGAGCGGCGGGGTGTTCCTGATCGCGTGGATCGCAGCGTGGATGGTCGTCGGCTTCGCGATCCTGCCGTATCTGACGATCGTGCCGGCCCGCTGGCTTTACAACGGCGTCCAGCAGCTCTCCACCGCGGAGTTCGTTACCGCCGTCGTCGGCTTGCTGCTCGGGCTGCTGATGGGGCTGCTCCTCGGGCTACCACTGTCGCAGCTCGAGGGGCCGGCCGGGACCTGGCTGCCGCTCGGTGTCTCGCTCTTCCTCGGCCTCGGGATGCTCGGCCTGACCGTCGCCAAGCGCGAGGACCTCGTGCTCGCCGCCGAGGCGATCGGCCTCGTGCGGCGACCGGCGGCGCCGGTAACCGCCCTGGCGGCCGGCGATCCCCACATCGTCGTCGACACCAGCGCGATCATCGACGGGCGCATCAAGGACATCGTCGAATCAGGGTTCATCTACGGGACGCTCGTCGTCCCGAAGTTCGTCCTCGAGGAGCTCCAGCACATCGCCGACAGCTCGGACACGCTCCGCCGCAACCGCGGGCGCCGGGGGCTCGACATCCTCGCCCAGATGCAGAAGGAGTCGCCGACGCCGGTCGAGATCGTCGACGATGACGTTCCGGAGGTCGGTGAGGTCGACGCGAAACTGGTCGCGTTGGCCCAGGCCCGGAGCAAGGCGATCCTGACCAACGACTTCAACCTCAACCGGGTCGCCGAGCTGCAGGGCATCCGCGTACTGAACATCAACTCGCTCGCGAACGCCGTGAAGCCCGCGGTCCTGCCGGGCGAGGAGCTTCGGGTCCGGGTGATCCAGGAGGGCAAGGAGGCCGGCCAGGGCGTCGGCTTCCTCGATGACGGCACGATGATCGTCGTCGAGGGTGGCGTCCGGTACATCGACAAGGACCTCGACGTGTCGGTCACGCGCGTTCTCCAGACGGTCGCCGGCCGGATGATCTTCGCCCAGCCGCGACTCGACTAGATCATCCTTCTGATGGCTCACGAGGGCGTCGCCTCGGCCCTCGGAGGGCGGGCCGTGAGCGTACGTTGACAACCCCGGTTCAGGCTGATGCCATCGTCGTCGCGGCAGGAATGTCGCGCCGGATGGATGGCGTCGACAAGCTGTTCCACGAGCTCGCCGGGCGGCCGCTGCTCGCCTGGTCGATCGACGCACTCGTCGCATCCCGTGCCGTCCAGCGCGTCGTCGTCGTTGCCGCGTCGGCCCAGGTCGATGCCGTCCGCGAAGCGGCCTGGCTCGACCCGTCCGTTGTGGCCGTCGTGGCGGGCGGCGCGCGCCGTCAGGAGTCGGTAGCGGCCGGACTCGCTGCCCTCGACGGTCCGGACGCCAGCGTCATCCTCGTGCACGACGCAGCGCGGCCTCTCGCATCACCGGAGTTGATCGCGGCAGTCACGCAGGCGGCCGCCGAGCACGGTGCCGCGATCCCCGTGGTCCCCGTGGCCGATACGCTGAAGCGGGTGGACGGCGACCTCGTGACATCGACCGTCGACCGCAGCGGTCTCGCGGCCGCCCAGACGCCACAGGGTGTGCGGCGGGGCCTGCTCGAGGCGGCCTTCCGGCGGTTCCCAGCCGTCGGTCCGGAGACCTGGACGGACGAGGCCGCCCTGCTCGAGGCCTGTAGAATCCGCGTCCATGCACTCCCCGGCGAACCCGCCAATCTCAAGGTGACCGTGCCCGCCGACCTCGCGCGAGTGGAGGACGTCATCGCGCTGCGTGCCGCAGCCACGCCCGCCGGTGGCGAGCGAATCGGGTCCGGTACCGACAGCCATCCGTTTGGGCCGGCGTCACCGTTGCGGCTCGGGGGGATCGAGATCGCCGGCGCGCCGCGGTTGAGCGGCCACTCCGACGGCGACGTCGTGCTTCATGCCGTCGCCGACGCGCTGCTGGGCTCTGCGGCGCTGGGCGATCTTGGCCGGCA
>JBJMMH010000103.1:0-6854 GCA_045804885.1 Chloroflexota bacterium | reverse complement strand
GTCGTTGCGATCAGCAACGACGAGACCGGCATCAGCGAAGACCCCGACGTCCGGTTCGCGGTCGCGAAGAAAATCGTCGACCGAGCGCTCGACCACGGCGTCCCGAAGGAGGACATCGTCGTCGACCCACTGTTGATGCCGATCGGGGCGATGCCGACGGCCGGCCGCCAGGTCTTCCGAATCCTCGGCCGGCTCCGTGACGAGCTCAAGGTCAACTCGACGTGCGGGGCGAGCAACGTCAGCTTCGGGCTGCCGCACCGCGCCGGAATCAACGGCGCCTACCTCGCGATGGCGATGGCGAGCGGCCTGACCTCGGCGATCACGAATCCCCTCGCACCCGTGGTCCGCGAGGCCGTCATGGCTGGCGACGTGCTGCTCGGCAACGACCGCGACGCCGCTCGCTGGATCCGGATGCATCGAGAGGCGCCCGCCGAGGGGACCGCCGGCCGGCGGACGAACCGGAGGAGAGCCGGCGCCGCGGCGGCTGGATAGACGTGGCTGCCGACACCGAACCGCTCGTCATCTTCACGCCGTCGGGCCGGCGCGGCCGATTCTCGACCGGGACGACGGTGCTCGACGCCGCGAGAGCGCTCGGCGTCGACATCGACTCCGTCTGTGGCGGCCGCGGTATCTGCGGCCGCTGCCAGGTCGAGCAGAGCGTCGGGAGCTTCCCGAAGCACGGGATCGAATCGAAGGCCGGCAACCTCAGCCCGCTCGGTCCCGTCGAGGCCGACTATCGCAGCCGCAAAGGACTCGATAAGGATCGCCGCCTCAGCTGCACGGCCCACGTTCGTGGCGACATCGTCGTGGACGTGCCGCCTGAGAGCCAGGTGTACCGCCAGGTCGTCCGGAAGGGCCTCGACCTCCGAGAGCTGAGCATCGACCCGGTCATCCGGCTGCACTACGTCGAGGTCACCAAGCCCGAGCTGGCGTCGCCCAGCGGCGACCTCGCCCGGCTCCAGCAGGCGCTCGAGCGCGAGTGGGGACTGACGAACCTGGGAGCCGACCTGCACGTCGTCCGCGCCCTCCAGCCCGCCCTCGAGAAGGGCGACTACGCCGTCACCGTGGCGGTCCACGACGGTGCCCAGATCATCGCCGTCTGGCCCGGCTTCCACGATCGCGCGCTTGGCGTTGCGATCGACGTTGGCTCGACGACGATCGCCGGCCACCTCGCGAACCTCGCAGACGGCGCGGTCCTCGCGAGCCACGGCGTCATGAACCCTCAGATCCGGTTCGGCGAGGATCTGATGAGTCGCGTCAGCTACGCGATGATGCATCCGGAGGGGTCGGCCGAGATGACGGTCGCGGTCCGCAAGGCCCTCAACGGGCTGATCGCCCAGCTGGCGATCACTGCCGGCGTGGGCCGGGACGAGATCCTCGACATCACGATCGTCGGCAACCCGATCATGCACCACCTGGTGCTGGGGATCGATCCCGTGCCGCTGGGCTCGGCCCCGTTCGCGCTGGCGACCGATCGTGCGGTCGAGCTCCGCGCGTCCGAGCTCGAGCTCGCCGTCCACGCCGGGGCGCGCGTGTACGTCCTGCCCTGCATCGCGGGCCACGTCGGCGCGGACACCGCCGGCGTGATCCTTGCCGAGGCGCCGCATCGCAGCGAGGCGGTCGAGCTCGTGGTCGACGTCGGCACCAACGCCGAGATCGTCCTCGGCAACCGCTACTTCCTGCTCGCCGCGTCGTCGCCGACCGGGCCGGCGTTCGAGGGCGCCCAGATCAGCGGCGGCCAGCGCGCGGCGCCGGGCGCGATCGAGCGCGTGCGGATCGACAAGGCCACGCTCGAGCCGCGATTCCGGATCATCGGCGTCGAGGACTGGTCCGATGACGCGGGATTCCGCGAGGCGGCCGAAGCGACCGGCGTCACCGGCATCTGCGGCAGCGGCATCGTCGAGGTCATCGCCGAGCTGTATCTCGCCGGCGTCATCACCCCCGACGGGATCGTCGACGGCACGCACGCCGCGCTGAGTGACCGGATCCACGCGGACGGCCGGACCAACACCTCCCATCTGCACGATGGCTCCGCCGACGGCCGGCCCCGAATCGTGATCAGCCAGAATGACGTCCGTGCCATCCAGCTCGCGAAGGCGGCGCTGTACGCGGGCGTGCGACTGCTGATGGACCACGCCGGCATCGAGACCGTCGAGGAGATCCGGTTGGCTGGCGCGTTCGGCAGCCAGATCGACACCTACCACGCGATGGTCCTGGGCCTGATCCCGGACGCCGAGCTGTCCCATGTGAAGGCCGCGGGCAACGCCGCCGGGACAGGCGCACTAATCGCACTCGTCAGCCGCGCCGCGCGACGCGAGATCGAAGGCGTCACGAGGACCGTCGAGAAGATTGAGACGGCCGTCGAGCCGCGGTTCCAGGAGCATTTCGTCGACGCCATGGCGTTCCCCCATCGGACCGCGCCGTTCCCGAACCTGTCGGCCGTCGTCGACCTGCCCAAGCGCCTCGATGGGGACGGCGCCCGAGGCGCCGGTGGCGCCGGTGGCGGCGGACGAAGGCGCCGTCGGCCGACGACGGCCGCATCCACCCCCGAGCCAACACCCGCGAGGGACGACCGATGACCGACACCGCACCCCGCCAGCGCTCCGGCGGCCGCGACGCCCGACGGGCGGCCCGGCTCCACGCCACGATCGCCAGGGAGCCGTTCCTGACGAGGTCGATGCCGCCCGTCGAGGTCCTCGGCGAGGAAGGGCTCGCGATCATCGAGCACAACGCCGACACGATCCTGCAGGAGGTCGGGCTCGAGTTCCGGGGCGACCCGGACGCGCTCCGCGTCCTGCGGGATGGCGGCGCGGACGTCCAGGGAGAGCGCGTCCGGTTCCCGCGGGGCATGGCTCGCCAGCTCGTCCAGGCGACAGCCCCGCGCGAGTTCACGCAGTACGCCCGGAACGAGGCGAACAACGTCGAGATCGGCGGGATGCACACCGTCCTCGCGCCGAACTACGGCTCGCCGTTCGTCCGCGACCTCGACAACGGCCGGCGCTACGGCACGATCGAGGACTTCCGGAACCTCGTGAAGCTCACGTACATGAGCCCGCACCTTCACCACAGCGGCGGCACCGTCTGCGAGCCGGTCGACGTGCCCGTCAACAAGCGCCACCTCGACATGGTCTATTCCCACATCCGGTACAGCGACAAGCCGTTCATGGGCTCCGTGACCGCGCCCGAGCGCGCCCGCGACACCGTCGAGATGGCGAGGATCGCGTTCGGGGCGGACTACCTCGAGACGCACCCGGTGATCCTCTCGCTGATCAACGCCAACTCGCCGCTCGTCTGGGATTCGACAATGCTCGGAGCGGCCCGGGCCTATGCCGAGGCGAACCAGGCGACGCTCATGACGCCGTTCATCCTCGCCGGGGCGATGGCGCCGGTGACCGCGGCCGGTGTGTGCGCCCAGACCCTGGCCGAGGCGATGGGCGGCATGGCGTTCGTCCAGCTCGTCCGGCCCGGGGCGCCGGTCGTGCTCGGATCGTTCGCGTCGTCGATCTCGATGCAGTCGGGCGCGCCGACGTTCGGGACTCCGGAGCCGGCGTTGGTGCTGTACGTCATGGCGGCGCTGGCCCGCCGGCTCGGGGTGCCGTTCCGCTCCGGCGGCAACCTCTGCGCCTCGAAGGTCCCCGACGCCCAGGCTGCGTACGAGAGCGCCGCGACGTTCGGGCCGACGATCCTCGCCGGCGTCAACTTCGTCCTCCACGCGGCGGGCTGGCTCGAGGGCGGCCTGACCGTCGGCTACGAGAAGTTCATCCTCGACACCGACCAATGCGGGATGGCCGGCGTCTTCGTGAAGGGCGTCGACCTGAGCGAGAACGGCCAGGCGGTCGACGCGATCCTCCAGAACGGCCCGGGCCAGCACTTCCTCGGGACCGCCCACACGCTGGCGAACTTCGAGACCGCCTTCTACCGGTCCGAGACCGCCGACAACAACTCGTTCGAGCAGTGGCTCGAGGACGGCGGGCAGGACGCCGCGCAACGGGCGAACGGCATCTGGAAGCGGATGCTCCGCGAGTACGAGGCGCCACCCATCGATCCCGGCCTCGACGAGGCGCTCGGCGAGTTCATCGCGAAGCGCAAGGCGTCGATGCCGGACTCCGAGGTCTAGGCGCCATTCATGCTCTTTCGCCGACGACAGACGCTCGCGCCGCCCGCCCGCGAGGCGCTGACTCGGATCCTCGTCGCGCCGACGTTCGAGCTCGTGCCCCTGAAGAACGCGCTCGACCAGGCGGCGTTCCTGCCGCCTCGGGCGACGGTGTCGGTGACAGCGTCACCGGCCAAGGGCATCGAGGCGACAGTCGCCCTCTGCGAGCAGCTCCAGGCGCGGGGACTACGCGCGGTCCCGCACCTGTCGGCGCGGATGGTCCGCGACCGATCCCACCTGGCCGACCTGATCGCGTGGCTCGAGGGCGCCGGGGTCGACCGGGCGTTCGTCGTCGGTGGGGACGCGAAGGAGCCCGGCGACTACCCTGACGGGCTCTCCCTCCTCCGGGAGATGCACGAGATCGGGCATCCGCTGAGCGAGGTCGGGATCCCCTGCTACCCGCAGGGCCACGCGTTCATCGCCGACCGGCTGCTCCTCGAGGCGCTTCGCGAGAAGGCGGCCTACGCGAGCTACATGACGACGCAGCTCTGCTTCGACCCGGGCGCCGTTGCGACGTGGCTGGCGGAGCGCCGGTCCGACGGCATCACGCTGCCCGTTCACATCGGGGTCCCCGGTGTCGCCGAGCCGCACAAGCTGCTGGCGATCGCGGCCCGGATCGGCGTCGCCGACACGCATCGGTTCCTGACGAAGAACATCCGGTTCGTCGCACGGCTGATGCGGAGCGGCGGGTTCTACCGGCCGGACGGACTCCTCGAGGGGATCGCGCCGCATGCCGCGGACCCGGCCGCGAAGATCGTCGAGGTCCATCTCTACACGTTCAACGCCGTCGAGCAGACCGAGCGGTGGCGGCAAGAGTTCCTGGCCAGGGTCGGGACCGCGCCAGCAGCCGCGTAGCATCAGGCCTCAGGCGCCTCGATCGATGCCGACCGACCCGACCCGCCTCCGCCGGGACGCCCAGGCACTTCAGCCGTGGCTCGTCGAGATCCGTCGGCAGCTGCATCGACGGCCGGAGGTCGGGCTTGACCTTCCCGAGACGCAGGGGCTGGTCGTCGCGGAGCTCAAGCGGCTGGGCCTCGCTCCGAGGCTCGGTCGCGATCTCAGCTCCGTCGCGGCGCTGGTCGAAGGCGGCGCGCCAGGCCCGACGGTCCTGCTCCGGGCCGACATGGACGCGCTGCCCGTCGACGAGGCGACCGGCCTCGACTTTGCCTCGGAGATCGACGGCGCGATGCATGCCTGCGGCCACGACACGCATGTCGCGATGCTGCTCGGCGCGGCACGGCTGCTCGTCGAACGGCGGCCGTCGATGGCGGGTCGCGTGCTGCTCGACTTCCAGCCCGGTGAGGAGGGTCGCCATGGTGCGCGCCTCATGCTCGACGAGGGCCTGCTGGACGTCCCCATCGAGGGCGCGTTCGGCCCGGTGACGGGCGCGTTCGCGATCCACATCACCGCCCGCTACTCGACCGGGACGATCAATTTCCGACGGGGCGCCCTGTACGCCGCTGGCGACCGGTTCACGATCACGGTCCGCGGCGCCGGCGGCCACGCGGCGTCGCCGCACCTCGCGCTGGACCCGGTTCCGATCGCGGCGGAGATCGTCCTCGCCCTGCAGACGATCCGCAGCAGACGAATCAACACGTTCGATCCGATCGTGCTGACGATCGGCAGCCTGACCGCCGGCACCGCGCCGAACATCATTCCCGAGACCGCCGTGCTGCGGGGCACGGTCCGGACGACGTCCGACGATGTGCGCGATCGAGTCCATGAGCTGATCCGCCAGATGCCCGCGGGGATCGCGACCGCCCACGGCGCGACGGCCGAGGTCGAGATCTCGAGCGGGTATCCGGCGACCATCAACGACGAGGCTGTCGCCGGGGTGGTCCTGTCGGTCGCAACCGAGCTGCTTGGAGAGGATCGCGTCGTCGAGATGCCATGGCCGTCGATGGGCAGCGAGGACTTCTCGTACATCCTGCAGCGGGTGCCCGGGGCGATGGTCTTCCTCGGCGCGACGCCGGCCGACCTCGACCCGACGACGGTCCCGCAGACCCACTCGAACAAGGTCGTCCTCGACGAATCGGCGATGCCGACCGGCGTCGCGCTCCACGTCGCGATGGCCGAGCGACTGCTCGCGAGAGGCTAGGCGACGCTCCATCGACCGAGTACGCATCGTCCGATCCCGCGCGAGACAATGCGCCCGATGACGCCGCAGCAGAGCGCGGTCCGCGGTCAGGTCGTGTCGGTTCCGGCCCGGCTCGCCGAGGCGGCGCGCGCGGCGCGGCCGGAGCCGCCGGCCCCGGACGCGTGGGCGCCGAGGGATATCGTCCGCCACCTGATCGCGGTCGAGGAGGAGGTGTGGCAGCCACGGCTGCGGCAACTCATCGCCGAGGACGAGCCCCGATGGGCATGGGTCGAGCCCGACCGATGGCAGGGCTCCCCGGGAGCGTCGCTCGAGGACCTCCTGGCGACGTACGCCGACCGTCGCGCGGCCACGGTCGCCCTGCTCGATCAGCTCGGCGAGGACGGCTGGACGAAGTCTGGCGTCCACGCGACGTTCGGCCGACTGGACGCCGCGGGATTGATGCAGAAGGCGCTCGACCACGACGCGGAGCACGTCGCAAGCCTCGAACGCTGATCGGATCGCGGCGCTCGGGGGCGAGGTCCGTCGGGCCGGGAGACCAGAATTCTCGCTCGAGTGGCTTCGCGCCCGCGGCCTCGCGGTGGGATCCGGGCTGCGGCCCGGAAC
>JBJMMH010000102.1:0-2609 GCA_045804885.1 Chloroflexota bacterium | reverse complement strand
CTACGTCGTCGATGCCGACGGAACGGATATCGTCCAGCTGACAACCGATCCGGCAATCGACGAGCTCCCGGCCTGGTCGCCGTCGGGGGCGAAGATCGCGTTCCTGAGCGACCGGAGCGGCCTTAGCCAGATCTGGCTGATGGACAGCGATGGAAGCGATCCGACGCAGCTGACGTACGACCCCGTTCCGAAGACACAGCTGCCCGACTGGAGCCCGGACGGCTCGCAAATCGCCTACGCCGACGCGCCCGGCGATATCGGCAACATCTGGATCATCGATGCGGACGGCACCGACCCGATCCAGCTGACCACGGACCCGGCGGACGACTTCGCGCCCGCCTGGTCGCCGGACGGCGCGGAGATTGCCTTCCTCAGCACGCGCAGCGGAATCCGTGAGCTGTTCGTGATGCGTGCGGACGGCTCAAATCAGCACTCGCCCCTGCCGGGAATCCTCGCTTTCGCGCCCGGGTGGCAGCCTCGCTGAGTCTGCGCTCCCAACGTTCACCAACGTCGACCCGGCCGTAATGGCCGGGTCGAACCCTTCATGTTGGCTGGGCCAGAGCCTCTCCCGGGTCACAGGCATCGGCACCAAGCGATCGTTCTGCCCGGCTACGATCCGCGCATGGACACACTTATCGAGCTGCTCGAGGAGGCGGCGCGTCGGTTCAGCGACCGGCCTGCGCTCGGGCTACGCGGCGATGACGGCGCGACCGCAGCGTGGACTTATGCGGAACTTCGGCACCGGAGCCGGATCGCGGCGTGGCGGCTGCGGGCCCTCGGGCTCGAGGTCGGCGACCGGATCCTGACGTGGTCGCCGTCCACGCCCGAGCTGCCGGCCGCGTACTTCGGGGCGATGCGGGCCGGGCTCGTCCTCGTGCCGCTCGATCTCCGGATGGCGCCCGACGCGATCGAGCGGATCGCCGCCCGGGCAGACGCGAAGCGCCTGATCCTCGGCAAGGGTCGCGACGCCCCGGACCCCGGGGAGGCAGGTCTCGCCACGTTCCCGACGACCCCGGTCGATGAGCTGACCGCGGAGACCGACGACTCGTTCCCCGCCGACTGGGAGGCCCAGCTCGACGCCTGGCCGAGACCCAACTCCGAGACGATCTTCGAGCTGGTCTTCACGTCCGGCACGACCGGGACGCCTAAGGGCGTGATGCTCGCCCACGGCAACGTCCTCGCCTCTGTCGGGGCGATGCACCGGGTCATCCCGCCGATCGAGCATCGCGTGGTATCGCTGCTCCCCCTGTCCCACCTCTTCGAGCAGGCCGTGGCGCTGTGCTACGCGCTCGACGTCGGCGCCGACGTGCTCTACGTCCGGAGCCACAATCCGCGGGTCATCTTCGAGGCGATCCGCGACCATCGGACGACGTCGATGGTCCTCGTGCCCCAGATCGTCGAGCTCTTCTGGACCGCGATCGAGCGCGAGGTCGAGAAGTCGGGCAGGAAAGCGTCGTTCGAGCGGCTGCGCAGGATCGCGCGACGCCTGCCGTACGCGCTGCGGCGGCTCCTGTTCCGCCGGATCCATGAGCAGCTCGGTGGGGGCCTCCGCATCCTCGTGAGCTCCGGCGCGTTCCTGCCGCCTGCGCTCCAGCAGGCATGGGAGGACATCGGCGTCATCGTGATCCAGGGCTACGGCGCGACCGAGACCGGGTTCGGGACGTGCACGACGCGTGAGGACCACGGCCTCGGCACGGTGGGCCGGCCGATGCCGCCGGTCGAGCTCCGTCTCGCGGACGACGGCGAGATCCAGTTCCGGGGCCCGACGATCTTCAAGGGCTACTGGCACGATCCCGAGGCGACCGCGGCGGCATTCACTGACGACGGCTGGTATCGGACGGGGGACATCGGCCGGCTCGATGAGGCCGGCCGGCTCGTGCTGATGGGCCGGACGAAGGACATCATCGTGCTGCCGAACGGCCTCAACGTGTACCCCGAGGACGTCGAGAATGCCCTCCGAACGGCTGGCCTCCGCGATTCCGTCGTGATCGAGACGGAGCGCGGTCGCGTCGAGGCCGTCGTCCTGCCGCCGGGCGCCGGCAACGGGACGTCGTCGGAGTCGATCCGAAGCGAGATCCAGGCGGCCGTCCGCGAGGCGAACAGCAGGCTCGCCCAGCATCAGCGAGTCGCGGGCTTCCGGATCTGGCCCGAGGACGACCTGCCGCGAACGCACACGCTCAAGGTCAAGCGCGACGTCGTCCGGCGCTGGGCGGCCGCCGACGAGCCGGGGCTGGTCCGCGACCCGGAGTGACGGCGAAGAAGATCCCGCGTCTCACGACGGCCCGGCTCCTCCTGCGCGAGTGGAGCAAGGAGGACCTCGAGCCGTTCGCCGCGCTGAACTCCGATCCTCGGGTCATGGAGCACTTCCCGAGTGTGCTCACCCGCGACGAGAGCGATGCGCTCGTCCGCCGCATCGAGGTGCGCTGGTCCGACGACGGCCTCGGGCTGTGGGCTGTGGAGCGCCACGAGGACGGGCGGTTCCTGGGGTTCACCGGACTCACCCCGCCCAGCTTCGAGGCGTCGTTCACGCCCTGCGTCGAGATCGGGTGGCGGTTCGGCGTCGAGGCCTGGGGCCACGGCTACGCGACGGAGGCCGCGCGCGCGGCGCT
>JBJMMH010000101.1:0-5334 GCA_045804885.1 Chloroflexota bacterium | reverse complement strand
GCCGCGAGGCCGGTCATCCGGTCGTGGTGGCCGCCACGGCCGCTCGCTCGGTTCGCTGTGATACCGGCGTTGGCCCCGCGGATACGGTGTGTCAGGACGGCCGCGATCCTCGCGCGGGCGATCCTCGCGCGGGCGATCCTCCCGTGGGCGGTCGTCGCGGGGCCGGTCATCCCGTGGGCGGTCGTCGCGGGGCCGGTCATCCCGGGGCCGGTCCTCCCGCGGACGCGCGCCAGGAGGTCGCGGTCCGGGCGGCCTGCCCGCCGGCGGTCGGTCGCCCGATGGCCGGTCGCTCGCTGGTCGGCCGCCGCCGGCCGGGGGACGCCCTCGGCGTGTCCCTCCCGGACTGTCGCGGCGCGGCGGCGCGCCCCGCGGCTTACCGCTGTCGCGCTTCCGATCGTCCCGAGGTCCGTCAGCCACGGGTGGTCATCGCGATCCGTCGCCAGCGTTGGCCATCTCGCGTGTCCTCGACGACAACACCGTGATCGGCGAGCTCGTCCCGAAGTCGGTCGGAGGCGGCCCAGTCGCGGGCAGCACGGGCCGCGGCACGCTCGTCGAGGAGGGTCTGAAGGTCAGCGTCGAGGACGTCCCCGGCCGGGTCCTCGAGAACGCCGAGGACGCCGTCGAGATCTCGCAGTGAATCGAGCGCACGCCGCGCGTCGTCGGACGACAACGATCTTGCTTCGATACGACGGTTGAGATCCCGCACGAGATCGAAGACGGCCGCGAGCGCCGCGGAGATATTGAGGTCGTCATCGAGTGCGGCGGTGAACGCATCGCGCGCCGCCCCGAGCGCGTCACCGAGCCCGGGGTCGCCCGAGCCGTCCTCGTGGTACGACTCGAGGGCAAGCACGAGGGTGTCCAGCCGGGTCAACGCCGCCGAGGCGGCCGCGAGCGAATCATCGGAGTAGTCGAGCCCGGCTCGGTAGTGAACGGCGAGCAACGCGTAGCGCAGTGCCCTCGGCGACACCCCCGATCCAAGGACATCGCCCACCCGCGCGATGTTCCCGGTCGACTTCGCCATCTTGGATCCACTCGACCGCAGATGAGCGCAATGGAGCCACGTCCGGACGAACTCCTGTCCGGTCGCCGCCTCGCTCTGGGCGATCTCGTCTTCGTGATGCGGGAAGATCAGGTCGACGCCGCCCGTGTGGATGTCGAACGAGGGACCCAGTTGTTCCATGCTCATCGCCGAGCACTCGATGTGCCAACCCGGTCGTCCAACCCCGATCGACGTCGACCATGACGGCTCGCCGGGCTTGGCGCCTTTCCATAGCGCGAAGTCGCGCACGTCGTCCTTGGCGTACTCATCGGCCTCGACCCGCTCGCCGACCCGCATCTGGTCGGGATCGAGCCGCGCCAACCGACCGTACGACGGCCAGGACGCGATCCGGAAGAAGATCGAACCGTCGTCGGTGCGATATGCATGCCCCCGCTCGATCAACGTCTCGATCAGACCCACGATCGGCTCGATGTGCTCGGTGGCCCGTGGCAGGACGTCGGGTCGTGTCATGCGGAGCGTCTCGGCGTCCTCGAGGAATCCCGCGAGGTAGCGGTCGCCGAGCTCGCGGGTGCTGACCTCCGCCGCGTTCGCACCCTTGATGATCTTGTCGTCGATGTCGGTGATGTTCATCACCCAGCGGACCTGGTAGCCGCGCCAGCGGAGGTAGCGTACGAGGAGGTCCGCGAACAGGAATGAGCGGAAGTTACCGATGTGCGCGGGCCCGTACACCGTCGGCCCGCAGGAGTAGATCCGGACGGTCTCGCCATCGAGCGGGACGAGTGGGCGTGTCTCCCCTGATAGGGTGTCGAGCAAGCGGACGTCGGTCATCGCGCTGCCTCGATCGTCGCGACGGCGAGCGCGGCGATGGCCCGGCCCCCACCGTCGGCTCCTTCGAGGTTTCCGGTCGACGCCTTCACACCGACCGCCTCGACCGGCAGCTGCACCGCGGTCCCGATCGCCGCCGCCATCGCGTCGAGATGTCCGGCGAGACGCGGCCGACCCGCGACGATGGTCAGGTCGACGGAGACGGCCCGCCAGCCGGCATCGGCGAGGCGGCTGACGACGGCCTCCAGCAAGGACCGGCTATCGACGCCGAGCGGCGTCTCCGGGCCGGCCGGGAACGATCGGCCAAGATCCCCGAGCGATGCGGCACCAAGGAGTGCGTCGGCGATCGCGTGGAGCGCGACGTCGCCATCCGAGTGCCCGTGAAGGCGAGGAGCGCCCGGGATGTCGACGCCGCCGAGTCGGAGGGGCTCGCCGGGCCCGAACGGATGGACGTCCTGGCCGATACCGGTCCGCCGGGGACGTGATCCGGCGAGGAGCGACGCGGCCCGGTCGAGGTCGGCTGGGACCGTCACCTTGAGGTTGGCGGGATCGCCGGGCACGACATGGACGGCGATTTTACAGGCCTCGAGGAGCGCGGCCTCGTCGGTCCATGTCCGGTCGCGTGCGTCGGGAGACGCCAATGCTTGCCGGAGCAGTGCGCGGCGGACGCCCTGGGGCGTCTGTGCCGCCACGAGATCGGCGCGATCGACCGTCGCCGCGACGAGGTCGCCCGCGACTCGCTTCAGCGTTTCCCCCACGGGCGATGCGGGGATCGCCGCGCCGTGACGTTCCGCGGCACCGATGACCGAGTCGACAAGGGACGGCGACGGTGCGGGCCGGGCGCCGTCGTGGATGAGGACGACGCGTCCTCCGGTCAGATCAGGTGCCGTGCGCTCGAGGGCGTCAAAGCCCGCACGGACCGAGTCCTGACGGCGAGCACCGCCGCTGACGAACGACGTCCGTTCGGGTAGCCAGCCGCCGGCGAGTACCGCGTCGCGGCGCTCGTCGGTGGTCACGACGACGATCGAGCCGACGCCCGGGCTCGCCGCCAACGCCAGGACCGCATGCGCAAGCAGTGGTCGATCGCCGATCGGGGCGAGCAGCTTGTCGATCCCGGCCATCCGAGTCGACGCGCCGGCAGCGACGACGATCGCGTCCGCTCTGACTACTGAGCCCCTCACCGGATCGCCGTCGCTCGTCGTGCGAAGCCTGAGGCGACGCTCCCGCGAGCCATCAGCCTGAGGAATCGAGCCGCGGCTGGGCGAAGATCATCCGGCCGGCGACCGTCTGCAGGACGCGCGTCACGGACACGTCGAGGTCCTTGTCGATGTGTCGGGCGCCACCTTCGACGACGATCATCGTCCCGTCATCGAGGAACCCGACACCCTGGCCGGCCTCCTTGCCTTCCTGGATGACGCGGACCCGCAGCTCTTCCCCGGGGAGCACGGCGGGCTTCACGGCGTTCGCCAGCGAATTGATGTTCATCACCCTGACCCCTTGCAGCTCGGCGACGCGGTTCAGGTTGAAGTCGTTCGTCAGGATGACGCCGCTGCGCGCGCGCGCGAGCGCCACGAGCTTCGCGTCGACCTCGGACTCGGACGGGACCGCGTCCTCGACGATCTCGACGGGCGTACCCGGTTCCTTCTGCATCCGGTTGAGGATCTCGAGACCGCGTCGGCCGCGATTACGGCGGAGCGTGTCGGAGCTGTCGGCGATGTGCTGCAGCTCGTCGAGCACGAACCGTGGCACGACCAGCGTCCCGTAGATGAACCCCGACTCGACGATCTCGGCGATGCGGCCATCGATGATCGCCGAGGTGTCGACCACGATGCGCGGTTCACCGCTGCGTGCCTCATTGCGCGCTTCATCGCCGCGCTGGAGGAACCCGATTGCCTGGGCCGCGACGATCAGGTCGCGCCGTTTGGCGACGGTGAGCCCGAGCATCCCGAGCCCGAGGAACAGCGATACGCCGAGGGGCAGGACGTCACCCCATGGCGGGGGCAGGTTCGCAAGCGGGACGCCGAGGAGCAGCCCCATCAGGAGGCCCAGCGTCAGGCCGATGACGGCCGTGACGAACTCCGCGGTCGACAGGTCCTCGACTCGCGAGATCAGCCACTGGGCGGGCACGAGCGTGAGGTACGGCAGGATCGCGAACCCGACGACGACCCACGCGACGACCCATGCGGCCAGCAGGAAGCCCGCGTACCCGGCGTCCGTGAACAGGCCACCACCGGTCGTGGCGAGCACCAACCCGACGAGGCCGCCGAGCGCAGCACCCAAGAGACGGATATAGCGGATCAAGCAGCCGACCTCAGTGGATGTTCCCGGTCGTCCACGTGGAGGGTCGTCCGGACGGCTCGTCAGCCTAGCATCGCGGGAACGGCGTCGCTGCGAGTGCGAGGCCCTCCCCAAGGGCCATCCCGATCGCGTCCCGGAGCGTCGCTGCCTCGACGATCTCGAGGCCCGGGAGATCGACCGTGCGACCGCCACGCCCGGGCCGCGGGACGATCGCGGTCGAGAAGCCGAGCCGCGCGGCTTCGCGCAGTCGCCGCTCGATCCCCGCCACCGCGCGCAGCTCCCCGAGCAATCCGACCTCTCCGATCGCGACGGCGCCGCCGAGGACGGGGCGGTCGCGCAGCGACGATGCCAGGGCAAGGGCGACCGGCAGGTCGAGACCCGGTTCCGCGACGGCGAGCCCGCCGGCGAGGTTGGCGTAGACGTCATGTCCGGCGAGCCCGATGCCGGCGCGCCGCCCGAGCACCGCGACGAGGAGACCGAGGCGGTTCGGATCGATGCCGCTCGCCTTGCGGGCCGGTGTCCCGTAGCCGGCCGCCGAGACGAGCGCCTGCACCTCGACGAGCAGCGGTCGACTCCCCTCCATCGTCGGCGCGACGACGCTTCCCGGTGCCGCCTCTGCATGGTCGGCGAGGAAGGCGCGTGCCGGATCTGCCACCTGACGCAGTCCGTCGCCGGCCATCTCGAAGACCCCGACCTCATCGGTCGAACCGAAGCGGTTCTTGGTCGAGCGGACCAGTCGAAGCGCGGCGAACCGCTCTCCTTCGAGCGTGACGACGGCGTCGACGAGGTGCTCCATCGTCTTCGGCCCGGCGATCGAGCCCTCCTTCGTGACGTGCCCGACGAGCACGACGGCGATGCCCTCGCCCTTCGCGAACTCCATGAACCGGACGGTCGATTCGCGGACCTGACCGACGCTCCCGGCCGCTCCGTCGAGCTCGTCGATCGTCGCCGTCTGGATGGAGTCGACCACCAGCAGCATCGGGCGGGCCGACCGTGCCACCTCGACGATCCGGGCGACATCGCGCTCGGCGAGGACCTGGATCTCGGAGCCAGCCGGCGCTGCCAGGAGGTCCAGGCGCTCGGCCCGGAGGCGGACCTGGGACGCCGATTCCTCACCGGTTGCGTAGATGACAGAGCCACCGACGCCGGCGGCCGCCTGGAGGAGGAGCGTCGACTTGCCGATCCCGGGCTCGCCGCCGACGAGGATCAGC
>JBJMMH010000100.1:0-17201 GCA_045804885.1 Chloroflexota bacterium | reverse complement strand
CGTCGTCGGCGGGTTCGGGGAGACGCCGGGCTTCGACTACCGGGCCCACCTCGAGGAGGTCATCTCGCACGGATCGCCACCCATCGCCTTGCTGCGCCGCCTGCTGGGCTGAAGCGGCCACGTCCGAGGCCCGTCAGGTCTTGGTAGCCGCCGTTTGTTCCGCCAGCCGGACCAAGCGACCGGCGAGGGCCCGGCCGTGACCCGCCCCAGAGCCTTCAGCCGCCGCTTTCCGCGAGGCGGACCAAGCGACCGGCGAGGGCCCCGGCCGTGACCCGATTCGGGGCAGTCCAGCCGCCGTTCGTTCCGCGAGGCGGACCAAGCGACCGGCTGCGCGCTAGCGCTTCGGGCGCGTCGTCGCCTGCGGCCGCTTCCCGGCGGGTCGCGCTCCAGTCGAGACCTGCGCGAGGACCTCCGGCAGCCGGTCGACGCGATAGCCCGCCTCGGTCGCGGCGGTCCGCAGGCGACCGATCGCCGGTAAGACGCGGCGGACGCCGGTCGCCCGGTCGAGCGCTGCGGCAAGCCCCACGAGCTCGGTCCATCGGTCGCCGTCGAGGTAGGTCGTTCCGTCCCAGTCATGAACGCCGAGGTAGTCGCGGACGTCGGGATCGCGCAGCCACAACTCGGCAAGCGCGGCGGCGTCCGGCGTCGTCGAGGGATGGGGCAGCCCGATGGCAAGCTCCGTCAGTTGGATCCCGCGGTCGTCGACGCCCGCCCAGCGGAGCGGCGTCGCGAGGCGCAGGTCGCGGAACCTCGCCCGATCGAAGTCGTCGATCGTCGCCGCCAGCCCGACGGCGCTCGCAGCCGGATCGTCGGCGACCACGGCCGACGCCACGCGCTCGTGGACCGGCCGCAGGCGGAGATCGGCCAAGGCGTCGTCGAGCGAGCCCACGCCGCGCCATCCAAGTTCCGCGGCGAGTTGGCCCCACGGCGCGTCGGCGGTCGCGCGGAGGTGGCGGAAGGCGCCGAAGACGAAGGACCGATAGGCGTCGAGCTCGACGAACAACCCGCGCTCGTCGATCTCGCGGCCGGATCGCACGTACTCGAGGCCCGACCGCGCCTCACGAAACGCCAGGTACGCGTCGCCGTCAGACGCCCCGACCTCCAGCGCCTCGGCCAGCGTCGTCCGATGTTGCGTCTTCGCCCCGTCGGCCGACTTCACCGCGAAGGGCACCGACTCGCGGACCCAGCCCGCCGCCGACCCGAACCGGTTGTGATAGATGACCAGCGAGCGGTCGGGGCCGCGACCGTTCGTGTAGGCGAAGACGTCCTCGAGGACGCCGCTGTCGCCCACGACGTCGTACAGGCGGAAGTCCGCCGCGCCCGCGAACCGCCGTCGATCGTGGAGCAGCGGGGCGATCTCGCGATCGAACCTGGTGATCAGGCCCTCGTTTGGCTGCTCGTCGCGATACGCCCGCCGATACTCCATGCCGTACTTTTCCGTGAACCCCTCGATCTGGCCGTGGCCGATCATCGGCAGCCCCGGCATCGTCGCCAGCAACGTGGCGATCCCGAAGTACTTGTCGCCCGTCCCGAACTGCTCGATCGCGGTCTCTTCATCGGGGTTCGTCATGAAGTTCACGTAGCGCTTGAGAATCTCGGGGTCGAATTCGACGGTGTCGCGGATCACCTTCCGATAGCCGGCGTTGTCCTCGTCCCGGAGCATGTGCATGAACGCGCTGTTGTAGACGCGGTGCATGCCGAGTGTCCGGACGAAGTAACCCTCGAGCAGCCAGAAGGCCTCGGCGAGGAGCAGCGTGTCGGGCGCCTCGGCCGCGACGCGGTCGACGACCTCGCGCCAGAACTCGGTCGGCATCCGCCGCTCGAAGTCAGCGCGCGACATCGCGTGCTCGCTGCGCGACGGGATCGCGCCGCCGTGGCCTGGCTCCGGCCACCACAGCCGCTCAATATGCTTCTTGGCGAGGACCATCGCCGCGTCGAAGCGGATCACCGGGAAGCGCCGGGCGACCTCGAGGATCGTCTGGATCACCGCCTCGCGGACCTCGGGGTTGAGGAAGTCGAGCTGCGCCGTGTCGTTCCACGGGAAGCTCGTGCCGTCATTGCCGTGGTAGACGTACCGTCGCTCCCCGGTCGCCCGATCGCGGCGCTCGAAGACGACCGCCGCGTCCGAATCGTCCCAGTAGTGATCCTCGATCCGGATCTCGACCCGGTCGTCCGTCGAGAGGTTCTCGCCACCGAACGTGTACGCCGGGAAGGGTGGCTCGGCCACCGAGATGAACCGGTCGGGATGGTCCACGACCCAGCGCGAATCGAGTCCCATATGGTTCGGGACCATGTCGCTGGCGAGGCGGATGCCCCGCGCAGCGGCCCGGTCGCGGAGGTTGCCGTGGGCGACGTCGCCACCGAGGTCGTCCGCGATCCGGTAGTCGTCGAGCGAGTAGGCGGACGCCACCGCCTCCTGGTTGCCGCGCCAGCGCTTGATCGTCTCCGACGCCTTCGACCGCTGCCACAGCCCGATCAGCCACAGGCCGGTGACGCCGCGGCGAGCCAGCCCATCGAGCTCCTCATCGGGGATGGCATCGAGCGTCCGGATCTCGCGACCGTGGCGGCGCGACAGCTGGTCGAGCCAGACGTAGGTGCTCTTCGCGATCAGGACGATCCTCGGCATCCATTCCTTGTCGTCGGAGAAGCGCTCTGGCTCGGCGTCCGCGCCGGCGAACGACGGCGCCTCGACCGGACCGCCGCCGCCACCGCCGAATCGGAGGTGGAGGGCCCGGTCCTCCTCGGCCAGGAGGTCCTCCCCGGCGAGCAGCCGAGAGACGAGATCGCCCGGCAGGATCTCGGCCCACCGTTGGCGCGCATACCGGAGCTGGCCCGCGAGCGAGGTAGGGGAGTGACGCGCCGGCGCGCGAAGCATCGCGGCGAGGGAGTCGCCGCTGCCGTCGAGACCGGCGTCGTCCGTCGCTTCGAGGATCGTCTCGACGGCGGCCGTCACGGCGCCATACGCCCGCGCCTTCGCGACCGGACCCGGATCGACGAGCGGCTGGATAGGTGTCGTCGCCGGGTTGTCCGCGGCGACGTCGAGCAGCAGCAGTGACTCGAGGAGCTCGGGACGGACCGGCGGTTCCTGGAACTCGTCGCGGAGCCGGTTGAGGACGGCGTCGACCCGGCGTGGCCCGAGCGATGCGTCGAGCTCGCGGAGCGTGTCGTCGAACAACCCCGGTCGGGTATCGCGCTCGAATCGCTCGATGAGCGCATGGCCGACCTCGTGGAGGAGGCCGAGGGCCACGATCTCGCCGGCGTGGGCAGTCGGTGCGCCACCCGCCGCCTTCTGGTTGAGTCGAGCCGCGAGCCTACGGGCCGCCGCGGCCCGCTCGACGATCAGCTCACCCTGCGGCCCGAGGTCCGGCTCGAGCTCGTATCGCCTGCGGGACGTCCGCCCGACGCGCAGCTCACGCATCGGGACAGGATGTCACGCGCCGACGGGCACCGCCTCCGATCGGCGCGCCGCCGCCGCGTGCTCGATCGCCCGTCGCAGGAGCTCGAGGCCTGATGGGTCGAACTCGTACGACCAGCTGCGGAGCCGTTCCTGTCGGGCAAACCGGTCGGTGAGCCCGTTGGCGATCGCCTCACGCGACAGCAGGATAACGTCAGCCGTCTGGTCGATGGTCTCGAGGTCCTCGTCGGCGTCCATCGTCGCGCTCAGCAGCTCGATCCCCTGCGAGCCCGACAGCGCCAGCGTCTCGGCCATGTTCTCGGTGCCGCGCTCGGACGCGCACACGAGCCCCACGCGCGAGCCCGCAGGCAGGCCTGCGATCTCGTGGACCAGCTCCATGTAGCCTGGCCCGACGAGCATCGCGACGACGGGCAGCCGACCATGGACGAGGGCCTGCGCTTCGTCGGCGTGGAACGTCGTCGTCGCCACGAGGTCGTAGTGGAACCGGTCGAGCCGCTCGGGGAGGTCGTCGAGGAGCGTGCCTTCGACCTGGACGCGGCCGTCGAACGCGACGCTCAGCCGCTCGGCGTCGTAACCGGCATCGGCGTTCGTGCACTCCGCGAACAGGACCTGGACGAGCGCGCCAGGCCGCTTCCGCTCGGTCGCGGCCGCGAACGCCGCGGACGCCACCTCGTCGGCGGTGAAGCCGGCCTCGGCGCCCCGCCTGAGCATCTCCGCGACGATCCCGGCAAGTGCCTCGGCGCCGCGTTTCTGCGGCGGCCGGTCGGCGACATGCGTGCCCGCGCCATGGCGGCTCGTAACGTAGCCCGCGTCGGCCAAGCGTCTGTAGACCGCCCGGATCGTGTTGGGATTCACGCGGAGTGCCGCCCCCAGCTCTCGCACCGGCGGTAGACGCGAGCCAGCGAGCAGGCGGCCGGAGTCGATCTGGTAGGCGAGCTGCCAGTAGATCTGGGTCGAGATCGGGACGTCGGAGTCGCGTTCGACGTCGAGCTCGTGGGCCGTGTCGGTTGGGGCGGTCAGCTGTTCACGTTGATCTATTGACACAGTGTGCTAGTCCAAGTATCGTACTCGTAGGCGTTGGCCTACTGCACTATATCAACCAGGTACACCACGATGGAACTGCTGGTCATCATCCTCATCACGGCAATCATCGGCGTGGCAGCGAACCTCTGGGGCGTCGACTCGACGGATGCGTCGGCCGATCCCCGCCGGCCGGTGCGGCCCACCGGGATCGGCTGAACCTCCGCATCAAGACGCCGGGGCTCCCTGGGAGCTCTCGGCAGCCCAACTAGTCAGCCCGTGGCGCGCAGGCCACGGGCTGACTGATTCTGGGCGTTGCGTGGCGGCGCGATTCAGGCGCCCGACCATCCGCGAAGCGCCATCCGCCGCAGGCGCGCGACACGGTCCTCGATGGGCGGATGGGTCGAGAAGAGGCCGCCGAGGGATGATCGACCGGCCAGCGGGTTCACGATGAACAGGCTCGCGAACGCCGGATTCGCGGCGGGCGCCGGCGCCGGCGCCGGGGCGCCGCGACGCGCGGGCAGCCGATCCGCGATCCGCGCCCGGAGACCGATCTGGCCACCCGCTGCGTCCAGCTTCTCGAGCGCCCGCGCGAGCCCCTCAGGGTCGCCCGTCAGCTGTGCGCCGGAGCCGTCGGCGCCGTACTCGCGGCTGCGTGAGACCGCGAGCTGGATGATCAGGGCCGCGATCGGGGCGAGGATGATCGCGACCAGAGCGCCGATGCCGCCACCGCCCCGGTCATCATCATTCCCGCCGCCGAACAGCATCTGGAACTGCGCCATCTGGGCGATGAAGCTGATCGCGCCGCCGATCGTCGCGGCGATCGTCCCGACGAGCGTGTCGCGGTTCTTGACGTGGGACAGCTCGTGGGCGAGGACGCCGGTCAGCTCGCGGTCGTCCATCAGCTCGAGGAGACCGGTCGTCACCGCAACCGCCGCGTGGTCCGGGTCGCGGCCCGTCGCGAACGCGTTCGGCTCGGGCCGCTCGATGACATAGAGCCGAGGCATCGGCAGGCCCGCTCGCTGAGCGAGCGAGGCGACGACCTGGCGGAGTCGCGGCAGTTCGTCAGGCGTCAGCTCGCGGGCGCCGTTCGCCTTCAGCGCGAGCGCGTCGCTCTTCCAGTAGACGAACACGTTCATGGCGACGGCGAAGACGAGAGCGATGACGAGACCGCCCCGTCCGCCGAGCAGGCCGCCGACGAAGACGAGGATCCCGCCGAGCGCGGCGAGCAGGGTGAAGGTCTTGAGGGTGTTGCTGAAACCGGAGCTCATCTGGGCATCGGGGGCTGGCACGCCTGGCAGCGCGTCCGGCAAGCGGGAGGCCGGAACCGCGGGTCCGTGTGATCCGCGCAACTCCATGGTGCCCCGACGTGTCTCGACGTCCACACCGCAGTCGGTAAGGCGCGCTAAAGGATTCTTCGTAATCCGAATCGCGAAATCGTGCTCAGCGCGGCGCCGGCTGGCCAACCTCCTCGAGCGCCATGCCGTAGATCGCGGCACCATCGACGCCACGCGACGGGGACGACAACACGACCAGATCCGCGACGAGGCGGCTCTCGAAACGTGTTCCGAGCTCGCCGTCAACGAGACGGACGGCCTTCGCAGCGGACCGCAATATCTGCCTCGTCTCCGGCCGGATCGGATCGTCCCAGAACCAGCCGTCGCTCGCGAACATCGCCAGGCGCCAGCGCTGAGCCTCGAGCAGTGTGAGCGCGCGGGCACGTCCGGCGGCGTCGAGCGCTGCCAGATGGTCCGCCGCGAATGCGTCGCCGGTAGTGAACCCGGCGACGATGTCGACGTACGCGTCGCGCAACGCCGGCAGCTCGAGGGTGCCGCGGCCCGCGTCGCGGAACCAGCGGTCCGAGGCCGTGTCGATCGCCGTCGCGAGCCGCTCCAGCGCCGCCCGCAGCGGGTACTTCCAGCGGCCGTCGCTCGCGTCCGGGCACTCCGCCGACCACCGCGCGACGCCGTGGTGGCAGCTCCACGAGGTTCGCTCCACGATCCGGACGGGCGGGTGACGGCGGTCGGACTGCTCCCCGAGCGCGTCGGCGAGGATCACGACATCGAAGTCGCGCCGGTCCGCGGTCGCGGCATCCGGAGCGACGAGCTGCTGGAGGAAGAGGTCACGGAACTGCTGATGGTGACCGTAGAGCTCGCCGTCTGTCGCGATCAGCGCCAACCGCGGCGACTGCTCGTCGGGTCCGCCGGTCGTCGCGCCACCGAGTCGCACCGCGACCCGCTCCTGGGCGAATCGATCGGCGTCGGAGGTTGCCTCCGGCTCGAACGAGACCGCCGCCGACAGCCCGGCGTCGTAGAAGACAACGACGATCGACGCCCCGCCACCCAGGTCGACGCGATAGGGTCGTCGGCTGTCGATCGGGTCGGCCGCCTGCCACGGTGCGAGGATCGTGAACGCGACGCCCTCGTCGGCGGCGATCCGGAGCGTCGCAAGGTCGACGGCCGTCTCCGGGAGCCATAGCCCCGACGCCGGTCGCCCGAACCGGAGCTCGAAGTCCCGAAGCCCCCAGCGGATCTCCGTGCGCCGGTCGGCGACGGATGCCAGCGGCAGGATCGTGTGATTGAACGCCTGGGCGATCGCGTTGCGGCCGGTTGCCGCCGAGGTGAAGCCGGCCATCGTCGTCGCAGCCTCGGCGGCCAGCCACGACGCCAGGGTCGGTCCCAGGTCCCACGAGATCCTGGTCAGATTCGACCGAGCCGCGTTCGGTCGGTAGCACTCGGCGTCGACGCGCGCGTTCCAGTCGTGGAACGGTGCAGCAGACGGCTCGACGGGCACGCGGCCGGTCCAGGGATCGACCCGTGAGGGCTGGTAGAAGTGGGCGTGCACGGCGAGCCGGCCGCGCATCACGAGCGACCGCCCGCGGCCGCGATCGCGGTGTCGGCCGTGACGGTCACGCGCTGCTCGACCGTGAGCGACGCCGAGGCGCCCGGCGCGAGATCGATCTGGCGGTGCAGCAGGATCGTCGAGCCCTGGTAGACGAGCTCGAACCCCGACTCCGAGTTCGAGACGCTCTCGATCGGTGAGATCCACGCGTCGAGCGGCTCGCTGGCGACGGTCGCGACCGCGACGCCGACCTGGTCGTTGCCGGCGTCGAGCCGGTCGACGGCGAGCGCGGTCAGCGACTCGTCGTGGGCGATGCGCCGACCCGCGACCGCGTGGAACGCAGCCGGGTTGTGGCCGCCGCCGAGCAGCATCACAGCGAACTCGATCCCGAGCAGCGCTTCGAACGCGGCGTCGGACACGTTCACGGCCTCGACTGAGACCGACAGCGACGGACCGAGCCGGCCGCCGCCGATCCTGATCTCCCTGCGGAGCTCGAGCGGCCCGGCCCGGAGCCGCGACGCGACCCGATCCTTACCCAGCGCCTGGAGCGTCCACGGCACCGTCAGCGTGTCGATGAGGTCGGACGCGGAGCCGTCCGCGACCGCCTCGGGCGTCGTATCGAGCGGCAGCAACCGGACCAGCCCGGATCGGCGCTCGTACGCGTCGTAGTGAAGCATCTCCGACAGGCCCGCCTGCTTGGTGGTGACGAGATCGTGGATCGACGCCGGCCGATCGGCGCCGGCGTCGCGCGGCGGGACGGCACCGCTGGATGGGTTCGAGCCGACCTCGGCACCGGACGGCGCGCGGAACGTCGCGAGGTCGTGCCGACGCAGCTTGTCGTGGTAGGGCTCCGGTCGCCGGCGCATGACGGCCGCCAGCGGGAAGCCGGCCGCGCGCACGTCCCACCGCCCGATCCCGCCGCCCTCGTCGAGCTTCACGCCGACGATCTGGCCGTCGCCGATGAGCAGCGCCTCCGGGCTGCCGTCGAGATCGAGATCGACGAGCTCCGCGGCGGCGGCCGTCGCGGCCGGCCCGCCCAGGGCGAGATCCTCGGCGAGGATGAGGTGGCGCAGCGCCGACACCCGCAGGTCGGGCAGGTAGATCCCGCCGAACAGACCGTGCCAGTAGCAGTCGTTCGACTGACCGGCGAAGAGGTGGTCCTCGGCGGCCGAGCGGGCGGCGCCGGGCGGCATCGCGTCGACGAGGTCGCTCACCCGCAGCATCTGCTTGTGGAGGTCGTTGACTTCCCGGTATTTCACCTGGAAGTTGCGCCAGGTCGCGCCGCGCAGCCAGCGGGCCTCGGGGCGATGGTGCTCGACTGCGTCGTGCAATGTCCGGGCGTATGCCGACGACTCGCCGGCCGGGAGCGCCCACTCACCCATCTCGGCGTACGACCCCGTCGGGAGGTAGACGCGACCGATCGGACCGTGGCCGTCGAGCCACTCCGACGGCGTCACGGTCGAGAGCCAGTCGCGGTTCTCGTCGAGCGCGCCGAAGAACCGGTCGACCCAGGCGTCGGCACCCCAGCAGTGCTCGAATGTCGTCGGCCAGCCGCCGAACTTCTCGCCGTCATCGCCCATCGTCCCGACGCGGTCGCCGGCGCCGGTGGCGTGGCCTCGAAGGTAGCCGATGACGTCGTCCACCTCGGAGAAGGGAATCCGGTAGCGGAGGCCCTGCTCGGTCCCGAAGACCGTCAGGAGCTTGCCCTGGTCGTCGGTCGTGTAGGGGCCCCAGAGCGCCTCCTCGGGGATGGCGGCCGCCCGGAAGTGAGCGTCGTCGAGGACGGTCCACTGGTAGCCGGACGCCACGAGCGACGTCGGCAGATCAGGTTCCCAGACCCGCTCTGCGAGCCAGGCGCCGCGTGGCCGGCGGCCGAACATCCGCTCGAGCTCGTCGGCCATCCGGACGAGCTGGCCGATCCGGTCTCGCTCCGGGAGCGCCGCGAGCACGGGCTCGTACCAGGCGCCGCCGACGATCTCGACCTGGCCGCGGACAGCCAACGCGGCGAGCCGCTCGACGAACGCCGGCCGCTCAGATTGGATCCAGGTGAGCAGCGGTCCCGAGTAGTGGAGCCCGACGCGGACGGTCGGATGACGCTCGAGCGCCTCCAGCATCGGCAGGTAGGCCCGGTCGTACGTCTCCGCGATGACCCAGCCGAAGTTGCCCACGGGCTGGTGGTTGTGGAGGGTCAGCGCGAGCGAGATGCGACGTTGCAATCGGGCTCCGTCGGGCAAGGGACGGGCTCAGCCCTCGACCATCGCGGCGTTCCTCGGTCGTGAGGTGCGCGAGGCGGAGGCGCCCGGCCGGGTCGTCGCTTCGAGATACATCCGCTCGACATAGTCATGGAGCATCCGGGTCGTCGAGAACTGCCAGAGGGACGAGGCCATCGACCGCCGCATTGTCTCGACCCATGCCCGCGGCACGCCGTCGGCATCGCGGTCGTAGTAGCGCGGGACGACCTCGTTCTCCAGGATCCGGTAGAGATCCTGGGCATCGGCCCAGTCCTGGGCCGCCTCGTCGGGGTTCGTCTCGCGGCCGCCGATGGCCCAGCCGTTGTCGCCGGCCCAGCCCTCGTCCCACCAGCCGTCGAGGACGCTCACGTTGACGACGCCGTTGGCGGCCGCCTTCATGCCGCTCGTTCCCGATGCTTCGAGCGGTCGACGCGGATTGTTCAGCCAGATGTCGACGCCGCCAACGAGGTAGCGCGCGATCCGCATGTCGTAGTCCTCGAGGATGAACACGCGGCCGCGGAGCTCCTCCGACACCGATCGAGCGAAGATCTCCTGGATCACCTGCTGGCCCGGTCGGTCGGCCGGATGGGCCTTTCCGGCATAGACGATCTGGACCGGGCGGCGCTCGTCGTGGAGAAGCCGCGCCAGTCGGTCGACGTCGCTGAAGAGCAGTCCCGCCCGCTTGTACGTCGCAAATCGCCGGGCAAAGCCGACGGTGAGGATCTCGGGTTCGAGCGCCGTCTCCAGGGTGTCGAGGACCGCGGGCGCCTCGCCGTGACGCGCGAACTGGTTCCGCAGCCGCCGCCGGGCGAAGACCGCGAGCTCGAGCTTCTGACGCTGATGCGTCTCCCATAGCTCGTCTGCCGGGATCTGGTCGAGCCGGTCCCAGAAACCGCCGACGGAGCCTTCGGAGTCGAGGTTGTCGAGGTCGGCCCGGACGCCGCGGGCGAGCGCGTCGCGCATCGCGTGCCCGACCCAGCTCGGCATGTGGACACCGTTCGTCACGCCGATGATCTCGCCCGGTGACACGCCGCGCCACGTCGCGTCGGCGGTCCGGGCGTGGAGCTGGCTGACCGCGTTCGCGACCCGGGTGAGGCGGAGGGAGAACGCGGTCATGTCGAACTGGCTCCGATCGCCCTCCACGCCAAGCCCCAGCTCGAGCACCGCATCGACGGGAACGCCGCCGGTTCGGGGCCGCCCGTCGCCATCGAGCAGCGGCCCCGCGACGCGCCGGACGAGGTCGGCGGAGAAGCGCTCGTTGCCGGCTTGAACGGGGGTGTGGATCGTGAAGACGCTGTCCGCCCGGACCCTGTCCCAGGCAGCGTCGAGGCTCTCGCCGGTCGCCACATATTCCCGGGCGCGCTCCGCCAGCAGGAACGCGGAATGGCCCTCATTGAGGTGCCAGACCGATGGCTTGATCCCGAGCGCCCGGAGCGCCCTGACGCCGCCCACGCCGAGCACCAACTCCTGGTGCAGCCGCATCTCGCGCCCGCGGACATAGAGGATATGGGTGATCGGTCGGTCGGCATCACCGTTCTCGGGGATGTCGGTGTCGAGCAGGAGGACCGGTGTCCGGCCCACCTGGGCGATCCACACCGCGATCTGGAGCTCGCCTTCGGGCAGCTCGACGGACACCTGGAGAGGATTGCCGTCGGGCGCCTGGGCCCGGCTGACCGGGAGCCGGGAGAGGTCGTAGTCGGGGTACGCGTGCTCCTGGTGGCCGTCGGCGTCGATCGTCTGGTGGAAATAGCCCTTGCGGTAGAGCAACCCCACCCCGACGAACGGCAGCGCCATGTCCGACGTTGTCTTCGTATGGTCGCCGGCGAGCACCCCGAGGCCACCCGAGTAGATGCCGAGCGATTCGTAGATCCCGTACTCCGCGCAGAAGTACGCAATGGGGCCGTCGAGGGCGTCGGCGTGGCGCCGGGCGAACCAGGCGTCGGAGCCGTTCGCCATGTACTCGTCGAACTCTCGGAGGACGTCCCGGACCTCGACCATGAACGTCGTGTCGTCGAGGAGACGGCCCCATTCGACCGGCCCCGACAGCACGGGGATCGGGTTGCGATGGCGGGTCCAGGTCTCGCGGTCGATCCGGCTCCAGATCTGACGCGCCCGGGGGTGCCAGCACCAATAGAGGTTGTAGGCGAGGCGGCGGAGGCCCTCGAGCTGAGGCGGAAGCCTGAACGAGGCCCCCGGAATCGAGGGAACCTGGGGGGCCGGAAGCATCGCAGGGGATGATAACGATTGGAATCCTCGCGATGAACCGGTTCAGCACCGGGCGGGACCAGCCAGGCGGGCGGCTACCATGGTTCGATGCCCAAGCCCCTGCGCGTCGCGTTCGTCGCGGCCGAGTGCGAGCCGTGGGCGAAGACCGGCGGCCTGGGCGATGTCGTCGACGCGCTGGCTCGGGCGCTCGGCCGGGTGCCGGGCGCGACCGATGGCCTCGTCGACGTCTTCCTGCCGCGCTACCGGTCCGTGCCGGTGCCGGCCGACGCCGCGCCCGCGCGGGTCGTTCGGGTGCCGGATCCCCGCGCGCTCGCCGGGACCGTCGACGTGTCGATCGTCGACGTGGCCGCGGACGGCTACCGGCTTCGACTCGTCGAGCAGCCCGCAGCCTACGACCGGGACGGCTTCTACGGCCCGCCCGAAGGTGGCGACTTCGCCGACAACGCCTGGCGATTCGGCCTGCTCTCGAGGGCCGCGCTCGAGACGCTCCGCTCGGAGCCCGGGCGGCCGATCGACGTCATTCACCTCCACGACTGGCACGCCTGCCCCATCGCGCTCTATCGCGATCGCTGGTACGCCGAGGATCCGATCATCGCCCGGGCCTCCGTCGTTCTGACCATCCACAACCTCGCCTACCACGGTTGGACGCCGCGGGAGCGACTCCGCGACCTTGGGCTCGCGCCCGGCGATCGCGTCGTCCAGCCGGGAGCCGACGGCGTCGACTTGCTGGCGGCGGGCATCGAACGGGCGGACATCGTCAACACCGTGTCGCCCGGCTACGCCCGGGAGTCGCTCGCGCCGGAGCTCGGTTTCGGCCTCGACCGCGCGCTCCGGGCCAAGGGCGATCGCTATCTGGGCATCCTCAACGGACTCGACACGAGCGTCTGGGACCCGGCGACCGACGCCGACATCGCGGCGACCTACTCTGCCGCCGACCTCCGCGGCAAGGCTCGCTGCCGGGCCGACCTCCTCGAGCGGGTCGGGTTCGACCCGACCGACGAGGCTCCGGTCCTCGGCATGGTTGGGCGGCTCGACCCGCAGAAGGGCTTCGACCTGCTGGCCGACGCGACGCCGCGACTCCTGGACGCTGGGGCCCGCCTCGTCGTCCAGGGCAGTGGCAACGCAGAGCTCGCGGCGGATTTCCGGACGCTGGCGGCCGCTCGGCCGGATCGGGTCGCGCTCATCGAGCGCTTCGACCGCGTCATGGCCCGGCGGATCTATGCCGGCGCCGACTTCTTCCTGATGCCGTCGCGGTTCGAGCCGTCGGGCCAGGGCCAGATGATCTCGATGCGCTACGGCACGCCGCCGATCGTCCGCTGGACAGGCGGCCTCGCCGACTCAGTCGTCGACGAGCTGACGCGACCGGGGACGGGGACGGGCTTCGCCTTCAAGGCCGCGACCCCGGGTGCGCTCGCGTCGGCGGCCGCGGCCGCGATCGCGATGCGCGACGCCGGCGGCGCGGCCTGGGATGGCCTCGTGGCCCGCGCCATGGCAGCCGATTTCGACTGGACGACCGGCTCCGCGCCGCGGTACGCCGCGATGTACGAGCGCGCCGTCGCGATCCGGCGACGATGAACGAGGCGGCGCGCCACGCGTCGCGTCCGCCGCGATCGTCAGGCAGAGGCCGTCGTGCCGTCGGCGGCGTGCTGGGCCGCGAAGAAGTCGAGCGCGGCACGGGTCTTGGTCTGCTGCGCGCCGCCGGTCGACACGCCCTTGGAGGCGAGGTACGCCCGCGACTCGGCGGCGACCTGGAAGGACTCGCTCGGCGGGCACTTCGTCGAGAGCTCGAGGATCCGCGAACCGTCGGGGTAGAGCCACAGCTCGGCGACGAAGCGGCGCCCGAGCTCAGCCGGCGTGAATGTCGTCTTGAGCACGAACGTCGGGCCGAGCGCGACGAGGCCGTCGAGCGTGATCCCGGCCGGAGCGCGGTCCTTGAAGAAGGCGCGCTGCTCGCGTGAGAAGACCTTCCGCAACGGCAGGTCGCCGGCGATCGCGTCCCGGACGTCCTGACCCGTCGTCCGGCCCTTGAACGACGCCGAGCAGACGTAGCCGCCGGGCAGCATGTCGACCTCGACGCCGAGGCTGCCGCTCGTTCGCAGGTCGTCTGGCAGCTCGGCCGGGACGACAGGACGCAGCTTGATCACGGTGTCGCCGCGACCGCCCTGGATCCGCCGAGCCCGGACGACGAGGCCGGCATTGTTCAGGGCGAGGTCAGGCGTGTCGAAGAAATAGACCTGACGGGGCTGGGCCTCGACGGGATCGATCGGCAGGCCCTGGATCGTCGCGCGGTGCGCCGCCGTCGGAATGGAGACCTTCAGCTCGGCGGTGTCGGCGCCCTTCAGGAGGCCCATCAGCTCGACGATCTGCGCGTCGGACAACGTCCGCTCGGCGACCACTGTCTGTCCCGTCATCTCACCACCTCCACGGGTCCGAATCGTTCGACGAACACGCCATGCCGCAGGCCCCGGTCGCTGACAGTCAGGCTGTCCTTGCCAAGCTTGTCCATGACGGTCCGGACGACGCACGCTCCGGCGAGGATCACCTCGGCGCGCTTCGGCTGGAGTCCGACGATGGACCGCCGCGCGTCGGCGTCGCGCGATCGGTAGAGCTCGATCTGGCGGTCGATCTCGCCGCGGTCAAGGACCGATCCATGGACGACGTTCGCGTCGTACGTAGCGAGACCGTGCTTGACGGCCGTGATGTTCGTGATCGCGCCGCCCATCCCGACGAGGACACTCGGGCTCGGCCGGCCCTCGATCCTCGAAAGGTCGGCCGAGATCGCCGCCAGGGCCTGCTCGACGGTCTCGCGCGGCACCGCCTTGTCGAGCCCGAACCGCTCGGTGAAGCGGACCGCGCCCACCGGGACGCTGAACTGCTCGTCGACTCGATCGCCTGCCCCGAACGTGAACTGGGAGCTGCCGCCGCCCGTGTCGAACACGGCCAGCGGGCCGTCGACGCGGCCGATGCCGGCGCGCACGGCGAGGAACGCGAGCCGCCCCTCCTCCTCGCCCGGGATCGGCTCGACCCGGACGCCGGTCCGGTCGCGGATCGTCGCGATGACGTCGTCGCGGTTCGACGCCTGGCGGAGACCCTCCGTCCCGACCGCGGCGATCGCCCGCGCGCCGAGCCGCCGGGCCTCGTCGGCCATGCCCTTGATCGCCTCCACGGCCCGGTCGAGCGCGGCCGGTTGGATCGCGCCGCCTACGGCCAATCCCTCGCCGAGCCGGGTCACCTCGGCCCGATCGACGACTGTCTGCGGGTTCCCCTCCCGATCGAACGCGCCGACGTGGAACTTGATCGAGTTGGTGCCCATGTCGATCACGGCGTACCGCGCGGGTTCGGCCTCGAGCAGTCGCGCCAATCCGAGCTGGTAGTTCGTGTTGACGAAGTCGCCATAGCCAAGGGAGTGGACCGCGTCGACGACCGCCGGCCGGTCCGTCGACTCGACCGCCACCGTCACCGTCGTCCGGCCCTCGGCCTCGATCTCCGAGCGCTCCGCCATGCAGCCGTTGATCGTGTACCGCACCCGCCGCTTGTGGACCGGGACGACCCTCGCCCGAGGGTCGCGCCGGACGATCGTGAGGAACTCGCCGTACGGGACGTCGCCGTCGCGGCCGCCGTCCCGCGAGCCGTCGATGCCCATCGCCTCGGCGGTCGTGGCGAGGTCCGCCGGCGAGAGCGGGAACGGCCGCTTGAGCACGGGCTCCCAGCGCTCGAGGTCGTTCTCGTCGGTCTCGCGAAGCAGCTTGATGTCGACGAGCTCGTCGCGGATCTTCACGTTCGAGCCCGATCCGGTGACGAAGTACGTCTCGTCGCTCTCGGCGACGGGGCTGGCCTCGGCCGCGTCGAAGACGGCGTCGGCCACGGGACCTGCCTGGCCGAAGGTGCGCCATTCCCAGCGCGGCGTGACGATGGTCATCGGATCTCCTTGGCGGTCAGACGGCCAATGCTCGCAGCAGCGCCCGCGTCGTCTCAATGGGGTGCGTCCGGTGGGGCGAGTGGGGCGCCCCGGTGAGCGTGACGACGTTCTCCGGGCCGAGCCGGGCCCGGAGAAGGGGCAGGACCGCGTCCGGCACGTAGCCGCCGTTCGCGGGGTCGCCGCGGATCAACCGGGTCGGCACGTCTCGTGCTGCCGCGAGGGAGAGCGCCTCGAGGCCTCCGTCCCAGTTGCCGTTCTCGGTAAGGATCGCCCTGACCGCCGGCTCGTCGAACTGGGTCAGGCTCTCGGCCTTGGCCGCGACGTCGCCGTACGACCATGTGGGGCATTGCCGGCCGACGGCCTCGACGGCCGTCCGGACGTCGTCGTAATAGCGGTCGTCGGGAGCCTCGAGCAGCTGCGAGATCACGGCAAGCGGGATCGTCGGCGGGTCGACGAGCACGAGCCTCCCCGGCAGGTACCCGACGGCGGGGAACCACGAAGCCGTCATCGCGCCCCAGCTGTGGGCGACGACCCGGACGTTGGCCGGTGCGGTTCCAGCGAACGCGGCGCGTGCGAACGCGGCCATGTCGACGGCCGTGTCGCGGAACACAGCGTGGCCCCGCCAGGACGCGGTGAGGCCATGTCCGGGCAGATCCGGCGCGATCACCCGGTACCCGGCCGCAGCGAGCGCCGGCCCGATCCGCCACCAGCCTCGGGCGCCCGACGTGACGCCGTGCATCAGGAGCACCGGCGCGCCGTCCGGGGGGCCCCAGCCGAGGACATGGAACCGGATGCCGGCCGCCTCGATCCAGTCGGGTTCCGGATCCGCCGGCGCGCCGAGCGCTGCCAATGCCGCGCGGTCGCCGTCCGGCGCGGCAACGGTCGGGTCGGTCACCGGCCGAACGTACCATGGCGGCCGGACGTGGCGGCGCATAGCGTCGCGCCGATGGCCACGCGATCGGAGTCCGCCCACCAGCCGACGTTCCGGCCGAGTGAGCGCGTCCAGGCACTCTTCGTTCTCCTCGGACTCGTCGTGCTCGCGCTCATCGCCCGCGTCCCCGCCGCCTGAGGCGGACGCGACCGCTAGAATCGCCCTCCACGCGGAGCGTCGGAGGGAGTCGATGGCCAATCAGTTCGTCGTCCAGCTCAACAACGAGCCCGGCGCGATGGCGTCACTGGCCGAGGCGCTCGCCGCAGCCGGCGTCGACCTGCGGGCGATCGGCGGCGGTGGCATCGGCGACTCCGGCCACGTGATCATGACCACGGCCGACGACGAGACGACGAAGCAGATCCTCGACGACGGCCACTACACGTATATCGAGGGCGAGTCGATCCTGGCGGAAGTCGACGATCGGCCGGGCGGGATGGCGGCCCTGTCACGGCAGCTGGCCGACGCCGGAGTCAACATCTACGGTCATCTGTTCCTCGGCCGATGGGGCGATCGGGCGATGTTCGCGTTCGTCGTCGACGACCCGGACACGGCACGCCCGATCCTCGAGCGCAAGCGCTGACGACCGCCGAGTCGCGTCTCGGTCCACCGTGGCGCCGG
>JBJMMH010000099.1:0-10175 GCA_045804885.1 Chloroflexota bacterium | reverse complement strand
ACCCGATCGAGGGCAGCCGAGCCGCCCACGGCGATCTCCCGGATCGACCCGAGCCCGGAGCCGGCGAGCGGCAGGACCCGCACGCCCTCGACGATAGCGGCCTCGAAACGGCCGTCGTCGCGGATCGTCGCGAGGCGCACGGCCGTCAGGCTCGCACGGTCGGATCGACGAGGAGCGGCGCGACGGCGGTCCGCATCACGTCGGCCATCCCGCCGACCCCGGTCCAGCGCTCGAACGCGATCGCCGCCTGCTGGATCAGCATCTCGGAGCCGTTCGCGGCCCGGAGCCCGCGGCCGCGGGCGGCGGCGAGGAGCGGCGTCTCGGCGGGGACGTAGACGAGGTCGAAGACCGTGGCGCGGGCCGGGAGGCGAGCGACGTCGATCGAGATCCCGGCGTCGACCATGCCGACGGTGGTCGCGTTGACGGCGAGGTCGGCCGACTGCAGCGCGCCGGCGAAATCGGAGCCGTCGAGCGCCCCGCCCTCGACGCCGAATCGCTTCGCGAGCGCACGCGCCGCTTCTGCCGACCGGTTGCCGATCGTCACCCGTCGCGCGCCCGCGGCGACGCATGCGTGGACGACCGCGTGCGCAGCGCCACCGGCGCCCGCGACCGCGACGCTCGCGCCGGCGAGCGGCCGCCCCATCGCCACCTCGACGCCGGCGCGGAAGCCGGGCGCGTCGCTGTTGAATCCGACGAGCCGCCCGTCGTCGGTCCGGACGACGTTGTTGACGGCGCCGATCGCCTCGGCGTCGGGCTCAACCTCGTCGACGAGCCCCGCCACCACGCGCTTGTACGGCGCCGTGACGCCCAGTCCGAGCCACTCCGACTCGCGCGCGGCGGCGACGGCGCCCGGGACGTCGGCCGCGTCCAGCTCCATCAACACATAGCGCCCGTCGATCCCGGCCGCGTCGAAGGCCGCGTCGTGCATCACCTGCGAATGCCGCCGTCGGAGCGGCTTTCCGATGAGGGCGACCCGACGTGTCACGACCGCGTCATGCCAATGCGCCGACCGTCCGCCGGACCGGCCCGGCCGTCGGCGGAAACGTCACGTTCGGGATGATCTCCTCGACCCACTGCCTCAGCTGCGCCGGGTCCGGCGTCATCGTGTGGAGCATGAAGTACTCGACCCCGGCGTCGACTCGCGCCTGGAGGGAAGCGACCACCTCGTCCGGCGTCCCGAACAGGTAGACGGATTCGAGGTAGTGCTCGCCGCGCTCGGCGCTCATCACCCTGAGGAACGCCCGGTGCTGCTCCTCGCGAGCCTTCGCCGGATCGTTCGTCAGCACGAGGTGCAGGAAGTTCTCGTGGGCGACGACGCATTCGCGCGGGTCGCGGCCGTGGTCGCGAAAGTAGGCCTGGAGCTCCGCCCAGTCGCGGGCGATGTCGTCGGGCGGACAGGTGGGCCGCGGGATCCAGCCGTCGACGCGGAGCGTGCGGGCCTTGACGGATTCGACGAACCGCGGCAGGTCAGGCGACTTGGGATCCGCCAGCTGCGACCCACCGCCGATCCAGATCTCTGGCCGCTCCGCGAGCGGCTCGATGAACAGGTCGTCGACAGAGTAGTAGCGACCGTGGTACGTGACGGTCTCGCCCTGGAGGAGCGGGATCATGATGTCAAGCATCTCGTCGGTGCGCCGGCCGCGCTCGCTCTTCTGGACTCCGATCGCCGCGTACTCATACTCGTTCCAGCCGACGCCCGCGCCCAGGATGAACCGGTTCTCCGAGAGGAACTGGAGCGTCGCGAGCTCTTTGGCGAGGAGCACCGGGTTGCGGAGAGGCATGATCAGGATCGAGGTCCCCAGGCGTACACGCTCCGTGACGCCCGCCGCGACCGCCAGAGCGGACAGCGGCTCGAGGAACGACACGGAGTAGAACCGCTTCGCCGCGAGCAGGTGGTCGGTGATGAACAGCGAGTCGAAGCCGAGGTCCTCCACCTCGCGGGCGAAGGCCTTGATGCCGCGCGCCCGTTCCGTGCCGTCGCCTTCCCAGATGTAGGAGGGCAGGAAGACCCCGAACCGACCGACTTCGCTCATGCGTTGATCCTCGCTCCACGCGGCCTCAGCGGCCGCGGTACTCCGGTGATCGCTTCTCGAAGAAGGCGTGCGTGCCCTCCAGCAGGTCGTCGCTTGCGAAGACGCGCTGCGATGCGTCGACTTCCGCGCCGATCCCCTCGTCGACGTCGAGCTGCCATGCCGCGTCGATCAGGCGCTTGGCCTCGCGGACGGCCAGGGGCCCGCGTTCCGCGATCTCCTCGCCGATCTCGGTGGCGCGCGCGACGGCGCCGCCGGCCGGGACGACTTCGTTGACGAGGCCGATCCGGTCCGCGTCCGCTGCCGTCAGGACCCGGCCGGTGAGGATCAGCTCCTTCGCCCGGGCTGGTCCCACGACCCGCGGCAGCCGCTGCGTCCCGCCGCCACCGGGCGTGACCGCGAGCCGCACCTCGGGGAGGCCGAGCTTCGCCCGCTCCGAGGCGACGCGGATGTCGCAGCACAGCGCGATCTCGAGCCCGCCACCGAGCGCGTTGCCCTCGATGGCGGCGATCGTCGGCATCGGGAGCTTCGCGAGCGACTGGTTGACGTTCTCTTCGAGCTCATGGCGCTCGCGGCCGCCGGGACCGCGCTGCGCCTCGAAGTCACGGACGTCGGAGCCGGCCGAGAACGCCCGATCGCCGCGACCCGTGACGACAACCGCGCGCACGTCGCCGGGCGGGGCGGCTGCCAACGTCCCGAGCGCGGCCGCAAGCTCGTCGAGGAGCTCCCGTGTCACGAGGTTCAGTGGTGGATTCACGAGCTCGAGCCGGGCGACGCGACCAAGCGAGAGCTCGACCAGACGCTCGGTCACCTCGCGCTACCGGCCGTCTCGCGTCCGGCGTCCGCGGCGGCGGCAAAGTCGGCCGCCAGGCCCATCGGTCCCTTCGCATACAAACGACGGTCCATCTCGCGCAGGCCGTCGGCGACCCTCGGCCGGAAGCCCATCTGCCCGAGGACATCGCGCTCCACATCGATCCCAGGGGCGACCTCGACCAGGACGAGCCCGTCGTCGGCCAGCGCGAAGACTGCCCGCTCCGTGATGTAGCGGACCTCCTGGGCGCGCTCACGCGCGAGCCGGCCGCTGAACGAGATCTGGGCGACCTCCGGCACGAACTTGGGCAGGCTGCCCTCGCTCGCGATCCGGACGCCGTCGTCGATCTCGATCTCGAGCCCGCGAGCCGTCAGCGTCCCGACGAAGTTGATCCGGCCGGTCCGGGCGCTGATGTTCGGGAAGCCGCCCGGGCCGCGGACCCGGCCCTCGAAGGCGTGGACGTTGACGTTGCCGTGCGCGTCGACCTCGGCGAAGGACAGGCTGGCGATGTCGAGCCCCCCGCCGTCGTAGAAGTCGAACATGTACGGCTGGTCGATCATCGCCTGGTAGTTGAAGCCGGCACCGCCCTCGTTGCCGGCGACCGGGACCCCGCCGAAAATCCCCTGCTCGACGGTCAGCACGAGCTGGTCGGTGATCCCCTCCTCCCAGGCGACCCGCCCGATGAGCTGGCTGATCCCGAAGCCGAGGTTGCAGATCGCGCCGCGCGGGAACTCAAGCAGCGAGCGGCGGGCGATGATCTTCCGCACGTCGAGCGGCAAGGGCGGCTCCGGCCGGACGGGCCGGCGGAGCGCTCCCGCGTAGTACGGCGAATCGCGGGTGATGTATGTCTGCCACTGGTCGGCGTCGACGTACACGTGGTCGACGAGCGCGCCCGGGATGCGAACGTCGCGCATCCGGAGGCTCCCTCGCGTCGCGAGCTGGCGGACCTGGGCGATGACGATACCGCCGCTGTTCCGGGCCGCCATCGCCATGGCGAGCATCTCGCCCTGGACTGCCTCGCCCTCCATCGTGAGGTTGCCGTCTTCGTCGGCGGTCGTCGCCCGGATCACGGCCACGTCGATCGGAAAGCTATGGAACAGGAGCCACTCCCGGCCGCGGATCGTGACGACCTCGACGAGGTCCTCGGTCGTCCGATCATTTTGCTTCCCGCCGGTCTGGCGCGGATCGACGTACGTGCCCAGGCCGACGTGTGTCACGAGTCCCGGTCGCCCCGCGGCGATCTCGCGCATCAGCTGCGACAACACGCCCTGCGGGAACGAGTACGACTCAACCTCATTCGCCTCGACGAGTGCTCCGAGACGCGGCTCGTTGCCGATGTTGCTGCCGATCGTCCGCTTCATGAGGCCGGGCAGGCCGAGCTGGGAGAAGCCGCGGTCGGCGAAGTCGCCGATCCCGACGACTCGGACCGTCGTGAGCTCGCGCGGCCGCCCCTCCTCCTGGTAAACCGCGGCCAGCTCGTCGATGAACCGCTGCGGCAGCGCATGTCCGGCACCGGAGCCACCGATGACGACCGTGGCGCCGTCGCGGACGTGCCCGACGGCCTCGCGGACGTCGATGACCGTCGTCATGGCATGTAGCCTCCGGCGTTCGGGTTGAGCGTCTGGCCCGTGAACAGGCTGGCTGCGTCGCTGAGCAGGAACACGACCGACATCGCGACCTCGTCCGCCCGACCGAACCGACCGAGAGCCATGTCGCGGAGGCGGCGACGGCCCTCCTCGCTGTCGACGAGGTCGGTCGTCATCTCGGTGATGGTGACGCCCGGGGCGACGGCGTTGACGCGGACCCCGCGGGGCCCGAACTCACGGGCAAGACTCCGCGTAAGCCCGATCAGGCCGGCCTTCGCCGCCGAGTACGCGGCGGTCTCGGCGATGCCCATTTGGCCGAGCCTCGAGGCGACATTCACGATCGACCCGCTGCCGCGTTCGACCATCGACGGCAGCACCGCGCGGCAGGTGTGGAACGCGGCGGAGAGGTCGGTGGCGATGACGTCGTCCCAGTCGACCGGGTCGATCTCGAGGAACGGGCCCACCTGAGTCCGGCCGGCGTTGTTGACGAGGCCGTCGATCCGGCCGAACCGGTCGATGACCGCGGCGACCAGCGCCGTCGCCTGCGCGCCGTCCCGGACGTCGGCGGCGAACGACTCCGCCTCGCCTCCGAGCGCGCGTGCCCGATCGACGGTCGACGCCGCGCCGTCGGGCGAGCTCCGGAAGTGGACGGCGACACGGGCGCCGTGCGAGGCCGCCTGGACGGCGACCTCCGCGCCGATGCCGCGGCTGCTGCCCGTGACGAGCACGACGCGGTCGGTGAGGAGGTTGCCCACTCAGCCGCCGCCCGCGGAGCCGGTGGCGGCCAGGCGAGGCGCGGCCGTCGAGCCTCGGAGCACGACGGTCGTCGGCAGCCGCATAGCTGGCGGGTCGTCGCCCGCGAGCATCGCGCCGGCGTGGGCGAAGCCCAGCCGGCCCATGTCCCGCAGCGGCAACCGCACCGTCGACAGTCCGGGTGCCGTCAAGGCGGCGGTCGAGATGTCGTCGAACCCGGCGACCGAGACGTCGCCGGGCACGTCGATGCCGAGGGCCGCGAGCCGCTGGAGCGCCCCGATCGCGAGCAGGTCGTTGGCGCAGCACATGGCGGTGAACCGCACGCTGGCGGCCCGAAGCGCGTCGACGGCGAGCGCCCCACCCGAGGCGTCGAACGTCGTCCGGACGACGAGCCGCTCGTCGTAGGCGATCCCGGCCGCCTCCAGCCCGCGTCGGTAGCCGGCGAGCCGCTCGCGAGCGACGAACAACGACCCCGGACCGGCGAGGAACGCGATCTCGCGGTGACCGAGCCCGACCAGGGCCGCGACCATCGCCGCGATGCCCGCCTGGTTGTCGACGCCGACGTCCGGCTCACCGCGGGCATGCGGCGAGAGGTGGACGACCGCGGCGCCATCGGCCCGCATCGCCGCGAGGTGGCGGTCCATCTCCTCATTGACCGTCGGGTTGTCGAGGCCCGAGCCCGCGAAGACGACCGCGGCGGCCCGCATCGACCGGAGCAAACGGACGTAGGATCCCTCGCGCTCCGCGTCCCGCTCGGACGAGCAGGTGATGACGAGGTAGCCGGCCGCCGAGGCCCCGTCCTCGACGCCGCGAACGACCTCCGCGAAATACGGATCGGTGATGTCGTGGACGATCACGGCGACGACCGGGACGCGGCTCTTCAGCAAGCCGCGCGCCAGCGCGTTGGGGACGTAGTCGAGCTCGCGGGCAGCCTCCAGGACGCGTTCGCGCGTCGCCGCGCTGACCGGGTAGTCGGCCTCGGAGACGACGCGCGAGGCTGTCGCCGGCGACACGCCGGCGCGCCGCGCGACCTCCGTGATCGACGACATCGGGCTCTGGTGCGCTCGGGCCGCGATCAGTACGGGTAGGGGTACGACCGCGCGTCGTCGCGGACGGTGACCCACTGCCACTCGGTGAACTCGTCCCAGTTCGCCGCGCCGCCGAACCGCGCGCCGTTGCCGGACGAGCCCATCCCGCCGAACGGGATCGTCGCCTCGTCGTTCACGGTCTGGTCGTTGACATGGACCATCCCCGACCGGAACCGCTGTGCGAGCGCCAGGCCACGCGAGATCGACCGCGAGTAGACGGCGCCGGTCAGCCCGTACTCGCTGTCGTTGGCGAGCGCGAGGGCCTCCTCGTCGGTGTCGAACACGATGACGGGCGCGACCGGTCCGAAGATCTCCTCGCGCCACGCGGCCTGCTCGGTCGTGACGTCGGTGAGGACGGTGGGCCGATAGAAGAGCCCCTCGTGGGTGCCGCCGACGACGACCCGGGCGCCGCCGTCGACCGAGCGCCGGACGATGCCGTCGACCCGTTCGAGCTGCTTCTGGTTGACGATCGGTCCCAGGTCGACGTCCTCGCGATACGGGTCGCCGAGGCGTAGCCGCTTCGCCTTCTCGGTCAGCAGGTCGACGTATTCCGTGGCCACGCTGCGGTGGACGATATGGCGGCCGGTCGCGAAGCAGACCTGGCCCTGGAACTGGAACGAGGCGAACGCCCCGGCCGAGGCCGCCGCCTCGAGGTCGGCGTCGTCGAGGACGACGAACGCGTTGTTGCCGCCGAGCTCGAGGCTAACCCGCTTGAGCAGCTCGCCCGCGAGAGCTCCCACGCGCCGGCCGGCGGCAGTCGAGCCGGTGAACGACACGCGATTGACGTTTGTGTCGGTGACGATCGCCTCACCCACGTCGGCCCCGCCGAGGACGACGTGGAGCAGGCCGTCGGGCAGGCCGGCCTCGCGGAAGACCGCCTCGAACACCGCCCCGCCGCAGACCGGTGTCTGCGGGTCGGGCTTGAGGACGACCGCGTTGCCGAGCGCGAGGGCCGGGGCGACGACCCGCATCCCGAGGACGCTAGGCGAGTTCCACGGCGTGATCGCACCGATGACGCCGGCCGGGATGCGCCGGAGCATCGAGAGGCGGCCGGGGACGACGCTCGGAACGAGCTGGCCGTAGGGCTGGATCGGCATCGACGCGGCGGCGTGCAGCTCGCCGACGGCGAAGTTCTGCTCGTGGTGCATCTTGTTGTGGTGGGCGCCGGTCTCGCGCTGCGTCCACGTCCCGAATTCCGGCCTGTGTGCCTCGTAGATCTCGGCAGCGCGGCGAAGGATCGCGGCACGCTCCGTGTACGGCGTCTCGGCCCACGCCGGCTGCGCGGCGGCCGCGGCCGCAGCGGCGCCGGCGACGTCGGCGGCAGTCGCGAGCGGGATCGTGAGCAACGGTCGGCCCGTGGCCGGCTCGCGGATCTCCCGCGCGTCGCCCGTTCCCGGTCGCCAGTCGGCCAGGAACGAGTCGAGCCAGCCGGCCGCCGCGGATTCGGTCGTGTCAGGCGCCGTCGTGGCCATCGTCTCCTCCTTCGGGCGGAGCGGCGTCGGGCGAGAAGCGCTCCGCGTACGTCCGCGGCGTGCCCGTCGCGGTCGCTCGTTGCCCGGTCGCCGGATCACGCCAGATCGGGCCGCGGGCGACCACGGCATCGATCAGGCCCTCCTCGAGGTACTCCGGCAGCTCCCACGACCGGAGCGAGAGCGCCATCTGCCCGGGGTAGCCGATCAGCTCCCGGACGGTCTTGTCGGTGTAGTAGCCAGCCACGATCACGAGCTCGAGCGCGCCGAGCGCCTGAGGGTCGTCGCGGCCCAGATCGTCGAGACGGGCGGCGAGGTCGTCGCCGATCCCGCCGGCGAGGGCGGCGTGGAGTGGCTCGACCAGGTCGGGTCGAGCGTTGAGGACGAACCGCAGCCGCGCGTCGTCGACGATGTCGGCCGCCGACGGCATCCCGTGCGCGGCGGGGATCAGCCGGTCGGCGATCGCGCCGAACGTCGCGCGCTCCTCGCGGCTCAGTGTCGCGATGTCCTCCACCGTCATGCCGGCACCTGCTGATCGAACCGCGTCTGAACCATGTGGTCGGCCGCCCGGAGCGCGATCGCCACGATCGTCGACGTCGGGTTGACACCCGACGAGGTCACAAAGCAGGAGCCGTCGACCACGTAAAGGTTCGGGACATCGTGGGCGCGGTTCCATCGGTCGACAACGGACGATTTCGGGTCGTCGCCCATCCGCGCGGTCCCCAGGAGGTGCCAGCCGGAATAGCGCATCAACCGGTCGACCTCGATCTTGAACGCACCCGCCGCATCCATCGATTCCTTCGCCCGCTCGATGTGGAAGTCGAGCATCCGCCGGGAGTTGTCGGACATCCGGTAGTGGACCTCGGGCGCCGGGATCCCCGACGAGTCGGCCACCGAATCGGAGATCGTGATGTGGTTCGCCTCGTCGGGGAGGTCCTCGGCGAACAGTCCCCAGTTCGCGCCGTGGCCAAGATGCGTCTTGACGTGTGTGTGGTGCTCCGGGCCCCAGGCCTGCTCGCCGGCTCGGCTCGGCAGCGCGGTGTTGATGGGGCCGCCGGTCGGGGCGAGGCCCCAGCGGGCGCCGCGGACGAATCCACGCTTCTCGTCGGTCTCATAGAACTCGAGGCTTTCGATCAGGTCGCCAAACTGGCCCTGCCAGCTCATCAGCGGCTCCTCGAACAGCCCTGCGACGTTCGCGAACGGGTGCATCATCAGCCGCTTCCCGACGAGCCCCGACGAATTCGCGAGGCCGTCGGGGTGCCGCGGGCCATCGGAGAGCAGCAGCAGCCGCGGCGTCCCGATCGCGTTCGCGGCGACGACGACAACCTGCGCGTCCTCGAAATGCTCCTCGCCCTCGTCGTCGATCCAGGTCGCGCCCGTCGCGAGGCCTTTGTCGTTCGTCTCGATCCGGCGGACGCGGGCGCCGGTGACGACCCGCGCGCCGAGCGCGATCGCCTTTGGCCAGTGGGTGAGGTCCGTGGATGCCTTCGCGCCCTCGTTGCAGCCCGACTGGCAGGTGCTCCGCTGGACGCATGGCCGCCGGCCGTCGTAGTCGACCGAGTTGATCGAGTTGAACTCCGGCCACCAGTGCCAGCCGAGCTTCGTCATGCCGCGAGCGACCTTCATTCCCGCCGAGCCGATCGGGAGCGGCGGCATGGGGGCGTCTTCGGCGTCGGGCGGGTAGGCCGGGTCGCCGGGGAGGCCCGACACGCCGAAGTGGCGGTCGGTCCGGTAGAAGTACGGCAGGAGCTCGAAGTAGTCGATCGGCCAGTCGTCGGCGATGCCGTCGAGGCTCCGGACGCGGAAGTCGGAGGGGAGGGCGCGCGGCCAGGCTCCGGCGAAGATGATCGTCGAACCGCCGACGGCGTTGTACATGAGCGGCGAGACCGGCGTGTCGTCCTCGACGATGGGGTAGTCCTGGGCGAGGCCGCGGACGTTGGGACTCGTCGCCCAGTCCTTGCGGGCCTTCAGCTCCCAGTCGAGCTTGTTGCCGGGGTAGTCGGCCCGGTCGAGCCACTGGCCCTGCTCGAGGCAGACGACCTTGAAACCGGCCTGGGCGAGGCGCAGCGCGACGACCGCGCCGGAGGCTCCAGCGCCGATGATCAGGACGTCCGCGGGCTCAGTGGCCAGGGCTGCCTCCTCCGATGCCGTGCCCAGCGCCGCGACGCTGTCCGCGTCCCGCCGCGCTACCTCCAATCCCGATAGTAAACCTTTGCTGCCACGCGGAGTGGCGCGCTCGTCGCTTGTTCCCGTGGCGTGACAACGGACGGCTGGGAGGCCCTTGCGGCGACAGCGAGTCCGTCCCGGCGGTCGCTTGTTCCCGGTGGAGTGACAACGGACGGCTGGAAGGCCCCTTTGGCGACAGCGAGTCCGTCCCGGCGGTCGCTTGTTCCCGGTGGCGCGATAACGACGCCGGACCTATCCCGCAGCGCCGATCG
>JBJMMH010000098.1:0-6557 GCA_045804885.1 Chloroflexota bacterium | reverse complement strand
CGACTATCAGCTGCGCGCCCTGCGCGAGCAGCGAGAGCGCGAGTACCGCCAGGCCGAGCTGGTCCGACGGGTTCGCGTGAACCGGTCCGCGTCTTCGTACTCGGTCCGCCAGACCGTCGGTCGGTCGTTCGTCCGTCTGGGCGAGCGCCTGGCTGGCGAGTCGTCCCTGGAGCTGGCCCGATCCCGTTGAGGGTCGGGCCGGCTCTCCCCGAGGAGACCGTCATGTTCAGCGTCGCCCATGAGCTGAAGGCGTCGTACGCCTTCGTCGAGCGCAACTTCTTTCTGACTCGCCGCTACTGGGGCTGGGAGATCGCCTTCCTGGTCTATTCCGTCGCGGGCGCGCTCAGCATCTCGCTGATCGGGGCCGATCAGGGCAGCCCTCGCCTGATCCTCCTCCTGATGGTCGGGGCGATCTTCTGGAACTACCTCTCGGTCGTGTTCAGCTGGATCGCGGAGACCATCCAGATCGAGCGCTGGGAAGGGACGCTCGAGTACACGATGATGGCCCCGATTCGGCGCTCCTCGCAGCTGTTCGGATCGGTCCTGTACGCGATGGTCTACGGCCTCGTGCACACCGGCGTGATCCTCGTCGTGCTGATCCTGTTCTTTCGGGAGCTCGACTTCAGCGGCGGGAACCCGGTCACGGCAGTGACCTTCATGCTGCTTGGTTCGTTCAGCTTCGTCGGGATCGGGATGCTCGCGGCGATCCTGCCGCTGCTCTACGTCGAGCGGGGCGCCCAGATGGCGTTCGTGCTCCAGTCATGCCTGTTGCTGGTGTCGGGCGTCTACTACTCGATCTCGATCCTGCCGGGTTGGATGCAGGTGCTGTCGCGCCTCTCGCCCGCGACCTATGTCCTCGACGGCGTCCGGAAGGGCCTGATCGACGGAGCACCGGTGTCCGAGCTGCTCTACGACGTCTGGCCTCTGATCGTGATGGGCGCCGTGCTGATCCCGTTCGGGCTATGGGCGTTCGGGCGGGCAGAGCTGTATGCGAAGCGAACAGGAAAGCTGAAGCGAGTGGGATGAACGAGGTCCTCGATCCAGTGGAAACGATGGAGACCCTGGTGCGGCCGGGAGTCGTGGACGGCGCGATCGCGGCGGCCGACGTACCCCTGGTCGGCGGTCTTGATCCGTTCGGGTGGACGGCCGCTGTCGCCTCGGCGTTCATGCCGTTCGCGACCGCCGGGCTGAGCCCGGCGCGCGTCCTCGCCGAGGACCGCGGTTCGTACCTCGTCGCGAGGGCGAATGGCGAGTCGCGGGCTCAGGTTGGCGGCCGGTTCCGGTTCGACGCCGGCGACGATCCAGCGGCCTTCCCGGCCGTCGGCGACTGGGTGGCGCTCGATGCCCCCGGCGGCATCGTCCAGGGGCTTGTCCCGCGCCGTACGGCGATCGTCCGGCTCGCGCCGGGCCGCCGGACGGTCGCCCAGGTCGTGGCCGCGAACGTCGACGTCGTCTTCGTCGTCGCGTCGCTCAACCACGACCTGAACCCGCGGCGCCTCGAGCGCTACCTGGCGGTGGCGTGGGAGAGCGGGGCGGAGCCGGTCGTGGTGCTGTCGAAGGCCGACCTCGCGGAAGACGTGGCCGAGAGCATGACCGCGGTCGATCGGATCGCGATGGGCGTCCGAATCGTCACGGCGTCCGCGGTCGACGGCCGCGGCATCGCCGCGCTGCGGGCGATGATCGTCCCCGGCTCGACCGTCGCGTTCATCGGGTCGTCGGGCGTCGGCAAGTCGACGTTGCTCAACCGCCTGGCGGGGTCGGAGGTCGCGGCTGTCAGCGAGATCCGCGAGGACGACGCCAAGGGCCGCCACACGACGACGCGCCGGCAGCTCCATCTGCTGCCGGACGGCGGGCTGATCCTCGACACGCCCGGGATGCGTGAGCTCGCGCCGTGGGACGCCGATGCCGGTCTCGAGCGGTCCTTCGCCGACATCGAGGCGCTCGCCGCGACGTGTCGGTTCAACGATTGCGCCCACGACGCCGAGCCCGGCTGCGCGGTCACCGCGGCAATCGCCGACGGCGACCTGGCAGCCTCTCGTTTCGACGGCTGGCGAAAGCTCGAGCGCGAGGCGCGCCACCTCGAGCGACGGGTCGACGTGCTCGCCCGCGCCGAGGAGCGGCGGAAGTGGAAGGCGATCCACAAGTCAGTCGGGAAGCACATGGAGCTCAAGTACGGGAAGGAAGCGAGATGATCGACGCCGAGCGCGGAACATCGGGATGACGGCGCAGATGATCAGGCCACTCGTTCAGGTGCCAGACGCGCCGGCTATCCCTGGCCTCCACTTCCGGAAGGTCGACCTCGACATTGACATCGACGGCATCGTCGCGCTGATCAACGACAGCGCCGTGGCCGACGCTGTCGAATTTGCGCTCAGCGCGGACGAGGTCCGCCACGACCTCGAGCACAAGTCCAATTTCGACATCGCCCGGGACCTCGTCGTCGCGGAACTCGACGGCCGGATCGTCGGCGAGATCGAGATGCACGTCGCCGTCCGCGGCGGTGTCGCGGTCCACGAGTTCGACGGCTGGGTCCATCCGGAGGCCCGCCGCCAGGGCATCGGCCGAGCTCTCGCCCGCTGGGCCGAGAGGCGGGCCCGCGAAGTGGCCGGCGAGTCGCGCGGCGATCGGCCCCACGAGCTTGGCGCCTGGGTGGACTCCAATGTCGTCGACGGAACGGCGCTGCTCGAGTCGGAGGGCTATCGCCGGGTGCGCTACGGATTCATGATGATTCGCCCTCTCGACGAGCCGATCGCCGACGCGCCGCTCCCGGCAGGGGTTGAGCTGCGTCCCGTCGTTCCGGCCGACTACCGCCGGATCTGGGAGGCTGACTGCGAGGCGTTCGAGGATCATTGGGCCGCAGCCGCCCGGACCGAGGAGGACTTCCAGCGCTGGTTCACGATGCCCAATCTCGATACGAGCATGTGGCGCGTCGCGTGGGACGGCGACCAGGTCGCCGGCTCGGTGTTCACCCTCGTTTGGCCCGAGGAGAACGAGCGGCTCGGGTTGAGCCGCGGCTGGCTCGAGCACATCTCCGTTCGGCGGCCGTGGCGGAAGCGTGGTCTCGCCAGCGCGCTGATCGCAGAGACACTCCGGCTGTTCCGCGACATGGGTCTCGCCGAGGGCGCGCTCGGCGTAGACGCTGAGAACGCCTCCGGGGCGCTCAGGCTCTACGAGTCGCTCGGCTTCCGGCGGCACCGGACCGGGATCGCATTCCGGAAGGCGCTGTAAGGGCGGTTGGTGCCGGGCGGCACCGATCCGGGACCATCGAACCAGTGGCGGCGGCGGGTCCGACCGCCCACGATCGGCCCATGCCGCAACGCCATCACCGCACCGCTCGGCGTGTCACGGCCCTCCTTGCTGCGGCCGGCCTGACGCTCGGCGCGGTCGGCTACGTCGTCGCCCGCGGCACGACGACCGGGAGCATCGGCATCCGCTCGATTTCATGCCCGGTGCTGCCGAACACGAACGTCTGGAACCGTCCCGTCGATACGCTGCCCGCCCGGTCGGACTCCTCGACGCTCATGAGCCGAATGGGCCTGGGTCGCTACCTCCACCCCGACTTCGGCTCGTTTGCGGGCTACGGCATCCCGGTAAATGTCGTGAGCGCGCTGACTCCGCGGAGCAGCGTCACGTTCACGTGGCCCTCGGAATCGGACGCGGGCCCGTATCCGATCCCGGCCAGCCCCAGGATCGAGGGCGGCAGCGATCGCCACATCCTGATGATCGACATGACCGCCTGCCGGCTATGGGAGCTTTTCGCGGCGTCGAAAGGGCCGGCCGGCTGGTCGGCCGGATCCGGTGCGATCTACGACCTGCGCTCGAACGCGCTCCGGCCCGACGGCTGGACGTCGGCCGACGCCGCTGGCCTGCCGATCTACCCCGGACTGGCCCGGTATGACGAGGTAGCCGCTGGCTATGTCGGCCACGCCCTGCGGTTCACGGTCCCGGAGACCCGCAATGCGCACATCTATCCTGCGCGGCACGACGCCAGCTCCCTGACCGGGAGCTCGTACCCGCCGATGGGACTCCGGCTACGGCTCAAGGCGACTGTCGACACCAGCAAGTTCGGGCCGCAGACGCGGGTGATCCTCAACACGCTCAAGCGCTACGGGATGATCCTCGCGGACAACGGCTCCGGCTACTACATCAGCGGCGCGCCCGACCCGCGCTGGGACGACGACGACCTCCACGCGCTCCACGGCATCACGGGCGCGATGTTCGAGGCCGTCGACACGACCGGCTTCGTCAACGGCTGGTAGGGTCAGGCGAGCAGCGCCCGGCGGTCACGGACGAGCTCGAGCCACGGTCGCTCGGCGCCGATCGTCGTCTCCCGGCCATGCCCGGGAAACACTCGGACCTGGTCTTCCAGCTCGAGCAGCCGGACGAGCGAGTCGACGAGCGCGGCCGGGTCGCCACCGGGCAGATCGGTCCGGCCCCAGCCGGCCGCGAACAGCGTGTCGCCGCTGAGCAGCAAACCCTCGTCGGCGGAGTAGAGGCAGACGGAGCCCTCGGTATGGCCGGGAGTGTGCAGGACGCGGAGCCGAATCTCACCGAAGCGGACCTCGCCATCCTCGGCCAGCTCGACCGCAGGCACGCATGGCGGGATCTCGAACGGTGCCCAGAGCGGTTCGGGGTGCTCGAGCCGGTCGCGGTCGAGGGGGTGGACGGCGATGTCGGCGCCTGTATGGGCCTGGACCGCGGCGTTCTCGCCCATGTGATCCCAGTGGCCGTGGGTCGAGACGATGAGCTTCAGCGTCCAGTCGCGGGCAGCGAGCTCGTCGGCGATCCAGGCGACCGACGGGATCGCAGCATCGATCGCGACGGCCTCGCGCGATCGGGCATCCGCGAGGATGTGGACGTTCGTCGCGACGGGCCCTACGACCCGGGATAGCCGCTCCACGCTCAGGCGGGCCCGTCCGTCAGGCCGGAGCCTCGAGCTTCGTCCGGATGCAGTCGAATGTCTGGCCGATCATCTTGTTCGCCGTGCCCTCAATCAGGCGCGCTCCGACGCTCGCCAGAGTCCCGCCGATCAGAACGTCCGCGGCCCAGTCCATCACGGTTCCGTCGGTCGCGCCGTCGCGGAGGGCCATCGTCGCCGTCGCGTCGACCGCGCTGCCGGGGGCCTGACCGTGAGCCTTGATCACCGCCTGGTTGGGCTCGTCGCGCTCGGCGATCTCCATGTTGATGTTGAACCGGGCGCTGATGAACCCGATCCCGACCTTCGCCCGCGCCTTGAAGTGAGTCTCGTCGACGACCTCGATGCTTTCGACGCCAGGCCCGCACGGCCCCACCTGGTCGGGGTCCATCAGGAACGCCCAGACGCGGTCGCGGGGCGCGTTGATCTCGACGGTGCCCTGGAACTTCATGTCGTCTCCATCGAGTGGCTGCCGGGAGCTGCGAGGAACGCGGCAGGCTCCTTCACGAACCTCGTCCGGCAACCGATCGAGCAGAACGCGTAGATGGCGCCGTCGTGCTCGGCGAGGTGCCGGGCGTGCGCGGGATCGACCTCCATGCCACACACCGGGTCGGTCGTGACGATGTCGTCGGCCGCCGCGAGGCCGACGCCGGCGGGCGTCTCCAGCGCTGCGACGTGGGGCTCGCCGGCAACCGTCGCGGGGCCCGGCGATGCCACGAACGGCGCCCGGCCCCGTCGGACCTGGACGAGCTCGGCGAGGATCGAGAGGGCGACCTCCTCGGCGGTCTCCGCGCCGAGATCCATACCGGCCGGCGCCCGCAGCGCGGCGAGCCGCTCCTCAGCGAGGCCGGTCTCCTCGCGGAGCCATGACCTGACGGCCGCGGCCCTCGTCGGCGACGCGACGAGTCCGACATACCGGGCGTCGCGGCGAAGGGCCCCGGCGAGCGCCTCCTCATCCCACTGTCCCTGCGTCGCGACCACGACGTACGGGCTCGTCTCCCGCTCCACGGCGACGAGGTTCGTATCGGTCCGGACCTCGCTGGCCGCCGGAAAGGAAGCGGCATCGGCGATCGGGTCGAAGAGCGTCACGCGGAAGCCGGCCCTCGACCCGAGTTCGACGAGTGCCCCCGCGATGGGCGTCACGCCGGCGATCCACAGCGCCGGCTTGGGAAGGTTCGGTTCCACGTAGATCTCCAGCGTCCCGCCCGAGTGGCAGGTCATGACGAGCTCGATGACACCGTCAGCGCGATGACCCTCGGCCGGGGCATTCCTCGAGAGCCGAAGCAACCTCGGCTGCCCATCGGCCAGGGCGTGGAGCGCCTCGCGGACGACGACCGGTTGGGCGCACGAGCCGCCGACCCAACCCTCGATCATGCCGTCGGGGTGGACGATGCCGTGCGCCCCGGGCCTCGCCGACGTCGGTCGGGCGACGGCGACGACCGTCGCGAACGCATACGGCCGGCCGGCCGCCGAGAGCTCGGCGGCCCGCTCGAACAGGTTTCCGGCGGTCAGGCGGTCACTCCCTTTTCGTTGAGGATCGCCCAGACCTTCTGTGGCGTGATCGGGATGTCGATGTTGCGCACGCCCAGGTGCCAGAGCGCGTCCACGACCGCGTTCGCGATCGCCGGCGGCGCGCCGACGG
>JBJMMH010000097.1:0-4721 GCA_045804885.1 Chloroflexota bacterium | reverse complement strand
ATGGAGATCCTGTCATGGACGGTCCCGGCGAACCTGCGCTCGAGGGCGGTGATGGGGCGACTGGGCATGACGCACGACCCCGCTGACGACTTCGAGCATCCGAACATCCCGGCGGGCTCCGCGCTCAGCCGGCACGTGTTGTACCGGCTGACGCGCGCCGCCTGGATTGCCGGACCCGGCTGATCCCGCGTCAGCGCGGCGGCGCGAACCCGATCCCGAGCGTGTTGAGGGCGTCGGCGACCTTCGGCGAGCCCGGGTCGACGTTGACCGATGGCGCGTACGAGTAGACGAGCAACGTCGTCCCGAGCTGCCGGATCACATGCTGGACATCGTTCGGGAACTGGACCTTGCCGGGACCGCCGCTGCCGACATATCCCGCGTATTCATTGCCGGCATCGACGGCCGCGCCCGGGTCGCGGAACTCGTACACGACGATGAAGCCGCCCTCCGGGTCTTGCGGCAGGACGGCCTGGAAGACCGACCGTGGCGCAGCCGCGAGGAGCGGCGACTCGGCGGGCCGGAATGGCTGCTTCGCGTCCTGGAGCGCGATCCGCTGGCCGGCGAGGGCGGACGAGATCGCGACCCTGGCCTGGGCGACTGCGGGCGAGACCGTCGCCGCCGGCGCGACCGGCTCGGCGGAGAACGACGCGACGGCCGTCGACGCCGCGATGCCGCAGCCGCCGAGCAGGCCGACCATCACGGCGAGAAGCCCGCAGCGTGCGAGCGGTCCTCCGATCCGGCGGAGCGGCGACCTCACCCGGGCGGCCACTCGAAGGGTCTGCCGCCGAGCAGGTGGACGTGGAGGTGATCGACCGTCTGGCCGCCCCACCGGCCGACGTTCGAGACGAGCCGGTAGCCGGCGTCGGCGATCCCCTCGCGGCGGGCGATCTCCGCGGTCGCCGCGAAGAGCCGGCCGAGCATCGGGCCGTCGGGCTCGGTGAGGTCGGCCGCCGACGCGATGTGATCGCGGGGGATGACGAGGATGTGCGTCGGCGCCCGGGGCGCGATGTCGCGGAAGGCGATCACGCTCTCGTCCTCGTGGACCTTCGTCGACGGGACCGTGCCGGCGACGATCTTGCAGAAGAGGCAGTCCGGCTCAGCGGCCATCTGATCCTCCGGCAGCTTGGCGGCGTGGGACGAGGTCGATCAGACGTCCCACGGCGCGATCCGGGACGCCCGGGTCGACGGACTCCACCGCGACGCGCCCGATGCCATTCTCGAGCGCTGGGTCGACCGTTGACGTCTCGGCGGCGACCAGGGTGTGATCCGCGGCGTGGCCGACCCACCGTCCGTCGCCGAGGCGCGTCTCGAACAGAACGCTGGCTTCATGTCCGACCAGGCGCCGCGCCCAGCGGGCTCGAGCCTGGGCGGCCTCGGCCAGGAGCTCCGCGGCACGAGCCTTTCGCGCGTGCTCGTCGACCTGGCCCGCCATGCGAACGGCCGGCGTCCCCGGTCGCGCCGAGTAGCGGAAGGCGTGGATGCCAGCGAAGCCGATCGAGCGGATGAAGTCGAGCGATCGCTGCCATGCGGCCTCGTCCTCGCTCGGGAAGCCGACGATGACGTCAGCGTGGATCGCGACGCCCGCGATCGCGGACCGGACCCGGGCAACAGTCGAGGCATAGTCCGCCGACCGATAGCGGCGGCCCATTCGCCGGAGCACCGCGTCGTCACCCGACTGGAGGGGGAGGTGGAAGTGGGGCATTGTCCGCGGCGACCCGTCCGCCCAGACGCCTAGCAGCTTGTCGTCGACGTGCTGCGGCTCGATCGACGACAGGCGCAGCCGCTCGACGGGGGTCTCCGCCAGGATCCGTGCGACCAGTCCGGCAAGCGTCAAGGCAGAGCGCTGGTGTGAACCGCGCAAGCCGCGCTCCGACCAGCCCCCGTCGTATGTCCCCACGTTGATCCCCGTCAGGACGATCTCGCGATGGCCCGCGCGGATGGCGCGTCGCACATCGAGCAGCACCGTCTCCGGAGAAAGGCTCCGCTCCGCTCCGCGCGCTGCCGGGATGATGCAATACGTGCAGAAGAACGAGCATCCGTCCTGGACCTTGACGAAGGCCCGTGTTCGCTCGACCGAAGCCCGCCCGTCGGCGACACCCTCGATCTCGACGCCCGACAGCGTCGGCAGCGGCCGCGCGACCCGGGCCCGGCCGTTCCGTGGCGCGTCCACCGGCGGCCCGACCAGGCGCTCGATCTCCTCGAGCAACGCGTCCTTCGAGCGGTTGTCGACGAGGCGAGCCTGCGGATCGGCCGACGCGAACGCCTCCCGGCCGACCTGCACGGAGCATCCGGTGACGACCACCTCGGCGTCCGGGTTCGCCCGGCGTGCGCGGCGGACGGCCTGGCGCGACTTCTGGTCCGCTGTCGCCGTCACGGTGCACGTGTTGACCAGCACGAGGTCCGCGCCGGCGGCGGCGTCGCCGTCGACGACCCGGATGCCTCGCTCGCGGAGCAGTCGCGCCGCCAATTCCATCTCGGACTGGTTGACCTTGCAGCCGAGGTTCGTGATCGCGGCCGTCGCAACCCCGGAACGCGGCGGGAGCTCGATCACCACAGCTGGGGCTTCGTGCTCATGAGGAACCCGATCGTCCCGACGAGAGCGGCCATGGCATAGCTCACGTAGCGCTGCCGCCTGGCCCGCTCGTGCCAGAGCCGATCGTCGGCAGCGGCCCGCACACCGACCAGCCGTCGGAGGTTGGGACGCTGGATGAAGAACGCGATCGCGAGGTTGACGGCGTAGATGGTGAGCGCCAGCAGCAGCCACGGCTGCGAAAGCAGCGAACTGCCAAGGGTGAGCACCAGAAGGACCCCAGTCAATGCAAGACCGAGCCCGATGACGATCGTTCCGTTGCTCTGCATGAGCAATAGGAATCGCACGATCCGGTTCGGGCTCTCTTCGGCAGCGCGGCGTGCTCTGAGCGAAAAGGGCAGCAGGATCGACGGCAGGAACAGGCTGACGGCGAGGAGGACGTGCGTCCCGAGCAGGAAGGGGAAATAGGCCGGCATCGCCGGCCGATTGTAGGTCGGACGCGGGCGTCAGCCCGGCAGTCCGGCCGGGCGGGCCTCGAGCGAGACCCAATCGCCATCGGCGTCCCGGCCAACGACATCGAGACCGGCGTCGCGGAAGGCGTCCGCAACCTCGGCCTCGCGGTCCACGAAGATGCCGGACGCGAGTAGCGTCCCGCCGGGTGCGAGCTCCCCGCGGAGGAGCGGCGCGAGCGGCACGAGGACGCCTGCGATGAGGTTCGCGAGAACGACGCCGAACTGCCCGCCACCTCGCGCTTCAGCCGCTTCACCCGTCGGCAGCGAGCCCTCGCGCGCCTCGACCCGCCCGGCCAGGTCGTTGCGGGCGACGTTGGCGGTGGTCGAATCGACCGCGATGGGGTCGGTGTCGACAGCGAGTGCGCATGCCGCTCCGAGTCCGGCGGCGGCGATCACCAGGATGCCCGACCCGCAGCCGACGTCGAGGACGCGCTGGCCCGCGACACCCCCGCGGTCCGCGACGCGCTCGAGCCCGGCGAGGCACAGTCGCGTCGTCGGATGGAGCCCTGTCCCGAACGCCATACCGGGATCCAGGTCGATCACCACGTCGTCGCTGGCGGCGTCGTAGTCGCGCCAGGTCGGCCGGATCACCAGCCGACGGCCGACACGCATGACCGGGAAGTGCTTCTTCCACTCCTCTGCCCAGTCGGCTTCACGGATGACCCGCGTCGTCAGCTCGCCGATCGCGCGCAGGCCGAACGCCTGAAGGTGACCCAGCGCCTCGGAGGCCTCGGCGACGGAACGTGCCGCCGCCGCCGCATCGCTCGCCGGCAGATACGCACGCACGATCGCCGGCCGCGTCACGTCGATAATCGCACCGAGCCCCTCGTCGACCAGCTCGTACGCCGGCTCGACGCTCGTCCCGACGGGTGCCACGCGTCCGAGGATCTCACTGACCGCCTCGACGGCCTCGACATCGGCCGCGACCGCCAGCTCGAGCCAGGCGCCAGTCCCGGCGTCGGTCCGTCGGCCGCTGTCAGCCAAGCGCGTCGCGGACCCGATGGAGGATGCCAGCGTCGGTCGAGACGGGTTCGCCGGCTTCCTCGGCGTATTCCGCGAGGAGCTCGCGCTGGCGCTTCGAGAGCTTGGCCGGGACCACGACGTTCACGAACACGTGGAGATCGCCCCGCGATCCGGCCCGGCGGAGGTGCGGGACGCCCTTGCCACGCAGCCGGATCTCCGTGCCGGGCTGGGTCCCGGCCTTGATCTCGACTTCCTCCTCGCCCTCGATCGTGGGGACCGTGATCCGCGTCCCGAGCGCCGCTTGGGCGATGGACACGTCCGCGTCGTAGGCGAGCTCCGTGCCTTCGCGGCGAAGCTGTGGGTGGGGCATGACGTGGACCGCGACGTACAGGCTGCCGGCAGGCCCGCCCCGCGGCCCAACCTCGCCCTCGTTCGAGAGCCGGATCTGGTGGCCCTCGTCGATCCCGGCGGGGATCGTGACCCGCAGCGTCCGCTTCCGTTCGGTCCGGCCGTCGCCCTTGCACGTGTGGCAGGGAGTCTCGATGATCCGGCCCTCGCCGCGGCAGCGCGGGCAGGCGTTCACGTTGACCATCTGGCCGAGCATCGTCTGGCGGATGGACCGCACCTCGCCCCGACCGTTGCAGGTCGGGCAGGTCGTCGGTTCGGTGCCTGGCTCGGCGCCGTTGCCGCCGCACGTCTCGCACGCGCCGAGGACC
>JBJMMH010000096.1:0-8420 GCA_045804885.1 Chloroflexota bacterium | reverse complement strand
ACAAGGGAGCCCAGTACGGGATCCCCTGGGACATGGGCATGATCGGCTTCTGGTACAACAAGGACCTCTTCCAGAAGGCCGGCATCACCAGCCCTCCCGCCAACTGGGACGACTTCCTCGCGGCCATCCCGAAGCTGAAGGCCGCCGGTGTGGCGCCGCTCGCGATCGCGGGCAAGGACAAGTGGCCGTCGATGCACCTTTGGACCTACCTCGTGCTCCGCAACGGCGGCGGTGAAGCACTGTCGAAGATGATCCAGAGCGGCGATTGGAATACCGACGCCTGCATCAACGCCGGCAAGGCCGTTCTCGCCCTCAACGCTCTCGATCCGTACCAGAAGGGCTTCGCGAGCGCGGACTACAACAGCGAGGCGGCGCAGGTCGGCAACGGCAAGGCCGCCATGGAGTTGATGGGCCAGTGGGCGCCGTCGGTTCAGATGGACCAGAGCGCCGACAAGAAGGGCCTCGGTGACAAGCTCGGCTGGTTCGCGTTCCCGACCGTCAGCGGGGGAGCAGGCGCGCCGACGGACGGCGTTGGCGGCGGCAACGGAATCGCGGTCGGCGCCAACGCGCCACCCGAGGCCATCGACTTCCTCAAGTTCTTCATGAGCAAGGAGAACGGCGACAAGCTCAACTCCGACAACGTCGGCCTGTCGACCGTGGTCGGCACGGAGGGCACGGTCAAGGATCCCAATCTCCAGGCCGTCCTCGCGGGCCGAGGCAATGCCAAGTTCATGCAGCTCTACCTCGACCAGGCCACGTCGGGCGCGCTCAGCCAGGCCTTCAACGACGCGACGATCGCGTTGTTCCTGGGCCAGTCCCAGCCGGCCGACGTCTGCCAGGCCCTGACCGACGCGGCCGCCCAGTAAGCGCCGCCATCGGCCGAGTACCGTTGGCACCGACGAGGAGCGGGTCGGCTTCGCCGGCCCGCTCCGTTCCACCGCGCTGACCGAGGACGGTCCATGACGGCCATCAGTCGCCCTGCACGTCGCCGACCCGGCGCGCCGACGCGGTGGCTGACGATCGGGCTGTTCGTGCTGCCGGCCCTGCTGCTCTATGGCGTCTTCGTCCTGCTGCCGATCCTCCAGGCGATGCAGTACAGCCTGTACAAGTGGAACGGTCTGGCGCCGTTGACCGACTTTGTCGGCCTGCAGAACTACGCAACCGCGTTCGGCAGCAAGGGCTTCACCACGGCGATCGGCAACAACGTGCTGATCGTGGTGCTGTCGCTCGTCATCCAGATCCCCTTCAGCCTGCTGCTCGCCGTCCTGCTGAATCGGCGCTTCCGAGGCCGAGCGATCTTCCGACTCCTGTTCTTCCTGCCGTACGTCCTCTCGGAGGCGGTGACCGGCATCGTATTCAGCCTGATGCTCCAGCCGGATTCCGTGGTCGACGCGTCGCTCAAGAACGTCGGCCTCGAGGCGTTCGTCCAGGACTGGCTCGGCGACTCGACGCTGGTGATGATCACGCTCTTCGTGATCATTTCGTGGAAGTACTTCGGCTTCCACATGATCATCATGCTGGCCGGCCTCCAGGGCATCCCGCGAGAGCTCGAAGAAGCGGCGTACATCGACGGTGCGGACCGCCGGACGGCATTCCGGTACGTCACGCTGCCGCTGCTCGGGCCCACGATCCGGGTCTCGGTCTTCCTGTCGATCATCGGGGCGCTTCAGCTCTTCGACATGGTCTGGGTCATGACCGGCGGCGGGCCGGTGAACGCATCCAGCACGATGGCGATCGCGATGTTCAAGGCCGGCTTCCGCAGCCACCAGTTCGGCTACGGCAGCGCGCTGGCGGTCATCCTGTTCCTGTGCTGCCTCGTCGTCGCGCTGCTGTACCAGCGCTACGTCCTCCGCCGCGACACCGACGGCGCCGTCACGGCGTACGGCGGCTAGCGCGTGGCAACCTCGGCGTCGCGGACGACGGACACCGCCAGGGCCACTGATGCCCGGGTCGAGGCACGTTCGAGACGGCTGAGCCTGCCTGGTCTCATCGCGCTCGGCGTCCTGGTCCTTGTCGCGGTGGCGATCCTCTTCCCGCTCGTCTACGCCGTGCTCGGCGGGTTCAAGACGAACGGCCAGCTCGCGGCGAACCCGGGTCAGATCCTGCCGACCGACTGGGTGTTCAGCAACTACACCGACGTCCTCTTCGGCGAGTACGCGCCCACGTTCTGGCGGCAGGCGCTCAACAGCGTCATCGTCGCCGCGGTCGCCGTCGCCCTCACCGTGGCGTTCGCGTCGGGCGCGGCGTTCGTGTTCGCCCGGGTCGCGTTCCCCGGCCGTGAGGCGTTCTACCTCTTGTTCGTGTTCGGGCTGCTGTTCCCGTCGGCCGTCGCGATCCTGCCCCTCTACATCCTCGTTCGCAACCTGGGCCTGTCGGCGAACCTGCTGGGCGTCGCGCTGCCCCAGGCGGCGTTCGCGCTGCCGCTCACGATCGTCATCCTCCGGCCGTTCTTCCGGAGCATCCCCGTCGAGCTCGAGGACGCCGCGCGGATCGACGGCTGCAGCACGTTCGGCTTCTTCTGGCGGATCCTCCTGCCGCTGGCCCGGCCGGCGCTGGCCACTGTCAGCGTCCTCGCGATCGTCGGGACGTGGAACGCGTTCTTCCTGCCGCTCGTGATCCTGAACGGCGCGGACCAGTGGACGCTGCCCCTCGGAGCGATGAACTTCTCGTCCGAGTACAGCTCCGACAAGGCTCGCGTCCTCGCTTATACGGTCGTCTCGATCATCCCGGCGATCGTGTTCTACGCGTTCGCCGAGCGCCAGATCGTCAGCGGACTCACGAGCGGGTCGGTGAAGGGATGACGACGATCGACGCCCGCTATCGGGACGCTGCGCTGTCGACCGACGAGCGCGTGGCGGACCTGCTCGCGCGGATGACGCTCGAGGAGAAGCTCGCCCAGCTCGGCTCGCTCTGGTCGTTCGAGCTGTTCAAGACCGAGACCGACCTCGATCCCGAGCGGATGCGGGCGCGTCTCGCGAACGGCATCGGCCATGTGAGCCGCGTCGCCGGCGCGACGAATCTCGGCCCCGCGGCTGCCGCCGCGGCCGGCAACGATATCCAGCGCTTCCTCGTCGATGAGACCCGCCTGGGGATCCCGGCGCTCCTCCATGAGGAGACGCTCCACGGGTTGCTCGCTCGCGATGCCCCGATCTATCAGCAGTCCATCGGTGCGGCCGCCGCCTTCGATCCGGAGCTCGTCGAGTCGATCGCGACAGCCATCCGGGTTCGGATGCGGGCGATCGGGGCGACCGTCGCGCTGGCACCGGTCCTCGACATCTGTCGCGACCCGCGCTGGGGCAGGGTGGAGGAGACGTATGGCGAGGATCCGTACGTCGCGGCGGTTCTCGGCAGTGCCTACGTTCGCGGCCTCCAGGGCGCGGACCTCGAAGTCGGGGTGGCCGCGACAGCCAAGCACTTCGTCGGCCATGGGCTCGCCGAGGGCGGCTTCAACCAGGCACCGGCTCATGTCGGGCCGCGGGAGCTACGGGAAGAGCAGCTGTTGCCGTTCGAAGCCGCCGTCCGCGACGCCGGGCTCGCCAGCGTCATGCCGGCCTACTGCGATGTCGACGGTGTCCCGTGTCACGCCTCGCACGAGCTGCTCACGACGATCCTCCGGGACGAATGGGGCTTCGACGGCGTCGTCGCATCCGACTACACCGGCGTCCAGATGCTCGTCACCGAGCACCGCCTGACGCCGGATCTCGGCTCGGCGGCCGCGATGGCGCTTGGGGCCGGGATGGACAGCGAGCTGCCAGCGACCGCCGCGTACGGGGAGCCCCTTCGTCGGGCGATCGACGATGGGCGCGTCGACGTGGAGCTCGTGGACCTTGCGGTCGAGCGGTTGCTGCGCCTGAAGTTCCGGCTGGGCCTCTTCGAGCGGCCGTTCGTCAATCCGCCGGCGCAGCCTGTGCTGGCGGCGCTCGACGCGACCGAGCACGCGCTCGCGCGCGATCTGGCCCGGCGGTCGCTCGTGCTCGTCGAGAACGACGGGACACTGCCCCTGCGCTCGACCGAGGGCACGATCGCGGTCCTCGGCCCCCTCGCGGACAGCGCCCGCGACCTGCTCGGCGACTACGCCCATCTGCTTCACATAGAGACGCTCCGCGAGCTGCGCCATCGGGCGAATCCGTTCGGCTTCCCGGCGAGCGAGGTCATCAACCCGGTCGACGAGCTCTCCGGCATCCCGACGATCCTCGAGGCGATTCGGGACCGGTTCGGGATGGAGCGGATCACCTACGCGCGCGGGGTCGGACTGCGCGACGGCGACGATGCAGGGATCGCCAAGGCCGTCGTCGCCGCGCGCGCGGCCGACGTGGCGATCGTCGTGGTCGGCGAGCGGTCGGGGCTGACAGACGACGCGACCGCAGGCGAGTCGCGGGACCGTCGGCACCTGGGGCTGTTGGGCCGTCAGCAGGAGCTCCTCGAGGCGGTGGTCGCGACCGGCACACCGACCGTCCTCGTCGTCGTGAGTGGCCGCCCCGCTGCGATCGAGTGGGCGGCGCAGCACTGCGGCGCGGTCCTGCTCGCGTGGGTTCCGGGCCAGGCCGGACCCGCCGCGATCGCCGACGTCCTGGCGGGAGATGTCGATCCGGGAGGTCGCCTGCCGGTGACGGTTCCTCGCCATGTCGGCCAGGTCCCGCTGACGTACCGCCACCATCCGACGGGCGGCAAGTCGAACTGGAAGGTCGACTACGTCGACGGGCCGTCGTCGCCACTCTGGCCATTCGGGCATGGCCTGTCCTATACGTCGTTCGCGATCGACCATCTTCGCCTCGACAAGGCGATCCTCGACACGGCCGGCGACGCGGTGACGATCCGCGCCGACGTGACGAACACGGGGCCTCGCGCCGGCGACGAGGTCGTCCAGCTCTACGTCCGCGACGAGGAGGCGACGGTCGCCCGCCCGGTCAAGGAGCTCCGAGGGTTCCGCCGACTCCACCTCGAGCCGGGCGAATGCCGGACGGTCGTGTTCCGCCTGTCCACGGAGCACCTCGCCTACGTCGATGCCGATCTCCGGCGGGTGGTCGAGGCCGGGACGATCAGGATCCTCGTCGGCCGGTCGTCGGTGGAACTGCCGCTGTCCGGGGAGCTCGCGCTCGTCGGGCCCACGTTCGAGTTGGTCGATCGTCGCGTTTACGTCACCCCGACGAGCGTCGAGTAGGGCCGGCGAGGGCTGGTCCCGCTCTGGCACGATACCGCGACGATGAGCGCCTTCGACCTCCCGATCGATCAGCTGCGCGCGTTCCGACCGGCGCGGTTCGAGCCCGAAGACTTCGATCAGTTCTGGCGTGAGACGCTCGCCGCGTCGCGAGCGGTCGCCCGGCCGCCGCGGTTCGACCGCCTGGCCACCCCGCTCCGGACCGTGACCGTGGATGACGTCACGTTCTCGGGCTTCAGCGGCCAGCCGATCAAGGGCTGGTTCCTCGCGCCAGCGGGAGCGAGCCAGGACGCGCCGCTGCCCGTCGTCGTCAACTACATCGGCTACGGCGGCGGGCGGTCGTTCCCGTTTGAGTGGCTCGAGTGGTCCTCGGCCGGCTATGCGCATCTCGTGATGGATACCCGCGGCCAGGGCGGCACCTGGAGCCCGGGCGCGACACCCGACGTCGACGAACCCGCGATCGAAGGCGGTCAGTTCCCGGGCTTCCTGACCCGTGGCATCGGCCGGCCCGAGACGTGGTATTACCGCCGTCTCGTCACCGACGCGCTCATGGCGCTCGACGCCGCGATCGCGCATCCCCTCGCCGACCCGGATCGGCTCGTCGTCGTCGGACAGAGTCAGGGCGGGGGACTCGCGCTCGCCGCCGCCGGTCTCTCGGACGCCGTGAAGGCCGCCGCCGTCGACGTCCCGTTCATGTGCTGCTGGCGACGCGCCCTCGAGATCACCGACGAGCATCCGTACAAGGAGCTCGTCCAGTACCTGTCGATCCACCGTGACCAGGAGGAAACGGTCTTCCGGACGCTGTCCTATGCCGACGGTCAGAGCTTCGCGGCGCGGGCGAACGCGCCGGCGTTGTTCTCGGTCGGGCTCATGGACGACGTCTGCCCGCCCTCGACGGTGTTCGCCGCGTACAACGACTACGCCGGCCCCAAGGAGATCCGGGTCTGGCCCTTCAACGGTCACGAGGCCGGCCAGCTGATCCAGCAATCCGAGCGCTACGCGTTCCTGGAGGGTCTCGGGCTCGCTCCGTGACGGGCCGCATCGCTGGTCGCGAAATCACGCTCGATTGCATTGACGCCAACGCCAGCGGCGCGTATGATTCGGAGCGTCCCAGACCGGCCTGCGCAGCGGATCGATTCCGCGCGAACTCCAGCCCGGACGTGTTCCACGCGTTTCCACGCCTTTCCTGAGGGAACCCAACGCCCATGCCCCAACTCGGTCCCGATCAGCGCCAGCGGAATCGTCGGCCGCGCCGACGAACTCAGATGTCGTCGTCTCGCGCGCCAGTCACGGAATATGAAGAGATGCAGGAGGCCGAAGCCGCCCGTGAGCGGAACGACCTCGACATCAACGACCTGCGCGACATGAGCGTCAACGAGCTTCGTGCGGTCGGCCGTGACCTCGAGCTCGAGACCGGGACGCAGGAGCGCAAGGAAGACCTCGTCGAGCGGATCCTCGAACGCCAGACGGAGCGCGCCGGCCATGCCTACGCGACCGGCATCCTGGACATCGTCGACGAGGGTTTCGGCTTCATGCGCCGCCACGGCCTGCTGCCGAGCGCCGACGACGTCTACGTCTCGTCGAGCCAGGTCCGACGGTTCGGCCTCCGCATCGGCGATCGCGTCAGTGGCGCGGTCCGAGCGCCGCGTGACGCCGAGAAATACTGGGGGATGCTCCGGGTCGACTCGGTCAACGGCGTTGACTCGGAGACTGCTCGCCGCCGGCCGGTCTTCAACGACCTCACCCCGGTCCACCCGGACGAGCTGATCAACCTCGAGAGCGACGCCAAGAACCTCAGCCAGCGGCTGATCAACCTCGTCAACCCGCTCGGCAAAGGCCAGCGTGCGCTGATCGTGAGCCCGCCGAAGGCCGGCAAGACGATGCTCCTCAAGCACATCGCGAACGGCATCACGACGAACTATCCCGAGGTGCTCCTCATGGTCGCCCTGATCGGCGAGCGGCCGGAGGAGGTCACCGACATGCGCCGCTCGGTCAAGGGTGAGGTCATCAGCTCGACGTTCGACGAGCCAACGGAGAACCACACGCACGTCGCGGAGATGGCCCTCGAGATCGCGAAGCGGCAGGTCGAGACCGGCCGCGACGTCGTGATCCTGCTCGACTCGATCACGCGGCTCGCTCGTGCCTACAACCTGGCGCTGCCGCCATCCGGCCGGACGCTGTCCGGCGGCATCGACCCCATCGCGCTCTATCCGCCCAAGCGGTTCTTCGGCGCCGCCCGGAACATCGAGGAAGGTGGGTCGCTGACGATCATCGGCACGTGCCTCGTCGACACCGGCTCGCGCATGGACGACGTCATCTACGAGGAGTTCAAGGGCACCGGCAACTCGGAGCTCATCCTCGACCGGAAGCTCGCCGAGAAGCGGATCTTCCCGGCGATCGACGTCCAGCGCTCCGGCACCCGGCGAGAGGAGCTGCTCCTCGAGGAAGGCACGCTGAAGATGGTCTGGACGATGCGCCGGATGCTGTCCGCGGTCGGCACGAACGAGGGTATCGAGCTCCTGCTCAACCGCCTATCGAAGACGGAGAGCAACGTTCAATTCCTCGGAACGCTGACGAAGAGTCTCGACGCCTGACACGGGTCGTCAAACTCAAGAGAGCTCCGGCGCCGATCTGTGACCCGGTCCACCGAGGCCCAAGGCGGAGTTCCGCGACGCCATTGGCCCGAGGTACGCTGACGAAAAGCCTCGACGCCTGAGCGGCCGCTCGCGTCACACGACCTGTGTCGTGTTTGCGATGCGATTGACGGTCTGTTAGCCTTCGGTTCGATGTCGTAAGCCCGTTTGACGGGCTCGGCCGCGTAAGAGAGACCCCCAGCTCGATACCGCGACCAGACGGACGGTCCCAGTCCCCCCTGCGCTCCCTGCCCACGCGCGGACCGTTCGATCGAATCAGGAGACCGTATTGCTGAACGCGTCGGTCGGCGTGCAGCGCGCCCTTGACCGCCTGCGCCCCGTGACGGGTCATCGCCAGCCGGTGACCGAGACCATCCACCGCCACGCTGCCACTCTCGCTCGTGGCATCAGAGTCCTCGTCCTCGCGGATCGCGCCCACGAGCGGCACGACCGCGGCCGGCGCGACGCGCGCGAAGGCGGGGTCGCCGGCGCTGCTGAGGTTCTGCTCGCCCGACCGCAGGTTCATCGCGCTCGCGGAGGCGCGGCTGCTGTTGCTGATTCGATCGCCGTTGATCGGCCGAAGGTCGCGCCGGCGCGACTGCGCCGTCGCTCGCTGGTCTCGCGCGTCG
>JBJMMH010000095.1:0-3846 GCA_045804885.1 Chloroflexota bacterium | reverse complement strand
TGTTGCTCGCCGAGAACCTTCGCCCGAGCGAGGTCACCCCGGGCCCCCATACGGACGGGATCCGCCGCTTCCTCCGGCACCCGATCGGGATGGTCGGCACCGACAGCACGTTCCTCGGCGCGAAGCCGTCTCCGCGGACCTTCGGCAGCTATCCGCGGATCCTCGGCCAGTTCGTTCGCGACGAGCAGATCCTCGGGCTGGAGGACGCGATCCGGCGGATGACGAGCGCCCCGGCCGCGCGGCTGGGCCTCCACGACCGTGGCACGATCCGCGACGGCGCGATCGCCGATCTCGTCGTCTTCGATCCGGCGACCGTTCGAAGCGATGCGACCGTCGACGAGCCGCGCCGCGATCCGATCGGCATCGAGCTCGTCATCGTCGGCGGTGTGGCCGTGGTCGACGGCGGTCGCCACACCGGGGCGACACCGGGGCAGGCGCTCCGTCGGGGACGCGACTAGGAACCCGAGTCGGCTCGTCCTGCTCGGTCGGTCGCGTCCGCGGGATCGATCGCCTCGCGGCCACCCGGCTGCGACCGTTGGCGGTCGGCGAAGAGCCGCTCCTCGGCGAGTCGAACGGCGTCGGCTGCTGCCTGATTCACGCTGATCTCGGCCCAGCCGATCGCGAGACGGAGCGAAACCGCACCGGCCGCGAGCCAGACGTCGCACGCGGTCCGAATCCGCTCGACATAGTTGATCGCCTGGACCTCGTCGGTCTCGGTCAGGATCGCGGCGAACCTCGCGCGGCCGACCCGGGCGAAATGATCCGCCTCCCGGCCGTAGCGGCGCATCGTGATCGCAATCGGCGGGATGAGCCGCTGCCCGGCCTCGCGGCCGACGAGGTCGACGAGTCGGTCGAGGCCGCCCAGCTCCACCAGGACGACGGTGGCGGGCCGGTGGAATCGCCGGACGCGTGCCTCTTCTTCGGCAATCCAGCGTGACCAGGACGCCGCGAGGGCGAGGCCGGTCTCCGGATCCCACGATCCCTCGGTCGTCGGCGGTCGGGCGCCGAGGCGTCCAGCCCGCTCGGCGTCGGTGGCCGGCCGATCCGTCGACCACGCCGCCGCGACGTCCGAGGAGTCGGGTGTCGGCCACTCGGACTCGCCGTCGATGGCCCCGGCGGAAGCGCCGGTTGACTCACGGAGCACGGGGCTTCCCGTCGGGGTGGCGCCGGCAAGCGCCATCGAGCGGCTCGGTCGGCGGCGACCGAAGCGGGGCGCGGCGATCGCCAGGAGGGCGACGCCGACATTGATCGCCACGGCAATCGTGACGATCGTCTGGGTGTCCATCCGATCAGGCTCCCCGAGATCCGATGAGTCCAAGAGCGAGTGAAGAAGATCGAGCGCTCACGATACGAGCGGTGCGTCTCACGTGACGATCGTCCTGCCCTGCTCCGACCGGATTGCCGGTGTCGCCCTGCACCGAGGCGGTGAGGTTCGTTGCAGTCCGTCCGAGACCCGGTCGGACCGGCTTGGTCCGCGGTGATTCGGAGCGGTTCGGTCCGGTCCGATGAAGTCGGCACCGGTCGGTCGCGCGGCGTCGTCGGGGCGGTCCCGGAAGCAGGCCGACCGGTGGTACGCTCCGGGCACAGGAGGGACCGTGCCGCGCTCGACGATCCGGACCTCGCCGGGCCGGACGCTCACCCCCGTTGCCCCTCGCCGGGCCGCTCCGGATCCGCTGATCGTCGCCCCGGGGACGATCGCGCCCGGGCGGGCTCGCGCGGCCGCGCCGCTCCGCCGGGAGGGTCCCGCCAAGCTGACCGGCGAGGCGAAGTACGCCGACGATCTCGTCTTCCCGGGCGCCTGGTTCGGCGCGACGATCCGCTCCACGGACGCCCACGCCCGCTTCGTCGGCCTCGATCTCGACCCTGGCTTCGACTGGTCGAAGGTCGTCGTCGTGACCGCCGCGGACATCCCTGGTGAGAACGTCGTGAGCCTGATCAGCGACGACCAGCCGGTCCTCGTCGCGTTGGGTGGCGAGATCCAGCACCACTCGGAGCCGCTGGCACTCCTCGCCGCGGCGGACCGCGAGACGCTCCGGGCTGCCAAGCGCCACGTCAAGGTCCGCGCCGACGCCTTGCCGCCGGTCTTCGACCCGCGCCTGTCGGACCACGTCTTCGCCCACTACGACATCGCGTCCGGCGATCTCGACAAGGGCTTCGCGGAGGCCGATCACGTCCTCGAGGGAACGTACCGTGTCGGCCACCAGGAGCAGCTCTACATCGAGAACAACGCGATGATCGCGGTGCCCCGCGAGGACGGCGGCGTGGCAGTCCACGGCAGCCTCCAGTGCCCCTACTACATCCACAAGGCGATGAAGCGGGCGCTCCGGTTCGACGACGCGCAGGCCCAGGTCGTCCAGGCCGAGACCGGCGGCGGGTTCGGCGGCAAGGAGGAGTACCCCTCGATCATCGCCCTCCACGCCGCGCTGCTCGCGCGGAAGAGCGGCAAGCCCGTCCGGATGATCTACGACCGCCACGAGGACCTGTCGGCAACGACGAAGCGCCACCCCGCGATCGTCACCCACCGGACCGGCGTGAAGGTCGACGGGACGATCACGGCCCAGGAGATCGAGGTCGTGATGGACGGCGGCGCCTACTGCACGCTGACGCCCGTCGTCCTGTCGCGCGGCGCGATCCACGCCGGCGGCCCGTACCGCTGCGAGAACGTCCGGATCAAGGCCAGGGCGACGCGGACGAACACGCCGCCGAACGGCGCGTTCCGCGGCTTCGGCGCGCCGCAGGTCGAGTTCGCGGCCGAGATCCAGGTCGATCGGCTGGCCGAGGCGCTGGGCATGAGCCCCACAGAGATCCGCCGCCGGAACCTCTACCGGGAGGGCGACACGACGCCGACCGGCCAGGTCCTCCGCGAAAGCGTGGCCGCCCTGGAGGTGCTCGAGCGCGCCGCCGAGGCGGCCGAGTTCGAGGGCGTCCGGTCGCGAACCGCGCGCGCCCGGGCAAGGCGCGAGGGCGGTGGCTCATCGCGGGCGACGCCGCTCCGGACCGGGCGCGACCGGGTCGCGTCAGGGATCGGGATCGCGCTCGCCTGGCACGGCGCCGGGTTCACCGGGTCCGGCGAGGTCAAGCTCGCGTCGGTCGCGTCGGTCGAACTGGGTGGCGACGGCGTCGTCCGGATCCTCACCGGCTCGACCGAGATGGGGCAGGGGACGAAGACGATCTTCCCGCAGCTCGTCGCGACGGAGCTCGGCATCGCGTATGAGGACGTCGAGATCGCAGCGCAGGACACCGCGATCGTGCCCGATTCGGGACCGACGGTCGCGAGCCGGACCGCGATGGTCGTCGGCGGCCTCCTGATCGAGGCGGCGCGGCGGCTCCGGTCCGAGGTCGAGGAGCGCAACGGCGGGAAGCCGTTCGCGGCGGTCTACCGCTCCGATTCCGTCCTCCACGGCGCGACCCGCATCGACCAGCAGTTCCAGCCGTACCCGGGCGTGGAGTTCGACGACGAGACCTATCGCGGCGACGCGTATCCCGCCTTCGGCTGGGCGGCGTGCGTCGCGTCGGTCGACGTCGACCTCGACAGCGGCGAGGTCACGGTCCGCGATGTGGTGGCAGCCGATGACGTCGGCCGCGTCATCCACCCGGTCCTCGCCGAGGGCCAGGTCGAGGGCGGCACGCTCCAGGCGATCGGCTACGCGACGGTCGAGGAGATCAAGCTACAGGACGGCCGCTACCTCTTCGACCGCCTCGCTTCGTACATCATCCCGACCTCGCTCGACGCGCCGCGGATCACGTCGATCCTCGTCGAGGCGCCGTTCAGCGGTGCGCCGCACAAGGCGAAGGGCGTCGGCGAGCTGCCGATGGACGTCGGGGCGCCGGCGGTCGTCGCTGCGA